>NZ_SOFT01000011.1:0-343190 GCF_004402645.1 Cryobacterium sp. TMT2-42-4
ACTGAAGTCAGAGACCCGGTGGACCTACACGCACCTCCCGGACGGAACCCTGAAGTGGACCTCGCCGACCGGGCGCACGTTCATCAGTGAGCCAGCCACGATCATCCGCCCACCGGGGAAGCGGCCGGGATCGAAGCCGACCGTTCGACCGCTGGCCAGGGACGATCCGGCCCCGTTCTGATCTGGGTTTCGACAAGCTCAACCACCGGGGCGGCTCAATTACCGGCCGGCTCGGGAGCCGCGTTAGGCGATCGAGGTTCCGAAGAGAAGACCCAGCAGATAGGTGACGCCGGCGGCACCGAAACCGATGATGAGCTGACGGATGGCACGCCGCCAGGGCGGCCCGCCCGAGAGCAGACCGACGATGGCACCGGTGGCCAGCAGGGCGAGCCCCACGAGCACGGCGGCCACGATGACCGCGGTGATCCCGTCGAGGCCGAACAGATACGGCAGCACCGGCAGGATCGCCCCGGAGGCGAAGAAGCAGAAACTCGACGTGGCCGCTCCGATTCCCGTGCCGATGGCCTCGTGCTCGTCGATCGCCGGAGCCAGGCCGCCGGTCTTCTTGACGTCGACCGAGCCGGTCGCGATGGCCACCGTGCGCAGAACCTCGCGTGCATGGATTTCGGCCTTCTCCGGCGACATCCCCTGCGCGCGATAGACCAGGGTCAACTCGTTCGCAGCCAGATCGAGATGGGCCAGCACGTTCCGGGACGCCGGATTCGGCGTTGAGGCTTCGAGCAGCTCACGCTGGGACCGTACCGAGACATATTCGCCGGCACCCATCGAGAGTGCCCCGGCGAGGAGACCGGCGATACCGGTGAAGAGGATCGTGGCGGCGGGCACTCCGGTGGCGCCGATGCCCAGCACCAGGGCCAGGTTGCTGACGAGGCCGTCGTTGATCCCGAAGACCGCGGCCCTGAACGTGCCAGCCAGCCGCTGCCGGCCGCGAGCGGCCAGCCCACGCACGACCTCCTCGTGGATGCGCTCGTCGGCGGCCATGGTCTCGGTGGCGTCGGCATCGGCGTCATACGGGGAGCGGGCCTCGGCACGCTGGGCGAGGGCAAGCACGAACACCGATCCGAACCTGCGGGCCAGTAGCCCCAGGAAACGGGTGCGGATCGCGCCCCGGCGCGGGGCTCCGACCTGGTCACCGAGAAGGTGCCGCCAGTGCTGCTCGTGGCGCCCCTCGGCGTCGGCCAGAGCCAGCAGGATCTCGCGCTCCTCGCCGCTACGGCGACCGGCGAGGTCGCGGTACACCGTCGCTTCGGCCCGTTCGTCTGCCAGGTAGCGGCGCCAGCGACGGATGTCCCGCGCGGTCGCCGGGCGCTCCTGCTCCAGTTCCTGCTCCACGACGGTTACGCCTCGGGGGCGGCTTCGAGCGAGCTCTGCGCCACCCGAGCCGACGCGTGCGGGCCAGAACCGTCGAGACCGTAGAAGGGTTCGTCGAACTCCACGACCCATACGCTTTCCCGTCCGGACACGGGGGCGTACAGGGCCGCACCCTGGAGTTCTCCGGCCGCCACGATCACGCCGCTCGGGTCTTCGGCGTCGGAGTCCGGATACCGACCACGATCCAAGCGCACCACGACCTGCGCTCCCACACCGAGGGCACCCGGCTGGGAACCGGGGTACCCGTCGGCGGCAGGTTGGCGCGTGTTCCGCAGGCCCATTACTCGGCCGCTCCGGCACGCTCGAGCACGAGCTCACGCACGCGGGCGGCATCCGCTTGTCCGCGCATGGCCTTCATGACGGCGCCGATCACGGCTCCAGCAGCCTGAACCTTGCCGTCGCGGATCTTGACCAGTACGTCGGGCTGGGCGGCCAGAGCCTCATCGATCGCCGCGATCAGCGCGCCATCGTCCGAGACGACCGCGAGACCGCGGGACTCGACGACCTCGAGCGGAGTGCCCTCGCCGCCGATGACGCCCTCGAGCACCTGTCGGGCCAGGCGGTCGGTGAGCGTTCCGGCCACGACGAGTTCGATCAGTGCGGCGACCTGCGCCGGCTGTACAAGCGAGTCGGCGGACACACCGGAGGCGTTCGCAAGGCGGGCAACCTCGCCGGTCCACCACTTGCGGGCGGCCTGAGCTGCGGCGCCGGCCGCGATGGTTGCCTCGACGGCGTCGAGAAGGTCGGAGTTGACGACATCCTGAAATTCGAGGTTGGCGAAGCCCCAATCGGCCTGGAGCCGCTTGCGGCGGGCGGCCGGAGGCTCCGGCAGGGTGGCGCGGAGTTCTTCCACCCATTCCCGCGACGGGGCCACGGGAACGAGGTCGGGCTCCGGGAAGTACCGGTAGTCGTCGGCGTCGGACTTGGGCCGACCGGCCGAGGTGATGCCGGTGTCCTCATGCCAGTGCCGGGTCTCCTGGGTGATGGTTCCACCGGCGTGCAGCAGGGCAGCCTGACGCTGGATCTCGTACCGCACGGCCCGCTCGACCGAACGCAGCGAGTTCACGTTCTTGGTCTCGGTGCGCGTACCGAGCACGTTCGAGCCGCGCGGGCGCAGGGACACGTTCGCGTCGCAACGCACGTTGCCCTCTTCCATCCGGGCGTTGGAGACGCCGAGCGCCTTCACGATCTCGCGGATGGCGGCAACGTAGGTGCGGCCGATCTCGGGTGAGTCCGCCTCGCCGCCCTCGATCATCTGGGTGACGATCTCGACCAGCGGCACTCCGCCGCGGTTGTAGTCGACCAGCGAGTAGTCGGCACCCTGGATGCGACCGGTCGCCCCACCCACGTGGGTGAGCTTGCCGGCGTCGTCCTCCATGTGAGCGCGCTCGATGTCGACCGTGACCAGGCGTCCGCTTTCGAGTTCGATCGTGAGCTGACCGTTGAACGCGATCGGCTCGTCATACTGCGAAGTCTGGAAGTTCTTCGCGGTGTCCGGGTAGAAGTAGTTCTTGCGGGCGAACCGCGAGTACTCCGCGATCTCACAGCCGAGGGCGAGCCCCAAACGGATGCTCGATTCGATGGCCTTCGCGTTCACCTGCGGCAGCCCTCCGGGCAGACCCAGGCAGGTGGGGCAGGTGTTGGTGTTGGCACCCTGGCCGAACTCGTTCGCGCAGCCGCAGAACATCTTTGTTTTGGTGTTGAGCTCGACGTGCACCTCAAAGCCGAGCACCGGCTCGAACAGCTCCAGAGCCTTGTCGTAGTCCATCAGTTCGGCCTTCTTCATCAGACGGCTCCCTCTGTGCTTGTAAACGCTGTGCCGGCAAACATGTCACTCGGCGCCAGTTCCGGCGCCCGGCTGAGGAGGGTGTGCCCCCAGGATGCTTCGAGCAGCGCCTCGACGGCGGCTCCGAAGCTGTAGAGACGGGCATCCATTTTCGCGGGCGCCATGATCTGCAGGCCGACCGGCAGGCCGTCCTCGGGCGCGAGTCCCATCGGCAGGCTCATGCCGGGGACCCCGGCAAGGTTGGCCGGGATCGTGGTGACGTCGTTGAGGTACATGGCCATCGGGTCGGCCATCTTCTCGCCGAACTTGAACGCGGTGGTCGGCGCACTCGGCGACACCAGCACGTCGACCTTCGCGAAGGCCGCGTCGAAGTCGCGCTGGATCAGCGTGCGCACCTTCTGCGCGCTGCCGTAGTAGGCGTCGTAGTAGCCGGCACTGAGGGCGTAGGTGCCGAGAATGATGCGGCGTTTGACCTCGGGGCCGAAGCCCGCGTCGCGCGTGGCCGCCATGACCCGTTCGCTGGTCAGCGGGCCGTCTTCCGGGTTGACCCGGATTCCGAAGCGCACCGAGTCGAAGCGCGCCAAGTTGCTCGACGCCTCCGCCGGGAGGATCAGATAGTAGGCAGCGATCGCATACTCGAAGCTGGGGGCGGAAATCTCGACGATCTCGGCGCCCGCCGCGGAAAGCAGCGTGAGGGTCTCGGTGAAGCGCTGCGCGACTCCGGCCTGGAATCCGTCGCCGCTCAGCTCCTTGATCACGCCGACCCGCACCCCCGTGAGCGCCCCGTCGGCGAGGCCGGCGCGTGCGGCGGCCGCCATCGAGGGCCAGGTGTCCGTGAGCGACGTCGAGTCGAGCGGGTCGTGCCCGCCGATCACGTCGTGCAGCAGGGCGGCGTCGAGCACCGTGCGGGTCACCGGGCCGACCTGATCGAGCGAGGATGCGAGAGCGATCGAGCCGTAGCGTGACACACCGCCGTAGGTGGGCTTGACGCCGACCGAGCCGGTGACGGCGGCCGGCTGGCGGATCGAGCCGCCGGTGTCGCTGCCGAGTGCCAGCGGCGCCTCGAAGGAGCTGACCGCGGCCGCGGAGCCACCGCCGGAGCCGCCGGGGATCCGGTCGAAGTCCCACGGGTTGTGCGTCGGGCCGTAGGCGGAGAATTCGGTCGACGAGCCCATCGCGAACTCGTCCATGTTGGTCTTGCCGAGCAGAATCAGCCCGGCGTCGCGCACGCGCCTGACCACGGTGGCGTCGTATGGGGGGATCCAGCCCTCGAGGATCTTGGAACCGGCGGTCGAGGGCATGTCGATGGTGGCGAGCACGTCCTTGATGGCGATCGGAACCCCGGCGAGCGGCCCGAGCACCTCGCCGGCGGCACGCCGGGCGTCGACGCGGGCTGCGGCGGCGAGCGCGGCCTCGCCGGCCACGTGGAGGAACGCGTGCACACCGGTGTCGACGGCCGCGATCTGGTCCAGGTGGGCCTGGGTCACCTCGACGGAGCTGATGGACCGTTCGACAAGCAGACCCGAGAGGTCGGCGGCGGACAACTTGATCACGTTGGTCATGGTTTACTCCTCGTCCAGGATTGCGGGCACGCGGAACTTGTCGCCGTCCCGGTCGGGAGCCCCGGAGAGCGCCTGTTCGACCGTGAGCGAGGGGACCACCGTGTCGGCGCGGAAGACATTGGTCAGCGGCATCGGGTGGCTCGTCGCCGGCACATCCGGCGTGGCCACTTCGGCTACCTTCGCGACCGAGTCAACGATCTGACCGAGTTCGGTCGTGAGGCGGGCGATCTCCTCCGAGCTGAGGTCGATCCGGGCAAGGTTGGCCAAATGGGCAACCTGCTCGGCCGTGATTTCAGACATGTTGCTCCGTACGATCGTCGGGGGTGGATTCCCCAATTCTATTCGGAGCCGTCGGTGACAAGATCCGCGTTGCCGGTTCCGATCAACGCCATGTTGTGCAGGGACTCGCTTCCAACGTCGAAGTAGGCGTTGTGGCCGACCGATCCGTTCAGCCAGGAGCCGGTGATCCGATCGTTCCCGCCGGACACGCCGAGGGTGTTCGCTCCGTAGGAATCCGCGCCGGGATCGCTGCCGAAGAAAGCGCTGTTCACGGTCGGGTCCCAGTCGGCGCTGCCCACATAGACACTGCCCGGCGCGACGCTCAGGCTGTCGACGGACTGCACCTGGCTGCCCGGGGACCCCACCAGCACCAGGGCGTCCACCCCGAACGTGCCGCGGGCCAGCGCCGTGAGCGCCACGGTCGACCCGTACGAGTGTGCGAGCACCGAAACAAAGGGCCGACGCGTGCCTCGGTCGGCCGCGATGCCTAAAGCCGACTGCTCCAGGAAGTCGGCGCCGACCTCCGCGAGGCCCGTCCCGCCCACGGTGAACACGGTGGGGGCCTCGTAGCCGATCCAGGCGATCGTGGCGACGCCGGCGGCGCGGATGCCGCCGGTCAGGGCGTGCCCGGACGGCGCCCCCCCGCGCAGCACCGCGATCTGTTCCGTGTACACGGCGTCTGCGGTGTCGGCCCAGTTGGCGATCTGCTGCTCCACGGTGTAGTTCATGCCGGGTACCAGATAGGTGACGAATTCGGCGGTGTCCGGGTTGCCGAGGGCGATTGCGGCACGCCCGCCGCCTGCGGGGTCGAGGAGGATCAAGGAACGGCGCGGGGCGCCGTCGGGGGTGCTCAGTGCCGCCTTGACCTGGGTCAGGACGGCGAGTTCTCGGTTGAGCAGCGTGCGCTCGCTGTCGTCGGTCGCGTCGGACAGCCGCTGGGTAACGTCGGCCAGGCTCTGCGTGAGGTAGCGGGCGTTGGCCCTGCCCCGCTCCCGGAAGGGGACGCCCTCCAGGTTGCCCACGAGCTTGGGTGCGGCAGCCAGCAGCGACGAACGCTCGGAAGCGCCGAGTTCCGTCCAGAGGCCGGCCACCGCGGAGGCTGCGGGCGGTGCCGTCAACAGGGCGTCGATCTGGCCGGGGGCCTGCTCCACGAACGCGGCCAGGTCGGCCACGGAGAGGGTGGACAGCCCGGCCAGCAGGCTGGCTCCGGTCAACCCCCGCACGGATTCGACCGTGGCGACCGTGGCGGACCTCGGCACGGATGCGATCGGCTGCGCGGAAACCCGCGGGTCGCCGGCGCCGGGTACCCCGACCGACGTGCCGGTGCGCGCCGACAGGTTCAGCCACAACGGTTCCGCCGCGGCGGGTTCGGCGCCCCGGTTCGGCACCGGTTGGCCCTGGACTGTGGTGCTGAGAGCGAGCGCGCCAGAGGTCTCACTGACTCCATTGAGAGCCAGAGAGAGCGTTAGAACCGCCGCTTCTAACAGCAAACCTGGGCACGTCCCCTCACGAACACCGAGTAGCAAAACAACCCGGCCCCTAACAGACAAGCATTGCGTCTCCAGACTACTGAAACGGATGGTGCGGCCGTGCCCCCACAGCGGGTCCGGGAGACCCCCGATCGAGGGTCAATTGCGCCAAAATTGATACTTGCATTATCCTGTATAGGTGTGATCTTATATAAACATGTCGCTGAAAATCGCCCTCCTCGGGATCCTGGACCTCGCACCGATGACGGGATACGACCTCAAAAAGAGCATCGAGGCATCCGTCGCCCATTTCTGGTCCGCCGACCAATCCCAGATCTACCGCACGCTGGCGGCACTGGTCGCCGACGGACTCGCCGACGTCGAGGTCATTCCGCAGGAGGGACGCCCCGATCGGCGCGAGCACCACATCACCTCGGCCGGCCGGGCGGCTCTGGGCGACTGGCTGCGGGCGCCGTTGGAACCCGAAACCTCGCACGACGCGTTCCTGATGCGGATGTTCTTCGTCGGCACCCTGGGGGTGCCGGCCACCCGGGCACTGCTGCGGGCGCGGCGCGGCCAGGCCACCGCGATGGTGGCCGCACTGCGTTCCGTCGCCGAGCAGGAGCAGGCCCACCGCGAGCCCGATGATCGTGCCCCGGACGACCTCGGACGCAGGCTGCGCTTCGCAACGCTGCGGAACGGAATCCTCCACGCCGAAGCGGAACTCGCGTGGCTGGTCGAGACGAAGGAAGCCCTCGGATGAGCCCTCCCCGCCGCCGTCTGGAATCCCGCTATCCCCTGCAGCACGGCGTTGACACCACGGGGACCGACACGATCATGTTCCTGCACGGCGGCAGCGTCGCCTCGTGGTCCTGGAGACCGCAGGTGGAGGGAATGACCGACCGGCACCTGCTCACGCCCGACCTGCCCGGTTTCGGTGACCGGGCCGGAGAGGACTGGCTTTCCCTCGGTCAGACCGCCGACGATGTGGCCGGCATCATCGCCGCGCACGCGCGCGGCGGCCGGGCCCATCTGGTGGGGCTGTCCCTGGGCGGCCTGGTGGCCACGCACGTCATGGCCCGGCACCCGGGACTGCTGCACTCGTGCCTGGTGTCCGGCGTGCCGCTCACCGGGGTGCACGGCACGGCCCGTCTCCTGAGCACGATGCAACTGCGGCTCTGGCACCGCCCCTGGTACTGGCGGGCCCAGGCGAAGGCATTCGGCCTGCCCTCCGACGCGGTCGACCTCTTCGTGGAACACGGTCTGAGTCTCCGAACCGACAATGCCCGGCGCGTCTTCGCCGAGGTGAACCGCGGCGGCGTCCCGGAGAGGCTGCAGGACTACCGCGGCCCCCTGCTGGCGGTGGCGGGCGAACGGGAGTCCCGCGTCGTCCGGGACAGCTTTCCCGCGCTGCTCGCCCACCTGCCGCAGACTCGCACCTGGACCGCACCCGGCATGCACCATGTCTGGAGCATCGAGGATGTGGATTTGTTCACCCGGATGGTGCTCGGTTGGGTCAACGCGTCAGAGGTACCGGGCGAGGAGAGCCGTTGAATCAAGCCGGGTCGGCGTCGGCGTCGGCCGTGGTCTCGGCCAGGGACTCGGGGCCGCTCGTGACCAGCTGGTGGAATTCGGCGGCGTCGAGGATCCGCAGGCCGAGCGCCTCCGCCTTGGCCAGCTTCGACCCCGCGCCCGGACCGGCGGCCACGAAGTCGGTATTCTTCGACACGCTCCCGGCGGATTTGCCCCCGGCGGAAATGATCGCCTCCTGCGCCTCTTCCCGGGTGTAGCCCTCGATCGAGCCGGTGGCCACCACCGTGAGCCCGGCCAGCACTCCCCCTGCCGCCGCAGCGGCTCCCGGACCGGGATGTCCCGATATGCGGAACTGAACGCCGGCCAGCGTCCACTGCTCCACGATGCCCTGGTGCCAGTCCACCTCGAACCACGCGATGATGGCGTCGGCGATGATGCCGCCTACCCCGTCGACCTCCGCGAGCTCCTCGCGGGACGCGGCCCGGATCAGCTTGAGGGAACCGAAGTGGCCGGCCAGGGCGCGCGCCGCCACCGGCCCGACGTGACGGATGTTGAGGGCCACCAAAAGCCGCCACAGCGGCTTGGTCTTCGCCAGCTCGATCTCGCGCAGGAGCTTCTGCGCACTCGACGACGCCTGCGGTCCCTCGACGCCCTCCTTCTTCTCGGCGGCCGTAGGGTTGCGCCGGAACGGCGTGCGCAGTCGCACGGAGCCGTCATCCTCTTCCTTGGCCAACCCGGTCTCGGCGTCCCGCACGATGACCTCGATCGGCAGCAGGTCGTCGAGGGTGAGGTCGAACAGGCCGGCCTCGGTGGGCAGGGGCGGCTCCGCCGGACGGGTGGGCTGGGTGAGAGCGGCGGCGGCCACCTCGCCGAGCACCTCGATGTCGAGGGCGCCGCGGGAGCCGATGTGCTCGACCCGGCCGCGCACCTGAGCCGGGCAGCTGCGCGCGTTCGGGCAGCGGAGGTCGATGTCGCCCTCCTTGGTCGGGGCGAGCGGCGTGCCGCACTCCGGGCAGTTCACCGGCATGACGAAGGCTCGCTCGGTGCCGTCGCGCAGCTCGACCACCGGGCCGAGCACCTCGGGGATGACGTCGCCGGCCTTGCGCAGCACGACGATGTCGCCGATCAGGACGCCCTTGGCCTGGACCACGTCCTGGTTGTGCAGGGTGGCCTGGCGCACCTCGGAACCGGCGACCCGCACCTTCTTCATCACGGCGAACGGCGTGGCCCGGCCGGTCCGGCCGACGCTGACGACGATGTCGAGCAGCCTGGTGTTGACCTGTTCGGGCGGGTATTTGTAGGCGATCGCCCAGCGCGGCGCCCGGCTGGTGGCACCAAGTTCGGCATGCAGGGCCAACTCGTCGACCTTGATCACGATGCCGTCGATCTCGTGGTCGACGCTGGCGCGGTGCTCGCCGTAGTACGCGATGAAATCCGCCGCGAGAGCCGCGGAGGGTTCCACCCGGTAGTAGCTGCTGGTGGGCAGACCCCAGCCCTGCAACAGCTCGTAGACGCCGGATTGGGACGCAACCGGCGGGGTGGCCCACGCGCCGATGCCGTGCACCAGCATCCGGAGCCGGCCGAGCCTGGCCCGCATCAGGCGCAGCGGTTCCGCGGCCTTACCCTCGGCCTTCTGGCGCAGGGAGCCGGCCGCCGCGTTGCGCGGATTCGCGAAAACGCGTTCGCCGGCGGCGACCTGCTGCGCGTTGAGCTCGAGGAATTCGGCGACCGGGAAGAACACTTCACCGCGAACCTCCATCAGGGCCGGATGCCCGGTGCCCCGCAGTTTTCTCGGAATGCCGGGCACCCAGGCGACGTTCTCACTGACGTCCTCGCCGACCACCCCGTCGCCGCGGGTGGCGGCGCTGACCAGCACCCCCTGCTCGTAGCGCAGGTTGATCGCGAGTCCGTCGATTTTGAGCTCGCAGAGGTAGTGCACGGGCCGCCCGGCGTCCCGTTCGACCTTCGCGGCCCAGAGGCCGAATTCGTCGAGCGAGAAGACGTTGTCGAGGCTGAGCATGCGTTCGGCATGCTGCACCGGATCGAACAGGCTGGTCTCGGCGCGGCCGCCCACGGTCTGGGTCGGGCTGTCCTGACTGGCCAGCTCGGGGAATTCCCGCTCGAGCTCGGCGAGGCGGCGCACCGACGCGTCGTACTCCGCGTCGGTGATGACGGCCTCGTTGCGGTCGTAGTACGCGTCCCGTGCTTCCAGGATGCGCTGGGTCAGGTCGGAGACCTCGGCCGCGGCGATGTGCAGGGGCGCGTCTGCCGCCGGGTCGGACGCCGGGCTATGCATCGACGGCGACGGCATCAGCGGCGGCGACGGCACTCTCGACGGCGCTCTCGACGGCACTGACCGTGCGGTCGATCGTGCACTGCCCAAGCACGCGGGTGCCGAGGTAGACGACGGCGGTCTGCCCGGGTGCGACGCCGGTGAGCGGCTCGCTCGGGATGATGACGAGCTCGGTGGTGGCGCCGCTCCCGCGGCTCGCGCTGGTCTCGGCGGACGAGCCGGCCTCGAGCGGAACGATCTGGGCCACGGCGGGAACCGGGTCGGCGTGGGCGCGGATCTGCACGTCGCAGCCGAAGGCGATCTCCGGGTGTGCGGGGGCCACGCCGCACCAGGTGAACTTCGTGCCGGCGATCTTCTTGATCGCGAGCGCCTCTTTCGGCCCGACGACGACGGTGTTGGAGATCGGGCGCACCTCGAGGACGAACCGGGGCTTGCCGTCGGCCGCCGGGGTGCCGATCTGCAGCCCCTTGCGCTGCCCGACGGTGAACGCGGCCGCCCCCTCGTGCGTGCCCAGGGTGTTGCCGTCCCGGTCGAGGATGTCTCCGGTCGCCGGGGGCACGCGCTCGGCCAGCCAGCCTCGGGTGTCGCCGTCGGGGATGAAGCAGATGTCGTAGGAGTCGGGCTTGTTCGCCACCGAGAAACCGCGCGCCGCGGCCTCCGCTCGCACCTCGGCCTTGGACGGCGTCGCGCCGAGCGGGAACATCGAGTGCGCCAGTTGGTCCTGGGTGAGCACGCCGAGCACATAGGACTGGTCCTTGGCCCAGGCGCTGGCGCGGTGCAGCTCTCGGTTGCCGTCGGCATCCGTCACGATCGTGGCGTAGTGACCGGTGGCGACGGCGTCGAAGCCCAGGTCGAGGGCTTTTTCGAGCAGGGCGGCGAACTTGATCCGCTCGTTGCAGCGCATGCAGGGGTTCGGGGTGCGGCCGGCGGCATATTCGGCGATGAAGTCGTCAACCACGTCGAGCTTGAACCGCTCGGAGAAGTCCCAGACGTAGTACGGGATGCCGATGATGTTGGCCGCCCGCTGGGCATCCATCGAGTCTTCAACCGTGCAGCAGCCGCGGCTGCCGGTCCGCAGGGTTCCGGGCATCCGGCTGAGGGCCAGGTGCACCCCGACCACCTCGTGTCCCGCCTCGACCATGCGGGCTGCGGCGACGGCGGAGTCCACCCCACCGCTCATTGCTGCCAAAACCTTCACCTGACGAGTGTAATCGGGTGAGCGCCCCCGCGCAGCCCCCGCCCAGCCCCCGCGCAACGGAACGATGGGCCGGGACGAGCGACGACGGATGCCCGCGGCACCAGCCAAGGCCAAGGCCAGGGCCAGGGCCAGGGCCAGGGGATATCGGTCAGGGGATATCGGTCAGGGTTCGCTCGATCGAGTCGAGGCGGAGCTCCAGCAGTGCGAGCCGGTCCAGCACGGCCTGATTGCTCGCGGTGCTCTGCTCGACGAGGCCGCGCAGGTCCGCCGCTCCGGCGAACTCCGCCTGCTTCTCGCGCGACCGCAGCGCGGCCGCCACGATGCTCGATGTGACTCCGGCGATGATGCCGACAATGGCGATCCAGGCGAACCAGGGAATGTTGTCCATCAGTGTGTGCTTTCTGTATCGGCTGCGACCGCCGCAACGATGCGTGCGACGTTGGTGGTGACCTCGAACGAAACGACCTCGAAAAATTTCAGGGCCTTGCCGTCGTCGGAGAGTTCGAGGTGCCCGGTCACGTAACCGGCCGATTCGAGTCGTTGCAGGTGCATATACAACAGTGCCCGGGACATCCCCAGCCGACGGGCGAGCTCACTCACATGGAGGGACTCCTCCGCCAGCAGGGCGATAATGCGGAACCGGTGCGGGTTGGCGAGTGCGGACAGCCGGGCGATCTCCTCGTCGAGCGTCATCGTGCTCACGCTCCCCTCGACATCCATTTACCTGTAAGAAATACCTTACACGTGTAGGTCCACGGCGTCCAGCACCACCACGTCAGCCGCGCGGCGGGTGAGGAGCGACAACGTGCAGCAGAGCGCGGATGCCGCGGCGCGGCTCAGCGGCCCGGCATCCGGTCGGCCAGGCCGGCCCGGGCCGCCCGGGCGTGGGCGGCCGGGAGGGCGGCGAGCAGAGCGTCGACGTCGGCCTCGGTGTTGGTGCGGCCGAGGGTGATCCGCAGGGCGCCGCGCGCCTCCACTTCGCTGCGGCCCATGGCGCGCAGCACGTGGGAGGGCTCGGGCACGCCCGCCTGGCAGGCGGACCCCGTGGACACCGAGATGCCCGCCACGTCGAGCAGGAACAGGAGCGAGTCACCCTCGCAGCCCGGGAAGCTGAAATGCGCGGTGCCCGGCAGATGGTTTTGCGGGTCCGGGTCGCCGTTCACCACAGCGGAGGGCACGGCCGCGGAGACGCCGACGACGAGGCGCTCGCGCAGCGCGGAGATCCGCGCGTTCTCGGCCTGAAGGTCGTGCAGGGCGTTGGCCGCGACCGCGAACGCCACGGCCGCCGCGACGTCCTGAGTGCCGCTGCGTACCTGACGCTGCTGCCCGCCGCCGTGCAGCAGCGGCTCGACCGTGGCCCGGCGCGCGAGGGCGAGCGCCCCGATCCCGACCGGGCCGCCGATCTTGTGCGCCGAGACGCTGAGCGCGGCCACGCCGGCCTGGCTGAGGGCGTGGAAATCGATCGGAACGTGACCGTACGCCGCCACCGCGTCGACGTGCACCGGGATGCCGTACGCCGCGGCGAGCGCGGCCACCTCGGCGACCGGTTGCAGGGTCCCGACCTCGTTGTTGGCGCTGAGACAGGTGACCAGGGCGATGTCGTCGGGGTTCGCGGCGATGGATTGGGCAACCGCTGACAGGTCGATCCGGCCGACGGCGTCCAGCGGCAGCCACTCGACCACGGCCCCCTCGTGGCGTTCGAGCCACTCGACCGTGTCCATGGTGGCGTGGTGCTCGCCGCCGGGAACGAGGATGCGGGTGCGCGGCTGCCTGGCCCAGAACAGCCCCTTGATGCCGAGGTTGATCGCCTCGGTGCCGCCGCCGGTGAAGACTACCTCGATCGGGTCGCAGCCGAGGCTGGCGGCGACCTGCTCGCGGGCCTCCTCGAGCATCCGTTTCGCGTTCTGACCCTGACTGTGAACGGATGCGGGATTGCCCACCACCCCCATCGCCCGAACGTAGGCGTCAATGGCTTCGGGCAGCATGGGGGTGGTTGCCGCATGGTCCAGATAGATCGCCATCTCACTCCTTTCGCGCTCGCTCGAGTTTCGCCGGGTCCCACCGGCGGTTCTCCGGGTGGTAATACACGGCTTCTGCACTCATTACTCTAGAACGCATGACCCCGCCTGATCCCCTGCACAGCCTCGGCGTGCGAGTCACGACCCACGGCGGCGAACTCCGCGTGTGGTCGGAGACCGCCGACGCCATCGACCTGTGCATCTTCGACGCCACCGACCCCCATTGGATCATCAAGACCGTGCCCATGGTCAAGGATGAGCACGGCGTCTGGTCCGGACACTCTCGAACCCTCTCCCCCGGACGCCGCTACGGCATCCGCGTCTCTGGTCCCGCCGCCCCCCGCAACTCCTTCCACCCCGAGAAGACACTGGTCGAACCCTATTCCCGGGGACTCGTGCGGGTCGGTCCCGACCAGTGGCAGTCTTCCGTAGTCGATGGCGATTTCGACTGGGCCGGTTCGGTCAAACCGAGGATCGCTCTGGACCACACCGTGGTCTACGAGGCCCACGTTCGCGGCCTCACCAACCTCAGCCCTTCGGTGCCGGCGAACCTCCGCGGCACCTATGCGGGCCTTGCCCACGAGTCGACCATCGGCTACCTGAAGAACCTCGGCGTGACCAGCGTCGAACTGCTGCCGGTGCAGGCATTCGTGTCCGAGCAGCGCCTGCTCAAGCAGGGTCTGAGCAATTATTGGGGTTACAACACCTTCAACTTCTTTTCACCGCACGCCGACTACGCCACCCAGAAGTCCCAGGCCGCCGGTCCCGAAGCGGTGCTCCGGGAATTCAAGGGCATGGTCAAGCTCCTGCACGAGGCCGGCCTCGAGGTCATCCTGGACGTGGTCTACAACCACACCGCCGAGGAGGGCCCGAACGGCCCCGTCAGCAGCCTCCGCGGCATCGACAACGCCGCCTACTACCGGCAGAACAGCGCCGGCGGATACATCGACGTCACGGGTTGCGGCAACACCCTGAACGTCTCCCACGACGTTCCCCGCCGGCTCGTGCTCGACTCTCTGCGCTACTGGGCGAACGAGGTGCAGATCGACGGTTTCCGCTTCGACCTGTCGGCCACGCTCGCCCGGGACGAGAACGTCGACTTTCAGGCGGACAGCCCACTGCTCGCCTCGATCACGGCCGACCCGGAACTCTCGACGGTCAAGCTGATCGCCGAGCCTTGGGACATCGGGATGGGCGGCTGGCAGACCGGCAATTTCCCGGACGGCTGGACCGAGTGGAACGACCGCTACCGCGACCGCATGCGTTCGTTCTGGCTGACCGACCTGGCGGCCGCCCGCGACGGGCACGCCGGGAGCGGGATCGGGCGCTTCGCGACCCGCCTGGCAGGTTCCGCGAACACATTCTCCCGGGAGCGCGGCCCGCTCGCCTCGCTCAACTTCATCACGGCCCACGACGGTTTCACGATGGCCGACCTGACCTCGTACAACGTCAAGCACAACGTCGGCAACGGGGAGTCGAACCGCGACGGCACCGACTCCAACAACTCGTTCAACCACGGCGCGGAGGGCCCGACCCGAGACCGGGACATCCTGACCGCCCGGCGCAAGGCCATGCGCAACCTGCTCGCGACCCTGCTGCTGTCGGCCGGTGTGCCGATGATCACCGCGGGCGACGAATTCGGTCGCAGCCAGCGCGGCAACAACAACGCCTACTGCCACGACAGTGAGCTCACCTGGTTGAACTGGGACCTCGACGACTGGCAGGAGGACCTGCACCGGGTAACCCGGCGCCTGCTCCAGCTGCGCCGCGAGAACCCGGCGCTGCGCCCGGTGCGGTTCGGACGCCCCGGCGAGACGACCCTCAGCGCCAGCGAAATGGACTGGTACAACGCGGAGGGCCGGTCCATGTCCGAGGACGACTGGCACTCGTCCGATGAGCGCACTCTGCAGTACCTGGCGGCGAGCACCCCGGAGCACGAGGATTTCAACCGAATCCTGCTGATCGTGCAGGGTCGTGAGGAAGAGGTGACGGTGACGCTGCCCCTGCACGCGGGCGTCACCTCGTACTCGCTGCTCTGGGATTCCAGCCACGACGACCTGAGCGACGCCGTCATCGAGCACGCCCCCGGCGACCAGTTCCTCGTTCCGGCCGCCTCGATGCAGCTGCTCCGGGCGCACTGAGCGTGGGCGCACGAAGCATGGGCAACCGGACCGGGGGCCGCTGACCGTGGCCAAACGGGTGGAGGGAAGCGCCGGAACTCCGGCGACGGTGGCGCTCGTGCGCGCCGGCATCCCGTTCACCCCGCACGTCTACCCGCACGAGGCGTCGTCGACGAGTTTCGGCCTGGAAGCGGCGGAGAAACTCGGCGTCGCCGCCGGCCGGGTGTTCAAGACCCTGCTGACGGATGTCGACGGCCGGCTGGTCGTCGGCGTCGTGCCGGTCACCGGCCAGCTCGACCTCAAGGCCCTGGCCACCGCCGTGGGTGCAAAGAAAGCCGTGATGGCAGACCCGTCGCTCGCCGAGCGCAAGACCGGCTACGTGGTGGGCGGCATCAGCCCGATCGGTCAGAAGAGCCGGCTCACGACCGTGGTCGACGCGAGCGCCCTGACGTTCGACACCGTCTTCGTCTCCGGCGGGCGCCGCGGCTTCGACATCGAGCTGACACCGGCCGATCTGGCCCGGGCAGCCTCCGCGGTCTTCGCGGCGATCGCACGCCCGTAACCGCACGAAAAAACACCCCCGTCGGAACGAAGGTGCTTTTTCGTGAGGCCGGTCAGCGCTAGCCGGCGACGGCGATCAGACCCATCTCGGCGGGGCTCACCAGGAGCTCGTTGCGCGGCACGACCCGCACGGTGTAGCCGAATGCGCCGCCACGGTCGAGTTCTATCGTGCCGGTGAAGAGCGTCGGCGAGCTGGCATCCGTCGCACCGGTCCCGAACGGTTCCGTATTGAGCGGCAGGGTACTGACATCACTCAGGTCGTCATTGGCGAGGCTCTTGCCGTAGACGACCTCGACGGTGACGTCCTCGGGCGCAAGACCGTTCAGCTGCACGTGTGCGCGGAGGTGCAGTTCGTCGCCGACCTGCGGCACCGAGGCGACGCCGCCGGATTCGACGTGGGTCACGGCTACGCCGGGCCAGGCCGAGACGATCCGCCCCTTCCAGGCGGCCAATTCCCGGGCGGCCCGGTAGTTGTTCTCGGACAGGCGGGCCTCGGCCGTGCCGGCAGGCCGGTACAGCTCCTGCACGTACTGGCGCACCATCCGACCGGCGTTGAGTTCCGGTGAGAGCTTCGCGAGCGACTGCCGAATCGAGGAGACCCAGCGTTCGGGCACTCCGTCGGCGTTGCGGTCGTAGAACTTCGGTGCGACCTGGTGCTCGATCAGCTCGTACAGCGCGTCCGCCTCGAGCCGGTCACGTTCGGCCGCGTCACCGGCGGCGTCTGCGGTGGGGATCGCCCAACCGTTGTTGCCGTCGTAGTATTCCGGCCACCAGCCGTCGAGGATCGACAGGTTGAGGGCGCCGTTCAGGGCCGCCTTCATGCCGGACGTGCCGCACGCCTCGAGCGGGCGCAGCGGATTGTTGAGCCAGACATCCGTGCCTGGGTACATCAGCTGGGCCATACCGATGTTGTAGTCGGGCAGGAACGCGATCTTGGTGCGCAGCGCCGGGTCGGCCGCGAACTGCACGATCCTCTGGATCAGGCGCTTGCCCTCCTCGTCGGCCGGATGCGATTTGCCCGCGATTACGATTTGGATCGGGTGTTCGGAGTGCAGCAGCAGCGCGCGCAACCGCTCGGGGTCGTGCAGCATCAGGGTCAGACGCTTGTAGGTCGGCACGCGGCGGGCGAACCCGATCGTGAGAACGTTCGGGTCGAAGACCCGCCCGATCCAGGACGGCACGATGCCGCCCGGGTTCTGCCCCTCCCAGGCCGCGGCGATCCGTCGGCGGGCGTCCTCGACGAACTGCAGGCGCATCTGGCCGCGCACCTGCCACAGATCCGTGTCGGACACGGCGGGCGACGCCCAATCGGCGGCGGACGTGTCGCTGGTGCCCAGTCGGCTCTGCGCGAGCGCGAGAAGGGCCGGGTCGGTCCAGGTGGGGGCGTGCACACCGTTCGTGATCGAGGCGATCGGCACGTCGTCGGCGTCGAAACCGGGCCATAGACCCTTGAACATCACCCTGCTGACCTCGCCGTGCAGCTTCGAGACGCCGTTGGCGCGCTGCCCCAGTCGCAGGCCCATCAGGGCCATGTTGAAGACGTCCGGGTTGCCATCCTCGAAGTTCTCCGCGCCGAGGGCGAGGAGGTCGTCGACGGCGACGCCCGGAAGCAGGTCGGTCTCGAAGTAGCGCCGCACCAGGCTGCGCTCGAACCGGTCAATGCCGGCGGCGACCGGCGTGTGGGTCGTGAACACCGTTCCGGCCCGGGCCACCTGCAGCGCCTCCGAGAAACTGAGCCCCTCGCCGATCAGGCTGGAGATGCGTTCGAGGCCGAGGAAACCGGCGTGACCCTCGTTGGTGTGGAACACCTCAGGGTCGGCCTGGCCGTTGAGGCTGCTCCACTTCTTCACGGCGCGCGCGCCGCCGATGCCGAGCAGCAGCTCCTGCAGCAGACGGTGTTCGCCGCCGCCGCCGTACAGGCGGTCGGTGACCAGTCGCAGGTCGTCGGTGTTCTCGGGGATGTCGGTGTCGAGCATCAAGAGCCGGATGCGGCCGACCATCGCCTGCCAGACCCGCGCGTGCAGGGTTCGGTCGTCGGGAAGTGCGAGGGAGACCTGCACGGGCGAGCCGTCGGCCCGGCGCAGCACCGACAGCGGCAGGCCGTCGGGGTCGAGCAGCGGGTAGCTCTCCAGCTGCCAGCCGTCGGGTGAGATGGCCTGGCTGAAGTACCCGGCACGGTAGAAGAGGCCAACACCGACCAGCGGCACGCCAAGGTCCGAGGCGCTCTTCAGGTGGTCGCCGGCGAGGATGCCGAGGCCGCCCGAGTACTGCGGCAACGCGGCGGCGATGCCGAACTCCGGGGAGAAATAGGCGATCGATGCCGGCTTGTCGCCCTCGAGCCCCTGGTACCAGCGGGGCTTCTCGAGGTAGTCGCGCAGCTCGTCGCGGGTGGCGTTCGCCCACGCCACGTAGTCGTTGTCCTGGGCGAGCGCTTCGAGGCGGGCCGTGTCGACGGCCCCCAGCAACGCGACCGGGTCGGTACCGCTCTCACGCCACAATTCGGGGGCGATGTGCTCGAACAACTGGCGGGTCGGCTCATGCCAGGACCAGCGCAGGTTGCCGGCAAGCTCGTCGAGCGCGGCGAGCGACTCGGGCAGCACGGTTCGGACGGTAAATTTGCGGATCGCTTTCACATCCTCAGCCTAGGTGCGTGACGTGTCCGGCGGGTGAATAGAGGCAGCAATACACCCCCGATCCGCGCTACGGTCAGTAGGTGGCTAAGACAGTAAAACGCACAGGTGCGGCTCCTGAAACCCTCGGCGCGGTTCAGGAAGTCCAGACGACAGTCCCGGCAGAACCTCGGATCGGCCGTATCCCGATCCTCGATCTGTCCCCTCAATTAAACGACGACCTTTGGCCCGCGAAGGCGTTCGTGGGCGAAGCGGTTCCGTTCGCCGCGACCGCGTTCAGGGAGGGGCACGACCTCATCGGCGTCATGCTGCTGCTGACCGCTCCCGATGGAACCGAGTCGCAGCATCCGATGTCCCTGAACTCCCCCGGAACCGACCGCTGGGAGAGCCTCGTCACCCTCGGAACCCAGGGCCGCTGGACCTACCGCGTGCGCGCCTACGCCGACGACTGGGCCACCTGGCGGCACAACGCCTCGCTGAAGATCCCCGCCGAGGTCGATGTGGAACTCATGTTCCTGATCGGCTCTGAGCTGCTCATCCGTGAGAGCGCCGTCAAGACCCGCCCTCTGAACGAGCGGCGCACGTTCACCGCGGCCGCGAAGTCCCTCGTCGACCCGGCCAAGTCCGTCGCCGCCCGCTTCGAAGTGCTCAGCAGCCCGAAGCTGGCTGCCGCGGCCGCCGTGCGCCCGATGGCCGGGCTCGAATCGGTCTCGGAATCCCGGACCGTGCTGGTCGAACGCACCCGGGCCGGCGTCGGCTCCTGGTACGAGTTCTTCCCTCGGTCGGAGGGCGCCGTGAAGCGCGCCGACGGCTCCTGGCAGAGCGGCACCTTCCGCACCGCGGCCAACCGGCTTCCGGCCGTCGCCGCGATGGGATTCAACGTGCTCTACCTGCCGCCGATCCACCCGATCGGCCTGGCTTTCCGCAAGGGACCCAACAACACGCTCGACGCCGGACCGAACGACCCCGGCTCGCCCTGGGCGATCGGGTCGGCGCACGGCGGCCACGACGCCATCCACCCGGACCTCGGCACCGTCGCCGACTTCCAGTTCTTTCTTGCGGTTGCTCGCGAGAACGGCCTCGAGGTCGCGCTCGACCTGGCCCTGCAGGCGTCGCCCGACCACCCCTGGGTCACCGAGCACCCGGAGTGGTTCACCACGCTTCCCGACGAGTCCATCGCCTACGCCGAGAACCCGCCGAAGAAGTATCAGGACATCTACCCGGTCAACTTCGACAATGACCCTCTGGGTATCCGCGCTGAGGTGCTGCGGATCGTGCGGTACTGGATCGGAGTGGGCGTCAATATTTTCCGGGTCGACAACCCGCACACGAAGCCGCTCGATTTCTGGGAGTGGCTGATTTTTGAGATCAACGCCGAATTCCCGGATGTCTTCTTCCTCGCCGAGGCCTTCACCCGGCCTGCCCTGCTGCAGGGTCTGGGCAAGGTGGGGTTCCAGCAGTCGTACACCTACTTCACCTGGCGCAACACGAAGCAGGAACTCGCGGAATTCTTCGATGGCCTTGCCCACAAGACCGCCGACTTCCTGCGGCCGAACCTGTTCGTGAACACGCCCGACATCCTCTCCGAGTATCTGCAGTTCGGCGGTCCGGCGGCGTTTAAAATCCGGGCGGCCCTCGCGGCCACCGCGGCGCCGACCTGGGGCGTGTACACGGGCTTCGACCTGTTTGAGTGCGTGGCCCGGCCCGGCGCCGAGGAGAACATCGACAACGAGAAGTACCAGTACCGGCCGCGTGACTTCGCGGGCGCCGAAGCGGCCGGCGCGTCCCTGGCGCCCTACCTCACCCTTCTCAACCGGATCCGCGCCGAGCACCCGGCCCTCGGGCAGCTGCGCAACCTCGATCTCCACGAGAGCGAAGACGAGGGGATCCTTGTCTACAGCAAATTCCTCGACGCGCCGTTCACGGGCAGCGGGCACTCGGATGCGTTGATCATCGTCGCCAACGTCGACCCCCACTCCGTGCGCCAAACCGTCGTGCACCTCGACGTCGCCCGGTTCGGTCTGCCGTACGGCTCCGTGTTCGAGGTCGAGGACCTGATCACCGGCGCCATCTGGACCTGGTCGGCCGACAACTTCGTGCGCCTCGACGCATTCACCGAACCGGTGCACATCCTGCACGTGAAAGGACCAGCTCAATGAAGCACGCACAGGGAGGTCCGGCGGCCAAAAAGGCCGAAGACACGAAGGCCGCAGACACGAAGACCGCAGCCAAGAAGACCACTGACAAAAGGACCACTGACCAGAAGTTCCTGGACGAGTCGGTTGCCGCCCAGCCGCAGGGAGCCGTGAAGGCGAGCGTGCCGAAGCCTGCCGGAGCGCTGCACTCCGCCGGGCCGTTCGAGCTGCCGGTCATCGCCGACCACGTCCTCCAGGCCGTCTCCACGGGCAGCTACTACAACCCGCACGAGGTCCTCGGCCAGCACCTGATCGATCAGGCCGGTATCGCGGACCCGCTCACCGTCATCCGTGCCCTCCGCCCGCTCGCGACCGAGGTCTTCGCCGTGCTGCTCACGGGCGCGCATGTGGAGCTGGCGCACCTGGGCCACGGTATCTGGCAGGGCGTGAGCACTCTCGGCCTTCAGGACTACCTGCTGGAGGCCCGCTACAGCGACGCCCCCACCTGGATCGTCGACGACCCCTATCGCTACCTGCCCACCCTCGGCGAGCTCGATCTGCACCTTCTCGGCGAGGGTCGCCACGAACGCCTGTGGGATGTTCTCGGCGCCCACTACCGGCCGAACGCGGGCCCGCTGGGCACCACGTCTGGAACATCCTTCGCCGTGTGGGCCCCGCATGCCCGGGCCGTCCGCGTGATCGGCGACTTCAACGCCTGGACCGGCACGCTGCACGCCATGCGCAACATGGGCAGCACCGGGGTCTGGGAGTTGTTCGTGCCTGGGCTGACCGCCGGCTCCAACTACAAGTTCGAGCTGCTGACCCGCTCGGGCGACTGGGTGCGCAAGGCCGACCCGATGGCCCGCTACACCGAGATCCCGCCCAAGACGGCCTCCATCATCGGTGAGACCAGCTACGAGTGGGCGGATGCCGGCTGGCTCACCGACCGTTCGGCCACCGACCCCCACAACCGGGCCATGAGCATCTACGAGATGCACGTCGGGTCGTGGCGTCCGGGGCTGAGCTACCGCGACCTCGCCGACCAGCTGATCGACTATCTGAACGAACTGGCGTTCACGCACGTGGAGTTCATGCCACTCACCGAGCATCCGTTCGGCGGCTCGTGGGGCTACCAGGTCAGCGGCTACTACGCGCCGACGAGCCGGTTCGGCCACCCCGACGACCTGCGCTACCTGATCGACCGGCTGCACCGGGCCGGCATCGGCGTCTTGATGGACTGGGTGCCCGGGCACTTCCCGAAAGACGACTTTGCGCTGGCCCGCTTCGACGGCGAAGCGCTGTACGAGCACCCCGACCCTCGCCGCGGCGAGCAGATGGACTGGGGCACCTACGTCTTCGACTTCGGCCAGAAACAGGTTCGCAACTTTCTGGTCGCGAACGCCCTCTACTGGCTCGAGGAGTTCCACATCGACGGGCTGCGGGTCGACGCCGTGGCCTCGATGCTCTACCTGGACTACTCCCGCGAGGACGGCCAGTGGGAGCCGAATATCCACGGCGGCAACGAGAACCTCGAGGCGATCAGCCTGTTGCAGGAGATCACGGCCACCGCCTACAAGCGAAATCCCGGCACGGTCATGATCGCCGAGGAGTCCACCAACTGGGGTGGGGTCACGGCGCAGACCAGTGCCGGTGGTCTCGGGTTCGGTTTCAAATGGAACATGGGCTGGATGCACGACACGCTGGAGTACATGCAGATCGACCCGATGTATCGGGCGCACCACCACAACCAGATCACGTTCTCATTCGTCTACGCGTTCAGCGAGAATTTCCTGTTGCCGATCAGCCACGACGAGGTCGTGCACGGCAAGGGCTCGCTGGTCGCGAAGATGCCCGGTGACTCCTGGCAGCAGCTCGCCAACGTGCGTGCCTATCTCGCCTTCATGTGGGCGCACCCCGGCAAGCAACTTCTGTTCATGGGTCAGGAATTCGGGCAGCGCTCCGAGTGGAGCGAGGAGCGCGGCCTGGACTGGTGGACCCTCGACCAGCCGGCTCACCGCGGCCTGTTCACGCTTGTCGGCCAGCTGAACCGGGTGTACCGGTCGAACCCGAGCCTTTGGGCCCAGGACAACGACCCGAGCGGCTTCGAGCTGCTCGAGGGCGGCGCGGCCGCCCAGAACGTGGTTTCGTTCCTGCGCTGGGACGCCGACGGCAACCCCATTGCCTGCCTGTTCAACTTCTCTGGGGCACCGCACAACGGTTACCAGGTCGGCCTGCCGTTCGCCGGGGTGTGGGAGGAGATTCTGAACACGGATGCCGCGGACTTCGGCGGCTCCGGGGTCGGAAACCTGGGTGCCGTGACCGCGCTCGCCGTGCCGTGGGCCGGACGCCCGGCATCCGCCGTGGTGACCCTGCCCCCGCTGGCCGGTCTCTGGCTGCGCCTACACCGCTGACCCGCTTCGCCCCAGTGCGCGAGAGCGCGCAAATGGCCCCGTCGGAAACGCCGACGGGGCCATTTTTTGCTGCTGCAGAGCGTGGGACTGAGCGACCCCATCCCGAACGAGTTCGATGCCGTCTAGTACAGCAGCGCGGTCAGGCGGGAGCGGGTGGGCGGCACCCGCGGGTCGTCCTGGCCGATGACCTCGAACAATTCCAGGATACGCTCGCGGATCAGGTTGCGGCCGGCCGGCTCCTGCGCGGGGAAGAGGGCGAGCAGCCGATCGAAGGCATCCTCGATGTGACCGCCGGAAAGGTCGAGGTCGGCGACCGCGAGCTGCGTCTGAAGGTCGTGGGGCGCGGCCGCCGCGGCGGAGCGGATATCGGCCATGGTCTTGCCGTGCAACCGGGCCAGGAGGCTCACCTGGGCCAGGCCGGCGACGGCCATCTGGTCCCGGGGGTCCCGCGCCAGCGCCGTCTTGTAGAGGGCGATCGCCGCGTCATAGTCTCCGCGCTCGATGGCGTCGTAGGCCTCCTGGTGCAGCGGCGGCAGCTCGGGTTCTTCGGCGGCCGGCGCCTCCGCTTCGGCGTCGCCGGCGGCCTCCGGGGCGGCGGCCATGGCGGTGACGCCGTGCTGCGCCGCGAGCTCGAAGACCCGGTGCAGAACCTCGCGCACCTGGCCCTCAGGCAGTGCGCCACTGAACAGCTGCACCGGCTGACCGCCGATCACGGCGGCCACGGTCGGGATCGATTGCGCCTGGAAGGCCTGGGTGAGCTGCGGGTTCGAGTCCACGTCGACCTTGGCCAGCACGAACTGGCCGGCGTATTCCAGGACGAGCTTTTCCAGGATCGGCGTGAGCTGCTTGCACGGCTCACACCATTCGGCCCAGAGGTCCACGATGACCGGAACGCTCATCGAGAGTTCCAGTATCTCGCCGAAATTCGCATCCGTGCCCTCGAGCACGAGACTGGGTACGGCGACCGGACCCACCGCGGGTGTACCGGGCGCGCCCGGCGCCCCTGGCCCCACCGGCGCCGGCGGTGCGCCCGCGGCCGGCGCCGCCGGACGGTTCACCAGCGTAGACAGGTCTACGGCTCCACGCAGGTTCATGCCGGACAGGGACGGGGGGACAACACTCATGGAAGCTCCGTTGATGAGATCAGACCCTGGGAAAAACCAAGGAGGACGATTTTTTCGTTCGAACCGGCGGCCGGAACATGGAACAGGAGTTGGTCGCCGTAGGTGCTGGTGATGCCCTTGGCCGTGGCGGTAATGCCGGAGAGGGCCTTGCTGGCACCCTCGGGGCTCACGGTCGCGCCGGCATCCACCGGTTTCACCGTCTCGGTCTCGGTCAGGCTCACGGCGACGATACTGCCGGAGTCGTTGGTCGCCAATGCCACGGTGCGCCCGGTGCCGGCGGCCGCACCGAATTCGATCGACGCCGTCGAGGGCAGGCCGGCCTGGCGTGAGGTCTTCAGTTCGGTGACCTGGGTGCGGAAGCTGTCGCCCTCCGCCTCGAACAGGGCGTAGGAGGGGCTGGCCTCCCCCAGCTGGAGCACGTCGGCGTAGGCCGCGGCGACCTGGTCGGGTGAGAGCAGGAGGAACGTGGAGTCGGGCGCAATGATCGGGGCGCCGATGGTCGCCGGGGCGACCTTGGGGACCGTGGCGGCCGCTTCAAGCTGAATCATGTATTCGACCAGGTAGTCGGCCCGCGGCGACTCCTGTCGCAGCACGAGGGCCGTCGGCGCGGCGGCGGTGTCAGCCTCGTCCTGGAGGACCGTCATGACGACGCGCGGCCAGGTGGAGGACTGCTGCGGCAGCGTGAGCCGGAGGGGCGACGTGGGCAGCGCCGGAAGCGCGGCGATGGCCGGGTCGGCCCCGCGGATCTTGTAGTTCGCCAGTCGCTTCTCCAATGCCGGGCCGGTGAACCGGGTGGCGAGGGTGTCGGCGTTGAGGCTCGCATCGGCATCCGCGGTCACCGAGGCGATATCGGTCACGATGCGTTCGAGTTGCGGCACCGTCACGGCGGGCGGCGGCACGTCCTGGGCCGGGCCGGCGGTGTCGGTCGGAGTCGGCGTCCCACTGGCGGCAGCGTCGGGAGAGGACGTGGCCGGCCAGAAATCGGCCGAGCAACCGCTGAGCACCAAACCGCTGACCAGGATCACGGGCACGGCGACCATGGACCGGGCGATCGATTTACCGGATCGGTTGATCTGGCTCGCCTTGATGGCCTTTGGACGGGGCACGCGCGGGAGCCGGGGCATCCGTGGTCCGCGGGGCAGATTGCGGCGGGGGCCGCGGGAGCGGCGCAGGTGCAGGAGCGCCAGGAGGTAGATGATCAAGCCGATCAGGCCGACGGCAGCGCCGCCGACGATCAGCGGGCCTGCCCAGGGAGTGGAGTTGTCGGTAGGCCAGGACAGGCTGACATCTGTGGGCGCGGGGGCCGTGCCGTCGGAGGCCACGATCAGGGAGATGCCGTCGGGAACCTTGAGGGTGGTGGTCAGCGTGTTCTCAGCCGTGAACTCCTGCAGCCACAGGTCGGAGCCCGCCGGGTTGGCGACCGTCTCCGGCTCAGCCGCGGGGTCCGCCGGCGCCGCGGGGCCGGACTCAGACTCGGTGGCCGATTCGGCCTCCGTGGCCGGATCGATGAGCGTGCTGCTGAGGGCGACCGTGTCCTTGGCCTTGCGGATGTCGACGTACGGTTCATCTCCGAGCCACGCCTTGACGTCGTCGGTGCGCCCGTAGGCCAGGAAAACCTTTTCGGAACCACTGACGGTGATCGTCTGGCTTCCCGGCACCGCATTGAGCGCACTGGACTCGACCACCGCGAAGAGGGCGTCCTCCACGGATGCGCTCAGGCTCACCGAGGCCGGATCGAGAAAAATGGTCCGCTGGGCGATGCCGAGCACAATCATCGCCGCAGCAAGGACGAATGCCACTATGGCAAGAACAAAACGCACGTCAACCCTCCTGTGTCGCCGGCCGCTCATCGCGCACACGGGCACGTTGGACCCGGATGCGGGCCCGATCAGCAACAGACAGGACGTCTTACGATACTGGTTGCCCCTGAGAGGCACCTAATAGTCCCTCGGGTTGGGACGCACCAGTGCGGTCTGAACAGACTAAAATTGTGGAGGCTCCCTCTGTCAGTCCGTAAACGGGGGTCAGAGCCCCATTTTGAGGAGACAGCGTGGCGAACGACGAAGCAGACTTCACCCAGGTATTCCGCGGCTACGACCGCGACGAAGTCGACAAGACCATCCAGGGACTGCGCCGCGACCTGATTCAGGCGAATACCCAGGGCACCGAGGCGAAGAAGGAAATCAAACGCCTCACCACCCAGATCGACGATCTGAACGCGGAAATCGAAGAGGTCGGCAGCCCCACGTTCTCCGGTCTCGGCACCAAGCTCGAGAACACCCTGCGCGTGGCGGAAGAGCAGTCGACGAGGGTGATCGCCCAGGCGGACATCGACGCCGAACGGCTGCGCGCCTCCGCAGCGAGCGAAGTGCAGACCCTGCTCCGCGAGGGCAAGGAGCACGCCGAACGGGCTCTGTCGGATGCCGCGGTCAAGGCCGGCCGCATCCTCAATGATGCCGTCGCTGAAGCCGACGACTTACTCGCCCGGGCCCACGAGGACTCCACCACGCTCACCCAGGACGCCGTGCACGAAGCGGCGGCCATCCGCGGAGCGGTGGCCACCGAGGCCGCCGAGCTGCGCGCAACCGTGAAGCGGGAAGTGGCCGCGATCCGCTCAGAGGCGGAGCGCGAGGCCGCCGAGGTTCGCGTGGTGGCGCAGCGGGAGGCGACCGAGGCCCGTGAGGTCGCGGCCGGGCTCACGAGCGAGACCGAGTTGACCCGCGCCGAAGTCGCCCACGAACTCGACCAGCAACGCGCCGACCTGGCCCGGGAAACCGAACAGGCTCGCATCGACCTCGCCGCCGAGACGGATCAGCACCGCATCGACCTCGTCCGGGAAACCGAACAGGCTCGCATCGATGTCGCCCACGAGACCGAACAGGCCCGCAACCTTCTCGCAATCGAAATCGAGCAGGCGAGAACCGACCTCGAACGGGAGACGCTGCAGCAGCGCGCGGATTTGTCCGTCGAAAGCGAGCAGGCCCAGACCGACCTGGCCCGCGACCTCGAACGCCAGCGCGCCGACCTCAGCCGTGAGATCGACAAGGCACGCGTCGGCCTCGCGGCCGAGATCGAGCAGTCCCACGCCGACCTTGGTCGTGACAATGAGCAGACCCGCGCCGACTTCACCGCCGAAAGCGAGCAGCTGCGCATCGACCTGGAGAACCATCTGACGGCCGCTCGCAAGCGGGGAGAGCACGAAGCCGCCAAGCTCAAGCGCGAGATCGATCAGACCAGGGCCGACCTCGACGTCGAGCTGAAGGCCCGGCGAGACGAAGCGGAGCAGGGCCAGCTGCAGCGCCACCAGGAGGCGGTGGCCCAGACGCAGAAGTTCGTCGCGGATGCCACCAAGCAGCTTGCCGAGACGAACCGGCGCACGGTCGAACTGCGCGCATTGAACGACCAGCTGGACGCCTCCGCCCGCGATGAGGTCAGGGCATCGAAGAAGGTTGCCGAGGAATCGGTGGAACGTCTGGTGCGAGACGCCGAGACGCGGGCCGCCGCGCTGGTGACCGATGCCGAACTGCGCACGCGCGTGCTCGTGGCCGACGCGGAGGAGCGCCTGTCCCAGATTAGGATTGAGCGTGACGCCGTGGCCGGCTACTTCGAGAGCCTGCGCGGTCTGCTCACGCAGGCGGAAAAGGTCGCCGCCAACGACGACGACGAGCACTGACACCAGCCGAGGGGACATCAGTGAAGATTCAGAATGCTTTTCGCGTCGGACTGATCGGCACCCTCGGCGTCGGCGTCGGCCTGCTCATCATCACGTCGGTGATCACTCTGCAAACGATCATCACCTACATCGGTGCGGCACTGTTCCTCGCGCTCGGGCTCGACCCGGCCGTCTCCTGGCTCGAGAAGAAGAGGTTTCCCCGCTGGGCAGCCATGCTCACGGTGCTCGTCGCCGTGATCGGGGTTCTGACCGGAGTGATCTTCACCGTCGTGCCGATCATCGTCGACCAGGTCTCCAAGCTCTCCAAGGCCATCCCGGACCTGGTCACGTCCATCAACACCTCCACCTTTCTCGCCGATGTGCAGAAGCAGTTTCCGGCTCTCCCGCTGTCGAAAATCACAGAGTCGGTCACCGATTTCGTCGGCGGCAACATCACCAACATCACGAGCACGATCATCCAGTCCGGCCTCGCCATCGTCAGCGGCCTTTTCGGCGCCCTGATCATCCTGATCCTCACGCTGTACTTCACGGCATCGCTGAACAGCATCAAGCAGGCCGTGTATCAGCTGGTACCGGCCTCGAAGCGGGCTCGGTTCGCCGATCTCAGCGAGCAGATCACGACATCCGTCGGCCGATTCGTGATCGGCCAGGGAGCCCTGGCGCTCTGCAACGGCGTGCTCAGCTTCATCTTCCTGTCGATCATCGGCGCGCCGTTCCCGGCGCTGCTCGCGCTGATCGCGTTCCTGTTCTCGCTGATCCCCCTCGTGGGCACGATCTCCGGGTCGATCATCATCGTGCTGACCTGCCTGATCCCCGGAATCGGCAGCTCGATGTTCACGGCGTTGGTCGCCGCGATCTACTACCTGATCTATATGCAGGTGGAGGCTTATCTGCTCAGCCCCAACATCATGAACCGGGCCGTGGCCGTTCCCGGCGCCGTCGTCGTGGTCGCCGCTCTCGCGGGCGGCAGTCTGCTCGGCATCCTCGGCGCGCTGATCGCCATCCCCGTCGCCGCGGCAACCATCATGATCATCAAGCAGGTCGTGATCCCCCGACAGAACGAGCTCTAGGACGGTCGGGTACTAGGCCGATGCAGTCCACTCCGTGGGCAGAGGCGCGGCGGCCGGGTTGACCACGGCGACGATCTCGTCGAGTACGCGGCGGGTGGCACTCTCCCCCACCCACAGGTGCTTCCCGCCCTCCACGGCAATGAGCCGGGTGTCCGGCACGCTCGCGAAGCGTTCCCGGGCCTCCTCGGGGCGGAGGTAGTCGTCGAACTCGGGGATGACGGCCACCAGCCTCGCGTCCCGGCCGGCCCAGGCGGCCAGCTCGGCGTCAGACGCCCGGTGCAGCGGCGGCGACAGGAGAATGGCACCCCGGACCGGGTGCTCCAGGCCGTACTTGATTGCGAGTTCCGTGCCGAACGACCAGCCGAGCAGCCAGGGATCGGGCAGCCCGCGCTCGGCGACGAACGCCATCGCGGCGGCAACGTCGAGGCGCTCATCGAGGCCGTCGCCGAAGCTGCCGCCACTCGTGCCGCGCGGCGACGTCGTGCCGCGCGTATTGAAGCGCAACACCGCCAGGTCGGCCAGGGCCGGCAGCCGCCCGGCCGCCTTACGCAGGATGTGTGAGTCCATGAAGCCGCCGTGAGTGGGCAGCGGATGCAGCGTTACCAGCGTCGCCACCGGTGCCCGGCTCACGGGCGTGGCCAGTTCGCCGACCAGGGTCAGGCCGTCCGCGGTGTGCAGCTCGATCTGCTCGCGCACGGCCGGCAGCTCGACGCCGCCACGAATTTCCACACTCGACGTCATGGTTTCTCCCCTGGTGCCGCTTGGGCGGTTATTTGATCTTCCAGCAGTGCGAGTGCCAGTGGCGCCTCGCGGCAAGGTCGGATGCCTCACCCATGACGCCGTCGCCGCGCCAGGCGACCACGTGCGCGGTGCCGGGGGCAACCTCGCCGTGGCAGCCGGGGCAGAGGTACGATTTCACGGCTTGCGGCCCCGGTACGGGTTGCACCGTCCAGAGGCCGTCGCGGCGGGTTTCCGTGCGTCGCCAGCCGGCACGCATCCGCTCAAGGCCGTCATCATCGGCTCCCGGACCGGGCTTGCGGCCACGGGGTCGGTTGCTGCGGGCCATTGAGCCAGTCTACGTGCGACCCTGGACGAACACAGAGCGCTAGTACCAGCCGACGTCGCCGGAGTGCGCCCAGGCGCCGCAGGGGGTGCCGTAGCGGCCCGAGATGTAGCCGAGGCCCCACTGGATCTGGGTCGCGGGGTTGGTCGCCCAGTCATCACCGGCGGTGGCCATCTTGGAGCCCGGCAGCGACTGCGGGATTCCGTAGGCACCGCTGGAGCTGTTCTCCGCATTGACGCGCCAGCCGGACTCCTTGTTCCAGAGCGACACGAGACAGTTGAACTGATCGTCGCCCCAGCCGCGGGCGGCCACCGCATCGGCGGCAATCGCCTGCGCGGAACCGGGGTCAGGAACGGCCGCCGATGGAGCCGAACTCGACGCGGACCGGGACGCGACGGGAGCGGCGACGGGAACGGGAACGGGAACGGGCTTGGGTTTCTCGGTGACGGTGAAACTGTCACGCGTGAAGGTGTTCGAGGCTGCGGCAGTGACCTGGATCTCCTGGGCTGCCTCACCGTTGAATCGGTCACCGGCAACCTGGAAGTAGGGTGAGGCCGTCGCGCCGGAATACGGGTCGACGACCGTGACGAGTACGAACGCCGCTGCGGCGGTGAAGGCGACGAGGGGGATGCGCCCTCGCGGGCGGGACCTTCTCATTCTGACCTTGACGGGCCTGACGGCGTGTTCGGACTCAATGATGTTCAGATGTCTACCCACGATTTTTCGAGCCTATCGGAAATCCGACATAACAGCCAGATAACGGTGCCGATTGACCTCGACACGGCGCGCGACGCACCTCAACGGACGGCCAGGATCACGTCGACGACGCTGTCCAGCACAACGTCGACCTGGGCTTCCCGGTAACCGCCGTGCTGGGGCCGGAAGACGGCACAGCGCACATCTTGCACCGTTATGGGGAGCCCGTCTTCGAAGTACCGGACGAGCTTGTGGGAGAGCCGGTCGACATCCGCCCGGCTGTAGCCGACGCTGAGGACGCTCACCCGGTGGAAGCGGTGTCCGTCCTTCCGGCTGAGCCGGTTCACGAGCACCTGAGCGAGGTCATGCACCTCGGCCAGCCACGCCTCGGTGCCCTGCGCCTGCGCCGCACGGTCCCGGTCGCGGGTCGCGAAAGCGTCTTCGAGACGCTCGAGGGCCGCATCCACGTGCGTAGGCGAATATCCGCCCTTGTGCATGCTGAACGCGGTGTGACGGATGTCCTCGGCGGTCAACCCGACGCTGTCGTCGGTGGCGTCATACGCTTTTCGGGCGACGGCGAGGAACTCCTCCACCTGCGGAGCGCTGTAGCCGAGCGTCTTCTTGCCGGTCCGAGGGAAGGTGGAGGTCACTGGGACATTCTGCCTCACTGCCGCGCGCCTGACTAAACCGAGGCCGCTAAGCGAAGATCAGGTAGAGGGCGTACGCGGCTGCGGCCGACGGCAGGATCGAATCCAACCGGTCGAGGAGACCGCCGTGACCAGGCAGCCAGGAACTCATATCCTTGATGCCGAGGTCACGCTTGATCAGGGATTCGGCCAGGTCGCCGAAAGTCGCGCTGAACAAGATGACCACCCCGAAGACAAGGCCGAACCACCAGGGCTGGTCGAGCATGAACACGGCGAGCAGCACGCCGATCCCGAGACAGGCGACGCCGGCGCCGGCGAACCCTTCCCAGGTCTTCTTCGGGCTGATCGAGGGGACCATGCGGTGCTTGCCGAAGCTGAGGCCGGCGGCGTACGCCGCGGTGTCGGCGGAGATGACCAGCAGCAGGAAGGCGAGGGTCCACCACTGGCCGTCGGGTTGGGCGACCAGGAGCACAGAAAAGCTGCCGAGGAAGACGACGTAGGCCTGGATCAGGAAGCCACCACCGATGTCGCCGAGCACCTCCCGGGCGGGAGCGCGGTGGGCGCGCCGGACGAGAAAAGCCAGCCGCCACAGGGCGATCAATCCAATGCCGGCGAGCGTGGCCAGCCACTGGCCGGCCGCGCCGAGGTAGAACGCGGCAGGCACGACGCCCACGGATGCCAGGACAACCGGCACGCGCGGCACGTTGCGTCCGGCGAGACGGAGCGCCTGAGCAAGTTCAAAGGCCGTGAAACCCACGAACGCGATCGCGCAGACCATGAACAGGTCTTTGATGAAGATGAGGCTGAACAGCATGAACAAACCAAGCGCGAGCCCGATCAGGGTTGCCAGGATCAGGTTACGCCCGGTGCGCGCCTGGATGCGTTCCTGAGTCGCATCCAGTTGCGCCCGGGTCGCCAGCATCTGACGTTCGAGATCGGCCTTCTTCGACTGCATCTGGGCCCTGAACTCGGCGCGACTGACACCATGCTCACGCTTGGCGCGCAACCCTTCGCGTTCTCCGGAATCGCCTGATTCGTCCGTCATGAGGCTGGATCGTCCTTAGATCTCGAGGAGTTCTGCTTCTTTGCGCTTCAGGGCGTCATCGATGGCATCCACGTGGGTCTTGGTAATGTGTTCGAGTTCTTTCTCGCCGCGTGCCACGTCGTCGTCTCCCACTTCACTCTTGAGCGCGTCGAGGTCGTCCTTGGCCTTGCGGCGCAGGTTGCGCACCGACACCTTGGCATCTTCGGCCTTGGTGCGTACGATCTTGACATATTCCTTGCGGCGGTCCGCGGTCAGCTCCGGCAGTGTGGCCCGGATGACGTTGCCGTCGTTTCCGAGGTTGGCGCCCAGGTTCGGGGTGTCGCGAATGGCCTGCTCGATGTCTCGCAGGGCGCCCTTGTCGTACGGCCCGATCAGGAGCGTGCGGGCCTCCTGGTTCTGCAGCGAGGCGAGCTGTTCCAGCGGCGTCGGTGTGCCGTAGTAGTTCACCAGGATCTTGGCGAACATCTGCGGGTTCGCACGACCGGTTCGCACGGTCGCGAAGTCGTCTTTGGCGGCTTCCACGGCCTTGTGCATGCGGGCGGTGGCGTCGGACAGAACATCCGTGATCACGATGACTCCTTCTTCGATGGCATTGTCAAGCTTAGTTGGAGACGAGGGTTCCCAGATCGGCGCCGAGAATGGCGGCCGTCACGTTGCCGTGCGGGGCCATCCCGAACACCTGCATGGGCATTCCGTTGTCCATGCAGAGGCTGAAGGCGGTCGAGTCGACGACCTTGAGGCCGCGCTGCAGGGCCTCCTGATAGGTGATGTGGTCGATCTTGTGCGCGTCCGGGTTGGTGCGCGGGTCGTCGGAGTAAACCCCGTCGACGCCGTTCTTGGCGACGAGCACGATGTCCGCATCGATTTCCAGGGCACGCTGAGCCGCAACCGTATCGGTGGAGAAGTAGGGCAGCCCGGCGCCGGCGCCGAAGATGACCACGCGGCCCTTTTCGAGGTGGCGTTCCGCGCGACGAGGGATGTACGGTTCGGCGACCTGGGTCATCGCGATCGCGGACTGCACCCGTGTCTCGGCTCCGGCCTGCTCGAGGAAGTCCTGGAGGGCCAGGGCGTTCATGACGGTGCCGAGCATGCCCATGTAGTCGGCACGGCCGCGGTCCATTCCACGCTGCGACAATTCGGCGCCGCGGAAGAAGTTGCCGCCGCCGACGACGATCGCGATCTCGACCTGCTTGGCCGCCTCGGCGATCTCGCGGGCGAGGGCACTGATGACGTCGGGATTGACGCCCAGGCTGCCTGCCCCGAAGGCTTCGCCGGAAAGTTTGAGGAGGACCCTGCGCTTCTTGACCGTGTCTGACATTCTGTGCGCTTCTTCCCTCGTGATGCTCTGTGCCGTGCCGTGCTGTGCCGTGCTGTGCCGTGTTCCGGCGGTGTTCTAAAACTACTGGGTGGGCTGGTGGGTGCCCACACACAGAAGGAGACCGGATTGCGACTGCAACCCGATCTCCTTCACTACGATCGAACGACCGGTTACGCGCCGACCTTGAATCGGGCGAAGCCCGAGACGGTCAGTACGGCATCAGCCAGGACCTTGCTGACGGACAGCTTGTTGTCCTTGGCATAATCCTGCTCGAGGAGTGCAACCTGCTTGAAGTACGCGGTCACGCGACCCTCGACAATCTTGGGCAGTGCCGCCTCCGGCTTGCCCTCGTTCTTCGAGATCTCGGTGACGATCCGGCGTTCGGCCTCAACGAGGTCGGAAGGAACGTCTTCGCGAGCGAGGTACTCGGGGTTCGCGAAAGAAATGTGCTGAGCCACGCTGCGCGCGGTCTCCGCGTCATCTCCGGAGTAACCCAGAACGACGCCGACCTGCGGGGGCAGGTCCTTGCTGGTCTTGTGCAGGTAGATCGCGAACTTCTCACCCGTGACGGATGCGACGCGGCGAAGTTCGAACTTCTCGCCAATGATCGCGGCCTCGCCGTCGATGAGCTGGCCGACGGTCTGACCGTCGACCGGAGCGGCCAGGCCTTCCTCGACCGTGGTGGCCGTGGCAGCGGCGACCGCGTCCAAGACCTTCTCCGCTAGTGCAACGAACTTATCGCCCTTGGCGACGAAGTCGGTCTCGCAGGCGAGTTCGATCAGGGTGGCAGTGTTGCCGATTTCCTTGGCGGCGACGAGTCCCTCGGAGGTGGAACGATCGGCGCGTTTGGCGTTACCCTTCGCACCCTTCATTCGAAGGAGTTCGACGGCCTTTTCCATGTCGCCTTCGGCTTCAACGAGGGCGTTCTTGGTGTCGACCATGCCGGTACCGAGGCGCTCGCGCAGCGCTTTGACGTCTGCGAGGCTGATGCTTGCCATGCTTGGTCCTTACTTGGTTTCTTCGGCGGGAGCGTCGGCTGCAACAACGGCTGCGGCTTCGGCTTCTGCGGCGGAGGCTGCGGCGGCTTCCTCGTCGGCAACCGGCGCGGCCACGACGGCCTCGGCGGTCTCGTCGGAGACGGCGGCGGCTTCGTCAGCTGCCGGGGCGTTCTCGGCAGGAGCGGCCAGGAGTTCGGCTTCCCACGCGGCGAGAGGCTCGATTTCGGCCTCCGGCTTGGCGTGGCGCTGGATGAGACCCTCGGCTGCAGCGTCCGCGATGATGCGGGTCAGCAGGCCGACGGAACGAATGGCGTCGTCGTTGCCCGGGATCGGGTACTGGACGTCGTCCGGGTCGCAGTTGGTGTCAAGGATCGCGATGACGGGGATGCCGAGCTTGCGGGCTTCGTCAATGGCGAGGTGCTCCTTGTTGGTGTCCACAACCCACAGCGCCGACGGCGTCTTCGTGAGGTTGCGGATGCCGCCGAGGCTCTTGTGCAGCTTGACGAGCTCGCGCTTCTTGATGAGCATTTCCTTCTTCGTGAAACCGCTCTTGGCGGTGTCCTCGAAGTCGAGCTCTTCAAGCTCTTTCATGCGGGCCAGACGCTTGGAAACGGTCTGGAAGTTGGTGAGGAGGCCACCGAGCCAGCGCTGGTTGACGTAGGGCTGGCCCACGCGGATGGCCTGTTCGGCGATCGATTCCTGCGCCTGCTTCTTCGTTCCGACGAAGAGGATGGTGCCACCGTGGGCAACCGTCTCCTTGACGAAGTCATAGGCCTTGTCGACAAACCCGAGCGACTGCTGCAGGTCGATGATGTAGATGCCGGATCGCTCCGTGAAGATGAAGCGCTTCATCTTCGGGTTCCAACGGCGGGTCTGGTGCCCGAAGTGCACGCCGCTGTCGAGCAGCTGGCGGATGGTTACGACGGCCATGAGCCGTTCTCCTTGTCCGGCGCGCGCTGCGATGCAGGCGAACGCCAATCGGTTTGTGTCGTGATCGGATGATCACTACTCCTGGTGCCCGGCACAGAACCGCCCCGCATCTGAAAGAAACGAGGACCGAGTGGGTCTGGAGGCCGAATGGGCACGCGTAGTCAGCGCGCAAGCGCTGCTCCGGGAAGTTTAGCACCCACGGGGGTGCCTCGCGCGCGCGCCGGCACGTGCGGGCGTCCCTCCCCAGGCGGGGTGGTCCGGGATCCGGTCACGAATACCGCCCTCACCGGTTTCGGGTGGGACGGAGGCCGCACGGTGGTGGCATGAATGCCTTCCGTCTGCTCCTCGCGGCCGCGCTGCTGCCGCTGTCCTACCTGTCCATCGTGCGGAGCGACGCGGCGGGTGCGACACCATCCGGGGCGGCGTCAGTCACGGAGACGGCTCCGGAGACGGCTCCGGAGTCGGCTGCGGAGACGGCTGCGGAGACGGCCACCTCCGGCACCTGGCACTGGCCGCTGGCTCCGCCGCATCCGGTGCTCCGGGGTTTCCAGGCGCCGGCCACGCTGTATGCGCCGGGCCATCGGGGTCTGGATCTGTCGGCCAAGGTCGGCCGGCAGGTGGTCGCACCGGCCGACGGTATCGTCTCGTTCGCCGGGGTCGTGGTCGACCGCCCCGTGCTCTCGATCGAACATGCCGACGGCCTGGTGTCCAGCATCGAGCCGGTGTCGGCCAGTGTCGCGGTCGGTGACCGGGTCGCGGCAGGGCAACCCGTCGGCCAGGTTGCTGACGGCGGGCACTGCGCTGGGCAGTGCCTGCATCTTGGCGCCCGGTTGAACGGTGGCTATGTGTCACCACTGCTGTATCTGGTCGGCGTTCCTCGCGCGGTGCTGCTGCCGGCCCTGCTCCTGAGAGGAGACAGCTGAGGGGCCGGCAGCCGCGAGGCAGTCGCGGAGCAGTCCCGGAACCCGTCGCCGGGGAGTCAGGCGCGCGGGTGCGCGGTGCGGTAGCTCTGTTTGAGGCGTTCGGCCGAGACATGAGTGTAGATCTGGGTGGTGCCGAGGCTGGAGTGGCCGAGCAGCTCCTGCACGGCCCGGAGATCGGCTCCGCCGTCGAGCAGGTGGGTGGCCGCCGTGTGGCGGAGGGCGTGCGGGCCCGCCGGGCCATTGCCGGGCACATCGGCGAGCAGAGTGGCGACCAGCCGGTAGACCGCCCGCACGCCGAGGCGCTGGCGGCGCGCACCGAGGAACAGCGCGCCCACCGACGTCCCCGCGGTCTCGGCAGCGGTGCCCGCGGTCTCGGCGGGCGCTGCGGTCTCAACGAGCCGGGGGCGGCCCCGTTCGAGATAGGCGAGGATCGCGTGCTGGGCCGGCACGCCGAAGGGAACGACGCGTTCCTTGGAACCCTTGCCGGTGACCCGCACAGTGAGTCGGTGCAGATCGACGTCGGTGACGTCGAGGCCAACGAGCTCCGACACCCGCAACCCCGACGCATAGAGCAGTTCCACTATCGCGAGGTCGCGCAGCGCCGCCGGGTCGGGACCCGCGGCACGAAGTTCCAGGTGGGTGAGTAGCTCCTGCATTTGGGTGTGGTTGATCACGCGGGGCAGTGGTCTGCCGGGTTTCGGCGAGCGCAGCCGCACGGCGGGGTCGGTTGCGCTGCCGCCGGTGCGTGCCAGCCAGGCCGTGAAGCTGCGGGCGGAGGCCGACCGCCGGGCAATGGTCGCCCGCGCCAGCCCCGACTGGGTTCCGACCCACAGCCAATCGCGGAGCAGATCGAGGCTCAGCGCCGCCGGGTCGATGACGCTGCGGGTTTCGGCGAAGGCGATCAGTCCCGCCAGGTCGGTGCGGTAGGCGCGCACGGTGTGCACGGAGAAGCCGCGCTCAACGGCCAGGTAGACCACGAAGTCGTCGACAGACGCATCGAGGAGGTGCACCGGCGCGGGAACCGGCGGTGGTACACGAACGGACTCAGGCATAGTCACCTCGGTCAGACCTGCCGCGAGAAGGCCTCGGTGCGCTCGTCGGGCGTGAGCGCCTTCATCCGGTCGAGGAAGGCCGCGTCGAAGCCGGTCGCTGCCGGAAACTCGCCGAGAGCCACATGCGAGTGCACGATCTGGTCGTCGTAGACATGCACGAGGTTGATCGATTGCCCACCCTGCAGACCGCTGAGCGCCCCCTGCGGCGCGGTCGGATCGATCGTATAGCAGGTCGCCGCGGCGACCGACACCGGGATACCCGCGAAGAGTCCGGTCGTCGCGTAGTGCAGGTGTCCGCCCAGGATCGCCCGGATATCGCTGCCGGCCACCACCTCAGCCAGTCGGGGCTGCCCCCGCAGCTCGAGAATGGACATCAGCGGCAACATCGTCGGCACCGGCGGATGATGAAGCGCCAGCAGGGAGCCGTGCGGAGCAGACTCGCTGAGCACCTCGGCCAGCCACGCCAACTGCGCGCCGGACAGGTCGCCGTGGTGATAACCCGGAACACTCGTGTCCAGTGCGATGATGCGCACTCCCCCGATGTCGAAGACCCGGTCGATCGGCGCCGAGGATGCTTTTTCCCGGAGCAGCTCGGTGCGGAAGGCCTCGCGCTTGTCGTGGTTCCCCATCACCCAGATGACGGGCGCGCCCATCCGTTCGGCCGCGGCCTCGACGATGTCACGCACCCGGCGGTACGCAGCGGCTTCACCGCGGTCCGCGATGTCACCGGTGAAGAGCAGCGCGTCGGGCCGAAGGCCGGACCGCTCCAACTGCGCCATCGCCTGGTACACGGTGGTGTCGGTGTCGACCGCGCCGTAGAGCGCTCGACCTCCGCCGAGGAAGTGGGTGTCGCTGATATGCGCGATGAGGTGGGTGGCTGGAGGGTATTGGCCCAGTTGCACGACTGACATGACTCACCTTTCGTGGGTGCCGCCCAGACTACGGCCTGCCCCCGACGTCGGCCTGTCGTCGCGCCAATTCACCCTTCGGCGGGAATCGCGCGAGCTCACTATTGGGGGTACCCGTAGTCCCGTTCTGGAGGCGCATCCGGCCTAACGGCGCACACGAGACCGCCCTCGCTTTCAGCACGTGTCCTCACAGATGAGGACTGTCGAGACCCGAGATCGATAGAAGGGCATCACATGACCGAAAAGACCACACCCTAGGCAACTGCCGGCACCGCCAAGCAGCTGCGGACGAGGAGCATCGCGCTCGTCGCGGCCGCGATGCTCCTGGTCGGCGGAGGCGGAGCGTACGCCTACTGGTCGACGACCGGCTCCGGCACCGGTGCGGCGGCCAACGCCAAGTCCAACGGCACGCTGGCGCTGAGCGCCCACCTGGCCGACAGTCTGACCCCGGGCGCCTCCGTGCCGGTCACGTACTCCACAAACAATACGGGCACGTCCAGCCTCAAGGTCGCAACCATCTCCCAGACCGGCACCACCGACGCCCCGGGGTGTGTCTTCGCCGACAACTTCACGATCGCCCCGTCCGTCGTCTCCGACACGCGCGTGATGCGCACACCCAGGAACCAGACCGCCGTCGATGTGACCATCACGGGAACCTCGACGCTCGAGTTCCTTGACACCCCTGACGACCAGGACGCCTGGAAGGGCGCCACCGTCACGCTGACGCTCACGTCCAACTAGCTCGATCACAGGTGGGCAGGCTCCCTTCGAGCCTGCCCCCCTGTGCGATTTTCATTTTGGTATATCTGAGTCCTTGAATATTCTTGCTCGTTCGACAGCTGTGAGAGGTTGACGTGACTTCCCTGCGTCCCCACCGTTCCGCATCCGGAAACACCCGCCTCTCACTCTTCGGCCTCACCGCCGCCGTGACCCTTGCCGTGTTGGTCGTGTCCGTCACCGGTGGCGCCTCCGCGTATTACACCGCCCCCGGGCTCGGCTCCGGCTCGGCAGCCCTCGGCACGCTTCTTCCGCCCACCGAAGTAATCGTTCCCGCGACGAGCGCCGGCACCGTGAGCCTGCGCTGGACGGCATCCGTCGGCACGCCCGCGCCGACCGGCTACTATGCCACCCGCACCGAGACCGGCACCGGCACGGCAACCCCGGCCTGCGGCACCAGCCCGACCATCACCGTGGCCACCGCGTTTTGCGAGGACCTGCTCGTTCTGACCGGCGACTATACCTACATGGTCACCGCCGTCTACAACGGCTGGACCGCGGCGAGCGCCCCCAGTGGCACCGTGACGGTCTCGAATCCGACGAACGTCGCGTTCCAGGCCCAACCGTCCGACGCGACCAGCGGTACCGTCTTCACAGCCCAGCCCAGCGTCGCGATCCAGAATGCCGCCGGAGAGACCGTGCCGACCAGTACCAGCCCGGTCACCCTGGCAATCACCGGGTCGCCCGCCGGAGCGAACCTCACCTCCGACCAGAATCCGCTGCCAGCCGGATCCGGCATCGCGGTCTTCTCCGGCTGCCAGTTCGACAAGGCCGGCACGTACACACTCACCGCGACCGCGAACGGGCTCACCGCCGCCACAAGCGGCAGTATCACCATCGCCGCCGGCAGCGCCACGCAGCTCGTGTTCGCAACGCAACCTTCCAACAGCACCGGCGGGATGGTCCCCACCCAGCCTGTGGTCACGGTGCTGGACGCGTTCGGAAATACCGTCACCGTCAGCAACGCCCCCATAACCCTCAGCATCACGACGCCCGGCGGTGCCAGGCTCACGCACCCAACCAACCCGCTGGCGGCAGCATCCGGTGTCGCGGTCTTCACCGGCTGCGCCGTCGACAGGGCCGGCACCTACACGCTCACCGCGGCCTCCGGCGCCATGACCGCCGCCACGAGCACCGCCCTGACCGTTTCCGTGGGCTCCGTGAAGAACCTGTCCTTCACTCAACCTGCCGTTGATTTCTCCGCCACCAGCCAGTCCACGTTCGCCGCGCCCGTCCAACCGGTTGTCACCGTTCAGGACGCCGGCGGAAACACCATCACCGGCAGCACCGCAACGATCAGCCTCGGCCTCACCTCACCCGCCGGGGCCATCCTGACCTGCGCCGCGAACACCCGGGCCGCCGTCTCGGGCTTCGCCGCCTTCGCCGGCTGCCAGATCGACAAGGCCGGCAGCTAAACGCTCACCGCCACCTCGGCCGGGCTCGCCGACGCCACGAGCAACGGCATCAACGTCAGTGCCGGGCCCGCTCAGAGACTCGCTTTCACCGCACAGCCCGCCAATAGCAGTAGCGGCGGAACCCCGTTCTCAACCCAACCTGTCATTGCCGTGCAGGATGCGTTCGGAAACACCGTCACCACCAGCACTGCCCCCATCAGCTTTACGACTCAGGCAGGCGCCGCGTTGTCCAGCACCTCGGGCAACCCGCTCGCGGCCGCGTCCGGTGTCGCGGCCTTCACCGGTTGCCGGATCGACAAACCCGGCAACTACACACTCACGGCGGCCTCAGGGACCTGGACGGCCGAGTCCGGCAGCATCACCATTTTGGTCGGCTCCGTAGCAAAACTAGCCATCGCCTTCCCGACTAGCACTGCCATCAGTCAGAGTGCCTTCTTCACCCAACCGGTTGTCACGGTGCAGGATGCCGGTGGCAACACCGTCACGAACAGCACCGCCGCCGTGACATTGAGCCTCACCAATGCACCCGTCGAGGTCACCCTGTTCGCGTGTGCTTCCGCCAGCACCGCCGGCGTCACGACCTTCACCGGTTGACGGATCGACAAGGCCGTCGCCTACACACTGACGGCCGCCGTGGCAGGCTCCATCACGGCCGCGAGCAACACCATCATGATCTCGGCCGGGGCCGCGTCCAAACTCGCTTTCACCGGAACATTCCCTCAGAAGAGCTACTAGAGGAACGCCCCCTTCGTGCCTCAGCCGGAAATCACGATCCAGGATGCCTTCGGCAACACAGCGAACGTCGCTGTAAGCGTCACGCTCTCTGCGAGTCCGCCTCCCAACAGAGCCGGCACGCTGTTGTGCGCGGCGACAACCGGGACTTCTCTCAACGGTGTTGCTACGTTCAGTGACTGCCAGGTCAGTTACCAAGGCAATCAATCGGGCCTGTACACGTTCAGGGCGGAAGCTCCGGGGCTTGTGAGCGCCTCCGTCATCGTCACGATCGTCCAGTGATCAGGAGTCTTGCAGTGATCATGGATGACAACGACGGAGCCACGGTCGATGTGCTGAAACGTCGACAGGACGGGGGACGACCAGTGGGGGTGAACGGCGAACCGTTACCGGCCGCGCACCCAGCCGGTCTCTTTCTCCCGAACCACTCCCTCCAGATCGAGGGCGCCGAGGGACCCCTGCACCGCTGACATCGACAGTCCGGCCCGGCGGGCGATGTCGGTCACGCTGCGCGCCGCCCGCGTGCTCAGAGCGTCGAACACGCGCACCTGCTCGCTCGTGCGGCCGCCGAACCCGGCCGTGTCTCCGTCGGCTGGCGGCAGGTCGAGGGTGAGGCTCAGCATCCGTTCGCCCACCAGTTCGGCCATCTCCGCGGCTGTGCTGACGCAGACGGCGTCATACTCGCGGATCAGCCGATGACAGCCGGCCGACGTCGGCGAGGTCACCGGGCCCGGAACGGCCCCGAGCGGCCGGCCGAGAGCGGCGGCATGCCCGGCCGTGTTGAGCGAACCCGAGCGCCAGCCGGCCTCGAGCACGACCGTGGCCGCGCTGGCGGCGGCGATCAACCGGTTGCGTTGCAGGAACCTCCATTTGGTGGGCGCGGCCCCGCAGGGCAGTTCGGAAATGATCGCCCCCATCGTGGCGATGCGGCTCAGCAGGGCGTCGTGGCCGCTCGGATAGAAGCGGTCCACTCCCCCGGCGAGGAACGCGACGGTCAGCCCCGAGCTGGCCAGTGCCGCCCGGTGCGCCATACCGTCAATGCCGTACGCCGCCCCGGAGACAATGAGAAAGCCGCGGTCGACGAGCCCGGCCGAGGCCTCCATCGTCACATGCTCGCCGTAGCCGGTGGCCGCGCGGGCACCCACCAGGGCGATCGAGTTGGACAGCGCCGTCAGAGCGGTCGGGATGCCCCGCCACCAGAGTGCGATCGGCGCGTGGACTGCCAGGTCGTCGACGCCGCTCGGCCAATGTGCATCGGTGGGCACCAGGAGCCCGGCGGACGCGCGTGCCGCCTGCTGCAGGGAACGGATCACCTCGGCCGAGGATAATCGCGGCCGCCAGCGTTGCAGGGCCAGCTCCAGTAGGGCCTGCAGGTCGTCGGTCAGTGGTAACCCTGTTGCGGCCAGCGCGCCCGCGAGCCGGGCCCCGGTCCACAGGTCGAGGACGGCAGTGAGTGCGGGCCCAGCCCCCAGTCCCTGCACGAGCAGTCCGGCGGCGCCGTCGCCCGGCTCCGAGATACCGGTCCACGCGGCGCGCGCGAACACATCGGCGGCGGCCGCGGCATCCGCCGGGCCAGACCCGACGGTTGACCGCACGCCCCCGGTCAGCGCAACCACCGTGGATTCCTCCAGCCCAAACAGCATCATGACGTCATTCCCTTCCGCAGATACAAGGCCTGCCCTACCTGTTCGATGCCGGGCCGGGACACGCCCTCGAGGTCGGCGATGGACCAGGCCACCCGCAGTACACGGTCATATCCGCGCATGGTGATGCCTCCGCGTTCAAGCGCCCGGTCAAGGATGGCCGTGGCCGCTCTGCCCAGCCGGGCCTGGGAACCGCGCAGCCAGGGGCCGGGCACATCGGAGTTCAGCGTCCACGGCGTGCCGGCGAGGCGCTGGGCCGCGGCGGCTCGGGCCTCGATCACCCGTCCGCGGGCAACGGCGCTCACCAGTCGGGGCGTCTCAGTGGCCAGCCGCAGCTGGGCGGCAGTGATGCGCTGCACTCGCAGCTGAATGTCGATGCGGTCCAGCAGCGGTCCCGAAATGCGCGCCAAGTAGCGTCGCCGGGAGCTCGGCGGGCAGGTGCAGTTCAGGTCAGGGGCGCCGTACTGCCCGCAGGGGCACGGGTTGGCCGCCATCACCAGCTGGAAGCGGGCCGGGAAGTGGGCGACCGCGTTGGCGCGGTGAATGCTGATCACCCCGGATTCCAGCGGCTGCCGGAGCGCGTCCAGCACCGCCGAGGCGAATTCGGGAGCCTCATCGAGGAAGAGCACCCCGTGCGAGGCGCGCGCCGCCGCGCCCGGCCGGATCTGCCCGCTGCCGCCGCCGACCATGGCCGCCGCCGTCGCCGTGTGGTGCGGGGCCTCAAGCGGCGGGCGGGTGATCAGGGCGCGCCCGACGGCGCAGCCGCTGAGCGACCGCATAGAGCTGACCTCGAGGGAGGCCTCAGCGTCGAGGTCGGGCAGCAGCCCGGGCAGCCGGGCCGCCAGCATGGTCTTGCCGGCGCCGGGCGGCCCCACCATGAACACGTGGTGACCGCCGGCCGCCGCGATCTGCAACGCCAGGATCGCGTCGTCATTACCGATGATGTCGACCAGGTCGGGTTCGGCCGTCTCCGCCGCGGCGTCGCCGGAAACGAGGATGGGGTCAACCGGGATCGGTTCGAGTTCGGCGCCGTGCCAGATCGCGGCGTCCCGCAGGGAGGCGACACCGATCACCCGCACGCCCGGCACGAGGGACGCCTCATCGACGTTGCCGGCTGGCACCATCACCGTGCCGTGGCCAAGCCGGGAGGCCGCGATCACAGCCGGGAGCATGCCCGGCGTCGGCCGCAGCCGCCCGTCGAGGGCCAGCTCGCCGATGTGCACTACCCGGCCCACCGACGCGGCCGAGACCACCTGGTCGGCCCCGAGGCAGGCCAGCGCGATGGCCAGGTCGAAGCCCGACCCGTGCTTCGGCAACGACGCCGGGGAGAGGTTGATGGTGAGCTTGTTGCGGGTGAGCGGACAGCCCGAGTTCTTCGCCGCCGCCCGCACCCGCTCGGTGGCCTCCGACAGGGCCGCATCGGGCAGCCCGATCAGGATGATGCCCGGCAGCTGCCCGGAGATGTCGGCCTCCACCTCGACCAGTGCCCCGGTCAACCCGACCAGGGCCACCGCATGCGTGCGGGCGAGCCCCATCAGAACACCCCCGTCAGGTGCTCGATCACGGGCTCGGTGCCGGGACGGATGATCACGGCGATGGCGTCGACACGGATGCGGGCGGGCCGGGCATCCGCCTGTTCGCACCACGCCGCCGCGAGGCGACGCAGCCGGGTGAGCTTGGCGACCGTGATGGCCTCGAACGGATGCCCGAAGCGGGTTCCCGAACGCGTCTTCACCTCGACGAAGACGACCTCTCCCCCGAGCTCGGCGACCAGATCGATCTCACCCTGCCCGCAGCGCCAGTTGCGCTCCACGACCCGGTAGCCGGCGGCGGCGAGGAAGAGGGCGGCGCACTCCTCGCCCTGTCTGCCCAGTTCGTCTTTGCGTGCCACGAGCACCTCCGCCCCCAGCGTGCCGGGTAGGAACTCCCGGCACTCCCGGGGTCGACAAGCTGTGCGGTCGGCGGCGCGGCCTCGTCTGGGGAGGACCACCCCCGGCCCGCCTCCAGCACCACCGTCCCGAACGCATTCGACGCCGGCCCGCGGTCCGTCTGTGCTGTTCAGTGCTGCGTCCACGCGGTGCAATCAGCTCTGCCGTTCCGGGAGCGACACAACTAAACGATCAGGATTCCCTCCGCTACAGCCCCAGTGCGGCGAGCTCCGCGTCCATCCGCTCGGCGAGGGCGGCGTAGTCGGCGTCGTTGGGGTGCAGGCCGTCGTCGGCCATCCACTCGGGGTGCCCGTCGAGCCAGTGGGAGGCGCCGGAGATGTAGTCTGCGTCGGCGCCGAGCGCGGCCGCCTGAACCCAGCCGATGATCTGCTCCACGGAGTCCGGGCGCTCCTCGGTGTACCAGAACGGCTCCACGACGATGAGGCGCGCCTCTGGCAGGGCCACCCGGATCGTCTCGAAGTCGCGGGTGATCGCCGCCTCGATCTCGTCGGCGCGGGACGGCATCGAGAAGTTGTCGTTGAGCCCCATGGTGCTGATCACGATGTCCGGCCGGGCAGCGATGACCTGGTCGATCAGATCATCCCCCCGCCGCTGGTTCACGAAGCCGAGGCCGTTGCGGCTCGGGTTGACCTCGGTCCAGTCGCGCTCGGCCGAGACGATGGTCGACCAACGTTTGTCCGCGGATGAGCCGCCGGTGCCGCGCGTGTAGGAGTCACCGTAGAAGGCAACCACGGTCTCGCCGGGGCCGCGGGCCGCGGGGCCCGAGTCCACCTCGCCCAGGCCGCGGCCCTGGACGCCGCTCTGGGCGAGCATTGCCAGGGCCACCGCCCCCGCGAGCAGCACGGCGGCGGCGGCGATCCACACGGTGATCCGGAGGGCAGGGCGTCGTCGAGGGGTCATGACACTGATTCGGAGCCGGGCACCGGCCGGGTTGGCGGAACACGCCGGCCCGGCATGCTCAGCGCACCAACCTAGGCACCGAGGAGCCGGATGCCGCGTGTCCGGCGGCCGCGAACGCGGCATCCGTCTCGCGCAACACCCGCAGCACGTTGGCGCCGGCAAGGGCCGCGAGGTCGGCGGCCGGCCAGTCGCGCCGGGCCAGCTCGGACAGCAGCGCGGGGTAACCGTCGACGCCTTCGAGGCCGGCGGGGAACTCGTCGGTGCCGTCGAAGTCGCCTCCGAGGCCGATGTGGGCCATCCCGGCGACGCGGCGGGCGTGTTCGACGTGGTCCGCGACATCCGTCAGCGTCACGACGGGCGCCGGCCCGTCCCGGTCGCCCTCGGACCAGACCGAGTAGTCCTCGGACAGGAATTGCGGCACGAAGGTGAGCATGAGCACCCCGCCGTTGACGGCCAGGCGGCGCAGCACGTCGTCGGGCACATTGCGGGGGTGGTCGCTGAGGGCCCGGCAGGAGCTGTGACTGAAGATGACGGGCGAGTCGGACGCGTCCAACGCCGCGTGCGCCGTGGCCGGGGAGACGTGCGAGAGGTCGACCAGCATGCCCAGCCGGTTCAGTTCGTGCACGTAGTCGACGCCGCGGGGTGTAAGGCCACCGTGCTCGGGTTCATCGGTGGCCGAGTCGGCCCACGTCGTGTTGTGCACGTGGGTGAGGGTGAGGTAGCGCACGCCCAGCCGGGCGAACATGCGCAGCGCGGCCGGTGAGTCGTTGAGGCTGTGTCCGCCCTCGGCGCCGAGCAGGGAGGCGATGCGCCCGGTCGCGCGGGCGGCCTCCACGTCGGCGGCACTGCGCGCGATGCCGAAGTCGTGAGGGTAGCGTGCGGCGAGGCGGTAGACCCAGTCGATCTGCTCAAGCGTGCCCTGCACGGCGTCGGCGCCTGTGTGGTCGTCGCTGACGTAGACCGACCAGAACTGCGCCCCGACCTGCCCTGCCCGCAGCCTGGCGATGTCGGTGTCGGTGGACAGACCGCCCCCGAGACCCTCCACGGAGCAGTCGCGGCTCTGCCGGCACTCCCACGCCCAGTCGTTGTGGCCGTCGATCAGCGGGGCCAGGGCCAGCGCCTGCTCCACGACGACGGATACCGCGACGCTGACAACGACGGATGCCGGGGCGGGCGCGGACGGAACCGGTGTGCTCATGCCCCCACGCTAGTGCCGGCCGGCACGGGCGGGGAGCGGAAGCCACCTACAGTTGAACCGGCCCTGGTGAACCGGCCCAATCGAGGCTCGGCCTGCCCCCGACGGCCTGAATCAGACCTGGACCAGTTAGGACCCCCTCTCATGATGGGTGCACACCATGCCATGACCGGCGCCGCCGCCTGGATCGCCGTCACGGCGACCGCCGGGCACGGTCTCGGGCTCTTCCCCGTGACGCCCGTCGGAACGATCGCCGGCTCGCTGCTCTGCGCCGGGGCGGCCCTCCTCGCCGACGCCGACCACAACTCGGCCACCATCTCGCAATCCGTCCCCGTGCTCGGCCGGCTCGTCACCACGGGGATCTCCCGGGCCTCCGGCGGGCACCGGCACGGCCTGCACAGCCTGCTCGGCCTGTTCTCGGCGTGGCTGCTCGCCACCGTGATCGGTCTCGTGCTCTGGGAGCCCGTCTGGGCCACGGAACCGGTGCGCGTCGGCCCGGCCCTGATGAGCGCCGCGGCGATCGCGTTTGCGGCCAAGGTGCTCGGCCTCTCGAAGCAGTCGTGGGGGCTGGCGTGGGCGATCGGCTTCGCCGTGGCGGCCTTCATCGCCGTTTTCGCCCCGGAGCAGCACTCGTGGTTCGTGATCTGCTTCACACTGGGCTACGGCGTGCACCTGCTGGGCGACCTGCTCACCACCGGCGGGCTGCCCCTGTTCTGGCCGTGGATCCCGAAACCGCCCAGATGGTGGCGCCGGGTACCGGTGCTCGAGAATCTGTGGTCATCGGGCGGCTACCTGTCCGTGCCGGTGCTGGGCAACGCCGGCTCCCTGCGGGAGTGGCTGCTGCTGATCCCGGTCACCGCCTATGCGGGCTACGGCGTGCTGTTCGCGCTGCTGGAGACCTGGGACGTCAACCTGGAGGCCGCGCTAGTGGACATTGCCGGGGCACTGCCGCTGTAGCGGGGGAGAAGACGCCGGGACATCCGTCGGTCGCCCCTGTTCACCTCGTAGGCTGGAGGCATGGGACTGCGTAATCGGCTGACGGATCTGCAGATGAAGACGATGAGCGTGCTGCACCGCGCGGTACTAACGGCCTCCGGCGGGCGCCTGCTCGCCTCGTTCGGGTCGATGCCGGCGGTCGAACTGCACACCATCGGCCGCTCCAGCGGCAAGCGTCGCACAACCATGCTCACCGCGCCCGTGCACGGGCACCAGCGCTTCGTGCTGATCGCCTCGAAGGGCGGCGACGACCGCCACCCTCAGTGGTATCTCAACCTGGTCGCGAACCCCGACGTCGAACTGACCGTGCGCGGCACCACCCTGAAGCTGCGGGCGCGAACGGCGTCCCCCGCGGAGAAAGCCGAGCTGTGGCCGCAGATCGTGGCGGCCTATCGGGGTTACGACGGCTACCAGCAGAAAACCGGCCGTGATATCCCGGTCGTGATCTGCGAGCCCCGGCCGCGCTGACCCGAACCCGGGCCAACGCCGCTCGGTGACTCCGTCCAGAGTGACCCAGACCAGAGTCACTCAGACCAGAGTGACTCAGACCAGGGCGACCGGCTCGATCAACACCTTCGGGAACACCGGAGGATGCACGCCCGCCATCTCCTCCAGCACCCGGATGACCTGGCAGCTGTACCCGTATTCGTTGTCGTACCAGACGTACAGCACGGCCTTCGTGTCGGTGCAGATGGTAGCCAGACCGTCGACGATGCCGGCCCGGCGAGAGCCGAGGAAGTCACTGGAGACCACCTCGGGCGAGTCGATGTAGTCGATCTGCTTGTGCAGCTCGGAGTGCAGCGACATGGTGCGCAGGTAGGTGTTGAGCTCGTCCTTGGTGGTGCCCTGCGTGAGGGTGAGGTTGAGGATCGCCATCGACACGTCGGGCGTGGGCACCCGGATGGCGTTGCCGGTGAGCTTGCCGGCCAGCTCGGGCAGCGCCTTGGCGACGGCCTTCGCGGCCCCTGTCTCGGTGATCACCATGTTCAGGGCGGCGCTGCGCCCGCGGCGGTCGCCCGAATGGAAGTTGTCGATCAGGTTCTGGTCGTTGGTGAACGAGTGCACCGTCTCCACATGGCCTTCCCGGATACCGAAGCGGTCGTTCACGGCCTTGAGCACGGGCGTGATCGCGTTGGTGGTGCAGGATGCCGCCGTGATGATGGTGTCGTCCGCGGTGATGGCGTCATGGTTGATGCCGTGCACGATGTTCTTCAGCGCGCCCTTGCCCGGCGCCGTGAGCAGCACCCGGGCGACACCCGGGCAGGCCAGGTGCTGGCGGAGTCCGTCGGCGTCGCGCCAGCGCCCCGTGTTGTCGACCACGACAGCGTTCTGGATGCCGTATCGGGTGTAGTCGACGGTGGCCGGGTCGCTCGAGTAGATGACCTGGATCAGCGTGCCGTTGGCGAGGATCGTGTTGCCCACCGGGTCGACGGTGATGGTGCCCTCGAATGGTCCGTGCACCGAGTCGCGGCGCAGCAGGCTCGCCCGCTTGACGATGTCGTTGTCCGACCCGCGGCGCACCACGATGGCCCGCAGGCGCAAACCCTGTCCCCCGCCGGCGTGGTCGATCAGGATGCGCGCGAGGAGACGTCCGATCCGGCCGAAGCCGTACAGCACGACATCCGTGCCCGCGGTGACGAAGTCACCCTGCCGGTCGACGACATCCGCCAGCTCGGCCCGGAGGAATTCCTCCCGGCCGCGCCCGGCGCCCTCCAGCTTGTAGGCCATGGCCAGCCGGCCGAGGTCGATCGACGCGGTCCCGAGCCGGAGGGTGCTGAGGGTCTGCAGCAGCGGCAGGGTCTCCTCCAGGGGCAGTTCCACATCGTCGATGTGCCGCGCGAAGCGGTGCGCCTTGAGCAGTCCGATCACCGACTGGTTGACCAGTCCCCGGCCGTGCACGCTCGTGACGACGTGATTTTCCCGATACAGACGGCCGATCAAGGGGATCATCTCTTCAGCGAGTGCCTCCCGGTTGATCCACGAGGCCAGAGCGCGATCAGATTCCTGCAGCAAAAGACATACCCTTCGTTCTCGACCGCATCGTTGCGCCGAGTGTGCAGGCCCCCGGCCTGAGTCTTCGTTGTGCTACTCGTCGAGCGCGAGTTCCTTCGGCAGTTCGAACTCCTTGGACGCGAGTTCCTCGACGTTGACGTCTTTGAAGGTCAGCACCCGCACCGACTTCACGAACCGGTCGGAACGGTAGACGTCCCAGACCCAGACATCTTTCATGGTCAATTCGAAGTAGAAATCGTGCTCCGTGTCACGGCGCACCAGTTCGACCTCGTTCGCGAGGTAGAAGCGTCGTTCGGTCTCCACGACGTACTGAAACTGCCCCACAACGTCTCGGTACTCGCGGTACAGGGCCAGCTCGACCTCGCGGTCGTAGTCCTCGAATTCATCTTCTTCCATGGTTCCTCAATCCTACGCTGTGATCTTCAGCCAGGATTTGCGATGCAGCAGGGTGGGTCCGAGCAGGGCGATCGCCGCCATGTGGGCGGGGCTGCCGTAGCCCTTGTTGCCGGCCCACTCGTAGCCGGGCGTCGCGGCATCCGCCTCGATCATCAGAGCGTCGCGGTGCACCTTCGCGATCACGGATGCCGCGGCCACCGATGCGCAGTCCTGGTCGGCCCGCACACGGGTCACCACGTTGAGCGGAGTGCTCAGTGCCCTGTTCAGCCAGTCGTCGTTGCCGTCCAGGAGCACCACGGCGCCGGTGATATCGACCCCGGCCGCGAACAACTGCGCGAGGGCCCGCTTGCCGGCGAGGCCGAGCGCAGCGATGATGCCCCGTTGGTCGACCTCCAGCGGCGTCGCGAGGCCGACCGCTGAGTGCAGCGCCCAGGCGACGGCCAGCGGCGCGAGGAGCCCGCGTCGGGGTTCACTGAGCATCTTTGAGTCGCGCAAACCGGCCGGGAAGGCCGGAGCTGAGGCGTTGACGACGGCCACACCTACCCCCACCGGGCCGGCAAGGGCGCCGCGGCCGACCTCGTCGACGCCGATCACGCAGGTCGCCCCGGCGGCCAGCAACGCCCGTTCGACGTCGAGGGTCGGATCCACGACCATTCCCTACCTCGTCTCCGTGGAGACGCCCTGGAAGACCTCCGAGTAGTCGTCGAGCCAAGACCAGCGCGCGGTCGGCCAGCTGATCACGAGGGCGCGCCCGACAACGTTGTCGATGGGCACGAACCCCTTGCCGGGGGTCTCGGTGTTGTAGCGGGAGTCCTTGGAGTTGTAGCGGTTGTCACCCATCACCCAGAGCGAGCCGTCCGGAACGACGATGTCGAAGTCGTCCTGCGAAACGCTCGTCTCCCCGGTCGGCAGAGACACATAGGGTTCGGACAGAGGCACGTCGTTGACGCTCATCTGGCCGAGCGGGTTGCAGCAGGTGACGTGGTCGCCCGGCAGCCCGATGACGCGTTTGATCAGGTGGTCGTTGCTGTCCGGCGCCGACAGCCCCACCGCGGCCATGACCCAGTCCACGGCGGCGATGACGGCGTTCTGCTCAAGGGGAGCCTGCGGCAGCAGCCAGCCGCCCGGATCCCGGAACACGACGACGTCGCCGCGTTCGACCGGGATCAGCTTCGGTTCGAGCTGGTTCACGATGATCCGGTCGTTGATTAGGAGGGTGGTCTCCATTGACCCGGAGGGAATGTAGAACGAGCGCACCAGGAACGTCTTGATCAGGAACGAGATGAGCAGGGCCACCACGAAAATGACCAGAAGGTCACGTATAAAGAGTGCAACGCCGCGCTTCTTGCGCTTTGTTTCTGTTCCCGGGCGATTGGATCGCGTGGGCAGAGAATTTTCTGTCATTAAACCGCCTGAGCTCCTGACCCAGTGTACGGGTGAGGAGCTCAGGGGGAATCCAGCGCAAGCCGGGAGTCGACTGCGACGGGTGTTAGTCGCGCTTCTCCTTGATCTTGGCCTTCTTGCCGCGCAGGTTGCGCAGGTAGTACAGCTTCGCGCGACGCACGTCACCACGGGTGATGACCTCGATGCGGTCGATCACCGGGGAGTGCACCGGGAAGGTACGCTCGACGCCGACCTGGAAGCTGACCTTGCGAACGCAGAACGTTTCGCGCACGCCTTCGCCGGAGCGTCCGATGACGACTCCCTGGAAAACCTGCACACGAGAGCGAGCGCCCTCAACGATGTTGACGTGGACCTTGACGGTGTCGCCGGCGCGGAACGCCGGGATGTCCTTGCGGAGGGATGGGGCATCCACCTGGTCGAGAATATGCATACTGTTCGCTCTCTGTATCCGCCACAGGACGACTACGGCTTATGCGATGCGACACGCGAGGCGTGCGAATCCGCAAATGAATGAGTGTGTTTCGTGCCGATACGTTGCAGCTCCCCTGTGGCAGAGGCTTGCCACGGCACAAGCGATGATTATGTCACGAAACGCACCACCCCCGCAAAAGCTGGGTGAAGGTCAGGCCTCCGGCGCCTGACCGTGCTTCTTCCCGGATTCCTTATTCTCGACCGACTCCTCGGGCGGGTGGAGTGGATGCTCGCGCACGATGATGACGGAGGGATCCGGGGTGGCGCTGAAACCGTCGGTCGGCGGCAGCGTGGGCGGCACGCTCGGCGGGAACGCGGGGCCCCTCGCCGTCTCCTCGACCAGGAGCATCATGGCCCGCATGCTGCGGCGGGCGGCGGCGATCAGCTCCCAGATGGCGAACCAGAACGCGCCGATTCCGACCACGATCACCAGCGCGGCGAGGCCCGGCGCGACGTCGTAGGTGAACCCCATGCCCACGATCAGGGCGTGCCAGAGCGTGAGGATGCCCACGTCGGCCCACGACACCATGCGGGTGCTGCGCACCTCGGTGCGGGCGAAGAAGATCATGCTCACGGCGAGCAGGCCCACACCGACCACGAGGCCGCTGAAGAAGCTGCCGACCACGTCCCAGCCGCCGCTGCCGTAAACGGAGGCGCCGACCAGGAGCCACGCCGGAAGCACGAGGACGGCAATGAACTGCCAGTAGTAGAAGAATCTGCGTACGAACACGACACCAGACTACCCGGGCGACCTGCGCCGGCGAGCTCAGTTCGCTGGCGGCAGAAGGTCCGGGCGCACCCGCGCCGTGCGCAAGAATTGCTGCTCCCGCCGCCACGCGGCGACGGCGCCATGGTTGCCACTGAGCAACACCGAGGGAACGTCGAGGCCGCGCCACGCCGCGGGCTTCGTGTAGCTCGGATATTCGAGGAGGCCGTCCTCGTGGGACTCCTCGACAAGGCTTTCCGGGTTGCCGACGACCCCCGGGATCAGACGACCGACGGCCTCGATCATGGCCATCACGGCCACCTCTCCCCCGTTGAGCACGTAGTCGCCGAGACTGACCAGGCGCACCCGGCCGTCCTGCTCGAAGTGGTCGAAGACCCGCTGGTCGATGCCCTCGTAACGTCCGCAGCCGAAGATGAGATTCGATTCCTCGGCCAGCTCCCGGGCCATGGCCTGCGTGAACAACTCCCCGGCCGGGGACGGGAAGATCAGGAGCGGACCGGCATCCGTCGTTTCGGGCATGGCGGATGCATCCGTCGGCTCGCCACCCGGGTGCACGTCGGTGAGGATCGCGTCGATCGCGTCACCCCATGGCTCCGGCTTCATCACCATGCCGGCGCCGCCGCCGTAGGGCGTGTCGTCGACGGAGTGGTGCCGGTCGTGGGTGTGGTCGCGCAGGTTGTGCACCCGAAGGTCGATCAGCCCCGATTGCCGGGCCTTGCCGACCAGGGAGACGTCGAGGACGGAGAAGAACTCCGGAAAGATCGTGATGATGTCGATACGCACGGGAGCAGTCTACGAGCGAACGAGCGTCGGTTCGGCATGCTCGGTCGTCTCGGCGGCCACCTCCGCGTCGACGTCGCCTGCGTCACCGGATGCCGGGGCGCGGTTCACATGGGTGCGGTGCGAGAAGTAGATGGGCAGCGCGGTGAAGAGGATGGCCCCGAGGACGTTGCCGAGGAGAACCGGGGCCTGGTTCCATACCCACCATTGGCCAACCGTGACGTCGGCGCCGAGCATGATGCCGGCCGGAATGGCGAACATGTTGACGATAGCGTGCTCGAGGCCGAGGCTGAAGAAGGTCGTCACAGGCAGCCACATCGCGAGGACCTTGCCCGCCGTGGACGTGGACGTGTAGAACATGATGGTGCCGATGGCGACCATCCAGTTGCAGAGCATGGCCTTGATGATCACGACAAGGATGCCGCCGGCACCGACCGCCTCGTAGGGCAGCACCTTGTGCTCGGCGAGGTCGATGATGGCCTGGACCATCGGGTCGGACATGTCCGTGCCCAGATACGTGATCGACGTCGTGTAGAGGAAGGCGTACAGTCCGGCCCCGAAGAGGTGGGCGAGAATGACCACGAAGAAGTTCCTGAGTCCCCGGGTGACCGTCGTGCGCCTTTCCATGATCGCAAGCGGGACAAGAGCGAAGCTACCGGTGACCAGCTCGAGACCCAACAACAGGATCATCGCGAAGCCGACCGGGAAGAGCACGGCCCCGACGATGGGCAGGCCGGTCTGAGCCGTGGCGGTTAAGGCGACGGTCGTGGCCGCTCCGAGAATCGCCCCGGCCAGCACCCCCCGCATCGCCATTTGCCCCAGGGTCAATTGCGTTTTAAGCAGACCGGAGTGAGTAATGTCATCGATGAGTTGGCTCGGTTTAACGTACGACATGCGACGGTGCTCCTATAAGAGGTCTGCCGCGTCGTGACGAGGTGGGGAGACGGTCGGGCGCGGCGCGCCTCTCCCCGAGGACGTGTTTCAGCTCCGGCCGGGGGCTCCGTCGATCTCGGCCTGGGGTTCTGATCCAGTTTCGGGGGCAGCCGTGGCTGCGGTGTTGTCACTATTGTCGACGTTGTCATCGACGGCGTTGTCATCGTCGTCGTCCGGTTCCTCCGGGAGCTCTTCGAGCAAGCCGGGAGGCGGGGTGATGGTGACGATGCCGGTCGCGATGTCGACGGAGGGCACGATGGCCTTCACGAAGGGGATCATGACCTCGGCGGCGGGGGTCTTCACGATCAACAGGTCCTGCGCGGGAAGGTGCTCCAGCCGCGCGATGGTTCCGATCTGGACGCCGTCGCGCACGACGGAGAGGCCGATCAGCTGGTGGTCGTACCAGGCGTCTTCTTCGCCGGACTGTTCCGCGTCGTCCTGGTCGATCCAGAGGATCGCTTTGGCCAGGGCTTCGGCCGCTTCGCGGTCGGGGACATCCTTGAAGAAGCCGACCGCGTGCTGGTTGTACCAGCGGAGCTCGACGAGCTCGATTTTCTTGCCGTGCCAGGGTGAACCCGTGGGGACCTGCAGCGTGAACACGGCGCCCGGGACGAAACGACGCCCCGGGTCATCCGTGAACAATTCCAGCTTGATCGCTCCCTTGAGGCCGTGCGCCTTGGTCAGGCGCCCCACCCTCAACTGGCTGCGCGGAGTCGTACTGTCGTTCACCGAACTCATATCCAACTACTCATTTACCAGTTCAGTAATCGGTGTCGACGACGTCAACGCGCACGCGGCGGCCGTCGGCCAGCGCGGCCACGAGGGTGCGCAGTGCCTTGGCGGTGCGCCCGGAACGCCCGATCACGCGGCCGAGGTCCTCGGGGCTCACACGAACCTCAAGAACCTCGCCCCGAGGGGACGTCTGGGTCACAACATGCACATCGTCCGGGTGATCAACGATCCCCTTGACGAGGTGCTCAAGCGCGGGAGCGAGCAAAATTACGCCTTGTCCTCTTCGGTTGCCTCCGCGGCAGCCTCGGTCTCCTTGGGTGCCTCTTCCTTGGCCACAGGCTTGTCGGCCTTCGGCTTCAGAACCGGCTTCTTCTTCTCGTCGGCGACGAACGGAGCCTTCGGCTCCTTGAACTTCACGGTACTGACGGCGTTCTTGTCACCCTTGAAGATGCCCCAGTCGCCGGTCAGCTTGAGGAGAGCCTCAACCTGCTCTGTCGGCTGTGCTCCAACGCCCAGCCAGTACAGGGCACGCTCGGACTTGACCTCGATGACGGAGGGCTCCTGCGTGGGGTGGTAGACGCCGATCTCTTCGATGACACGACCATCGCGCTTGGTGCGCGCGTCGGCAACGACGATGCGGTAGTACGGTGCACGGATCTTGCCCATGCGCTTCAAACGAATTTTGACAGCCACAATTCTCCTGTGTATTTGATTTTTGGCGAACTGAGGGCCGTGAGCGTGGGGGCACACTCGGCACAAGCTCAATAAGGTTTTTTCCTGCGCCTGAGTAGAGGGTCGGACGCAAGAGAACTCGACTAATGATTCTGTCAGACATCGACGACTTTCTGATAATCGACCGGCTGGGCGGCGCGGTCATCACCGGACTCGCGGCCGGCTGGAGCGCCGCTTCGCCAATCGGTGTCAGGATTGTCACACACCCGCGCTCGTAGGGTTGAACCAGGATCGGAAGGACCGCGCATGGGGATCGAATTTGCCCGGTCGTTACGGTCCACCATTGGCATCGAGTGGGAACTCGCCCTCGTCGATCGCGAGTCGGGTGACCTGGTCTGCCTGGCAGATGAGGTGCTGACGGCTCTGGCCGCGCGCGACGGCACGCCGCATCCGCACATCACCGGGGAATTGCTTCTGAACACAGTCGAACTCGTGTCGGGGGTGCACCGTACAGTTGCGGGCGCCGTCACGGATGTCGCCGCCCAGGTTGACGAGGTGCGCGCCATCACGGATCCGCGGGGCGTCGAACTCATCTGTAGCGGGTCGCATCCGTTCAGCCAGTGGTTCGACCAGAAGGTCACGGACAAGGCCCGCTACCACCGGTTGATCGACCGCACCCAGTGGTGGGGCCGCAACATGATGATCTGGGGCATCCACGTGCATGTGGGGATCGAGGACAAGGCCAAGGTCATCCCGATTTTGAACGGCCTGCTCGGCTACCTGCCGCACCTGCAGGCCCTGTCGGCGTCGAGCCCGTTCTGGGCCGGCGTGAACACCGGCTACGCCTCCAACCGCGCTCTCATGTTCCAGCAGTTGCCCACCGCCGGCCTGCCGTGGATCCTGCACGACTGGGAGGCCTGGGAGCGCTACGTGGCCGATATGACCGCCACCGGGGTGATTGAGGATGAGACCGAGGTGCGCTGGGACATCCGTCCGTCGCCGCGATGGGGAACCATCGAGGTGCGCGCCTGCGACGGCGTGTCCACGACGGAGGAACTCGGCGCCATCGCCGCGTTCATCCAGTGCCTGGTCGACTGGATGTCGGGGCGTCTCGACGCCGGCGAGACGGTCGGGTCGATGCAGCCGTGGTTCGTTCGCGAGAACAAATGGCGGGCCGCTCGCTACGGCCTGGACGCCGAGATCATCACGGATGCCGCGGGCGCCGAAAGCCTGGTGACCGACGATGTGCGCCGGCTGATCGGCATCCTCTCCCCCGTCGCCGAGCGACTGGGCTGCCTGGGCGAGCTGCAGAGCCTGAACCGGATCATCACCGGGGGTGCGAGCTACCAGCGGCAGCTGCGGGTCGCCGAGGCGCACGGCGGCAGCCTGCCTGCCGTCGTGAAGGCGCTGACCAGCGAACTCCGCACGGGCCTCCCCGCATAGCTGAGTGAGCCCTCATGGCCGCGGACGATGCGGGATCGCGGCTTGGGGGTTCCGAGCCGGGTGTTCGTGATGTCGACTCAGGCAGGCAGGCAGCGGACCGTGACACGGGCCGTGAGTGCGTTCCGGGAGCGTTACCACCACTCGATAAGGACTCACGCATCTCGGGCGCAGCCCGTCTCGAGCGCGTTTTTTTGGTCGCGCCAGGCGAGCCAGTCAGTGAGCGAGGCCAGGTCGTAGTGCGGGCCGGACAGCCCAAGGGTGAACAGGCGGGCGCCAAGGTCATAGAGCTCGTCGGCCTCGGTCACGGTGCGGGACCGCAGTTCGGTCGAGATCTCGATCTCGGAGAGGTCCCGGCCCACCGTGTCACACCACTTCGAGAGCACGCCGAGCTTGTGCTCGAGCACCGCCGGAGTGGAAAACGAATGCCAGATGTCCGCATGTCTCGCCACGATTCGGAGGGTCTTCTTCTCGCCCCCGCCGCCGATCAGCACCGGGATGTCGCGCAGGGGCGGCGGGTTCAGCTTCGCCCAGCGCGCCTCGATCCGCGGGAGGTCGGCCTCGAGGGCGTCCAGGCGGGTGCCCGCGGTGCCGAACTCGAAGCCGTACTCGTCGTAGTCGCGCTCGAACCAGCCGGAGCCGGTGCCGAAGATGAACCGGCCGCCGCTGATGTGGTCGATGGTGCGCGCCATGTCGGCCTGCAGGTCGGGGTTGCGGTAGCCGTTGCAGTTGACCAGCGCGCCCAGCTCGATGGTGGAGGTCTGCTCCGCCCAGGCCGCGAGGAGCGTCCAGGACTCGAAGTGGAGGCCGTTCTTCTCGCCGGAGAGCGGAAAGAAGTGGTCCCAGTCGAACGCGATGTCCGTGCCCAGGGCCTCGACCTCCGCCACGGTCACCCGGATCTTCGGATAGAGGGCGTGCTGCGGGGCGATTTGCACACCGATACGTACCCGGCCGGCCGTGGAGGACGGCGTGGAAGTCGGCGTGGAGGAGGTCATGCGCTCATCCTAAACCGGCGGCCGGGCGCATCCGCAGCCCAGTCAGCGGCTCAGCGTTTGCGGCGAAGTGTCACCGGCCGAGCATCTTCTGCAGGGCGGCCATCTCGTCTTCGGTGGGACCGCCGGCCTTCCCGGCGCCGCCGAGGCCGAAGCCCGTGCCGCCGCCCGCACCGGGGCCCGCGCCAGCGGGCCTCTCACCGGACGCGATCGCCATGTTCTCCGCCGCGCGCTTGGCCGGGTTGCCCGACTTCGAGCCCTTCTTCTTGGGCTGTGGCTTGCCACGGCCGCCGCCGCCCATGCCGCCGGGGACCGGGCCCATTCCGGGGATGTTGGGCATGCCGCCCTTGGCAACCGTCTTCATCATCTTGGCGGCCTGCTCGAACCGGGACACGAGCTGGTTGACCTCGGTCACGGTCGAGCCGGCGCCGCGGGCTATGCGCAGCCGGCGGGATCCGTTCAACAGCTTCGGGGTGGTGCGCTCGGCCTTGGTCATCGACTGGATGATGGCCTCCGTGCGCACGATCTCGCGCTCGTCGAAGTTCTCGAGCTGCTGCTTCATGGCGCCGGCGCCCGGGAGCATGCTCATCATCTTCTTGATCGAACCCATGTTGCGCAGCTGCTGCATCTGGCCGAGGAAGTCGTCGAGGGTGAAACTGTCGGTGGAGAACTTCTCCGCCATCTTGCGCGCTTCGTCTTCGTCGAAGGCACCCTGCGCCTGCTCGATCAGGGTAAGGATGTCACCGAGGTCGAGGATGCGGCTGGCCATGCGGTCGGGGTGGAACGGCTCGAAGTCGTCGAGGCTCTCACCGGTCGACGCGAACATGATGGGGCGGCCGGTGATCGAGGCCACCGACAGGGCCGCACCGCCTCGCGCGTCACCGTCGAGTTTGGAGAGCACCACGCCGGTGAAGTCGACGCCGTCCTGGAACGCCTTGGCGGTGGCCACGGCATCCTGGCCGATCATGGCGTCGATCACGAAGAGCACTTCGTCGGGGTCGATGGCCGTGCGGATGTCCGCGGCCTGCTTCATCATCTCCGCGTCGACGCCGAGGCGTCCGGCGGTGTCGACGATGACCACGTCGTGCATCTTCTGTTGGGCGTACTTGACGCCGTCGCGGGCGACCTTGACCGGGTTGCCGACGCCGTTGCCGGGCTCGGGCGCGTAGACGGGCACGCCCGCCTGGGCGCCGACGACCTCGAGCTGGGTGACCGCGTTGGGGCGCTGCAGGTCGGCTGCGACCAGGATCGGGGTGTGGCCGTCTTTGGCGAGCCACTTGGCGAGCTTGCCGGCAAGAGTGGTCTTACCGGCACCCTGGAGGCCGGCGAGCATGATGATGGTCGGCGGCTTCTTGGCGAATTCGAGTCGGCGCTGCTGACCGCCGAGGATCTCGACGAGCTCCTCGTTGACGATCTTAACGACCTGCTGGGCCGGGTTCAGCGCCGTGCTGACCTCGTCGCCGAGGGCACGCTCGCGCACCTTGCCGGTGAAGTCCTTGACCACCTCGAGGGCAACGTCGGCGTCGAGCAGCGCGCGCCGGATCTCGCGAACGGTGCCGTCGACATCCGCCGCGCTGAGCTTGCCCTTGGTGCGGAGATTCTTGAACGTCTCGGCCAGGCGATCTGAGAGGTTTCCAAAAGTAGCCATGATGCGTTTAGTTTAACCGGTCGCGGAGCCTACGGTTGTTCGGGTGCGCAAACCGCATCCGAAGTCAGGAGTCAGCATGTCCGTTGTCGTCGTCGCCGTACTCACCCCGAAGCCCGGTCGCAGCCAGGAGATTTTGGACGCGTTCGCCGTGGTCTCCCCCACGGTGCACGCCGAGCCCGGCTGCGAACTGTATGCCGCGCACACCGACGGTGACCTGGTGGTCATGGTCGAGCGCTGGGCCAGCGCCGCCGACCTCGCGGTGCACGCGACCGGCGCGGGAATCACCGAGCTTGGTGCGCTCACGGATGACGCACTGGCCGCCGCCACGGACGTCACGGTGCTGCAGAACGTGCCGTTCGGCGACCCGGCCAAGGGCACCATCCAGTAGGGAGCGCCGACGTCCGACCGGACAGCGGCGCTACTGCTCGACGGCGATCAGCACGGGGTCGCCGTGCACGTCGATCGTGACCACGAGCAGGGCGTCGGTGTCATCGGGGCTGATCGAGTACTCGAGCACCGCGAAGTGCTCCTCGCTGCGGAAATGATGCGGGTGGAAGCCGATCCGCTGCAGCTGGATGGAGCGCAGAAAATCGATCTGCTTGTCGCCCGAATCCCAGATCAGGGCGTCGTCGAGAACCTCGGGATCCATTTCGTCGAGTTCGGTCGTGATGTAGGCGCCCGTCACCGAGCCCTCCTTGCTGAGGTCGGCCACGAGCGATTCGCGGGCCTGCGAATCGAGTTCCTCGATGTCGTTGACCATGGCCGCCGCAATGTCGAGCGCTTCGGCCGAGACGGACTCCTCGTCAGGGGAGCTGAGGTCGATCTGCACGTCCTGGTCGCCCAGCTCGGCCGAATCCGACCAGTAGACCTCTGCAGCGTCGTCACTGCCGAGAATTCCGAAGAAATCGTGTTCGATGGTCATGACTGTCCTATCCGACGAGTTTTTGTGCGAAAACGTGCGGCGTGAAACCGGTGAGGTCATTGATGCCCTCGCCCTGGCCCACGAGCTTGATGGGGATGCCGGTCTTCTCCTGCACGGCGAGCACGAAGCCGCCCTTGGCGGATCCGTCCAGTTTGGTGAGAACGAGCCCGGTCACGCCGGCATGCTGGATAAAGGCCTCGGCCTGGGCCAGGCCGTTCTGGCCGGTCGTCGCGTCGAGCACGAGGAGCACCTCGGCGATCGGGGTCTGCTTCTCGATCACCTTGCGGATCTTGGTGAGTTCGTCCATCAGGCCGCCCTTGGTCTGCAGCCGCCCGGCGGTGTCGATGATCACGATCTCCGTGCCGTCTTGCATGGCCCGCTCGACGGTCTGGAAGGCGACGGATGCCGGGTCCTGGCCGTGGGCCTGCGGCCGCACGATGTCGGCGCCGGCACGTTCGGCCCAGGTGGCCAGCTGTTCCACAGCGGCCGCGCGGAACGTGTCGGCCGCCCCGATCAGCACGCTGCGGTTGTAGGTGCGCAGGAACTTCGCGAATTTGCCGATCGTGGTGGTCTTGCCGACGCCGTTGACGCCGACGACGAGCACGACGGCAGGCCGCGCGCTGAGGTTGAGGGTGGAGTCGAGCTTGGAGAGCCGTTCCTCGAGGCCTTCGCGCAGCATCCGTTGCAGGTCGGCCGGGTCGGTCGTGTTGTACCTGGCGACCTTGGCCCGCAGGTCGGCCACGATCGCCTCGGTGATGCTGGGACCGAAGTCGGCCTGGATGAGCGCGTCTTCGAGGTCTTCCCACGTCTCGGCGTCGATGAGCTTCTTCGCGAACATGCCGCGCAGTGCGCCGGAGAGAGACCAGGGGGTGCGTTCTGCCATGACTACAGCCTATGGCTCGCGCGGTACCTGCGCCGCTGCGCCCCAGGTGTGCTTCGCGCGAAGCGGCGCAGCCGGCGCGTACCGAGCGAAGGGCCCCCGAACCGATAATGCGGACCGGGTGCGGCACCGCCCCGATAAGGCTCGTTCGTGCGACTCGTGCCGTCACACGAGCGACTCGACCCGGCAGAATGCTGGGTGGCGGCCCAGACCTCACCCGCTGGTGTCGGCATCGTCCAGGGCACCTCCTTCCCGCACGGCCCGGCGGCGGTCGCCGCCCTGATGCGTGCGCTGGCGTCCGCGCGGCCGGAGCCGACCGTTGCCCTCGGCTTCGTCGATGTGCAGCGACCGGACACGCCGGAGACGCTCAGCCCGGTGTGAGGGTGCTGTTCTGAGGGACTTTCGGTCCTGGAACGACCACCCGTAACCGAGCAGGAATGCGCAAGCCCCCGACAGCCGCCCGGACCCGGTCTAGGGTGTCGGCATGGCAGTCAGCACAGGGCCCGACAGTGTGCGCACCGGGATCAACCGGTGCATCGCGGCGTGCGACGCGCTCGTGACGGTGAGCGAGGACTGCGCGGACGCCTGCCTCCGCATCGAGGGCAACGGCGACATCACCCGCTGCTTCCTCGCCGACCTGGACTGCATCGAGGTGTGCTCGTCGACGAGCCGGCTGCTGTCCTGGCATGCGCGGAAGGACGCTCTGACGACCATCGCGCTGCTGGAAACCTGCCGCGAGGCCGCCCGGGCATCGATCGCGGCCTGCGAGAACATGGCCCGGCTGCATCCGGGCTGGCACACCTGCAGCATGGCCTGCCGCCGGGTCGACGAGGCCTGCGCGCGACTCCTGGCCGCGCTGCGCTAGCACTCTTCACTCGTCAGCGGCGATCAGCGGCGACGTGTCAGGATGCCTGCTCGTCGTCCTTCGCGATGCGCTGCCCGACCACGGCCGAGACCCCATCGAGGCGCATCGAGACGCCGTAAAGGGCATCCGCGATCTCCATCGTGCGTTTCTGGTGGGTGATCACGATGAGCTGGCTGGTGGTGCGCAGGTCCTCGAAGATAGTCAGCAGCCGGCCGAGGTTGGCGTCGTCGAGGGCAGCCTCGACCTCGTCCATAATGTAGAACGGACTCGGGCGGGCCTTGAAGATGGCGATCAGCAGGGCCACGGCGGCGAGCGAGCGCTCCCCGCCTGACAGCAGTGAGAGCCGCTCGATCTTCTTGCCGGCGGGCTTGACCGAAACCTCGATGCCGGTCGTGAGCAGGCTGTCGGGATCGGTGAGACGGATGCTGCCGCTCCCGCCCGGGAACAGCACCGGGAACACCTCGGCGAACGCCGCCTGGGTGTCGTCGAAGGCGCTGCCGAAGATGGCACCCATCTTCTCGTCGATCTCCTCGATGATGGTGAGCAGGTCGCGGCGCGTGTTGGTGAGGTCGGTGAGCTGCTCAGTGAGGAAGCGGTGCCGCTGCTCGAGCGCGGCAAACTCCTCGAGGGCCAGCGGGTTCACTCGGCCGAGCTGGGCGTAGCGGCGTTCGGCGACGGTGAGGCGGCGCTGTTGCTCGTCCCGGTCGAAGCGGACGGGTTCGGCGGTCGGGTCTGCGCTGTTCTGGACGGCGCCCGGGATCGGCTGGTCGGGCCCGTACTCGGCCACGAGCACGTCTTCGGTCAGACCGAGGTCGCTGACGGCGCGCTCGAGCAGCCCGGACAGGTGCAGCTTCTTCTCGTAGATGGCCAGTTCCAGGCCGTGCACGGTCTCGGTGACAGCCTGCAACCGGGCGCGCAGGGTGCTGTCCTCCCGGCGCAGCGCCGCGATTTCCTCGTTCTGGCTGCTGCGCTCCGCCTCGGCGGTGGCCAGGCGCTGCCTGGCCTCGCTGACGGAGGCGTCGACCGAGGCAAGCACCAGCGGGAGCGCCTCGGCCACCCGGCTGGCGGCATCCACCTGACGGCGACGGATGACCGCACGCCGGGCTGCCTCCTCGGCCGCCGCCCGCGCGGCAGTCTGCTGTTTCGCGAGCGCGTCGGCCCGCGCCTGCCCGGCGCGCACGCGTTCACGGGCGGTCTCAACCTGGAGCCGGGCCTCGACCTCGGCTTCGCGCGCGACCTCGAGGGCGGCGACGAGCGCGTCGCGAGGCCCGGTATCCGGCACCGGGCGCGGCCGGGCGCGCTGTTCGTCCCGCGCGGTGTGGGCCGTCTCGCTTTCGGCCTCGCGGGCGGCGACGGTTTCGGCCTGCAGCAGGAGGGCGGCGGAGAGCCGACTCAGTTCGGCGGTGGCCGCCTCGAGCTGCACAGTGGCCCGGTTGGTCTTCTCGGCCTGCACGGTCGTGCGGGACTCGCACGCCCGCACCCGGGCGGCGGCCGCCTGGGCCTGGGTCTTGCGGGTGGACAGCATGACGCGGGCCTCGGCGAGGTCGGCAACGACCTGCTCGAGCCGGGTGCGCACCGCTGCGAGCGAGTCGGCGGCCGCACCGCGGTCGGCGATGAGCTCGAGGCGGCTGCGCCGGGCCCCGGAACCACCGCACAGCACGGTGTCGCTGAGTACGTCTCCGGCCCGGGTGATGACGGTGATCGGGAGGGCTGCGCACGCGGCGGTCTCCACGCCGACGGTCTCCACTTCCTCGGATCGGGATCCGAATCGGTCCACGGCGGCTCGGGCGGCATCGAGGTCGTCGGCGATCGCCGTACGCCGGAGCAGGCCGAGCACCCCGGGTGGAGCGTCGATCACCGATTCGGCCCAGAGCAGCCCGGGCTGCACGGCGAGGTCGGGCAGGGTGCCGGGTGCGAGGGCATCCGTCGTGCCGGTACCGGGCGCGTCGGCGTCGATCGTGCCGGCCACGATCAGCTCGACCCGGCCGAGATCGTCGGCGCGGGCGCGCACGATGGCGTCGACGGCCGCGCTCCGGGTGTCGGCGAGCACGGCGTCGGCGAGGGAGCCGAGGGCGGCGGCGATGGCGGCCTCGTAGCCGGGCCGCACGCGCACGTGTTCGGCCACCAGACCACGGATGCCCGCCGGCGCCGCAGCGAGCAGCGCCGCCGAGCCGTCCTTCTGGTCCAGGGCGAGGCTCAGTGCCCCCGCGCGGGCGGCGAGGGCGTCCCGTTCGCGTTCGCTGAGGTGCAGTTCGTCGCGCAGGCGTTCGACCTCGACCTCTGCCTGGGCGACGGCGGACCGGGCCGCGGCGGCGGCCTCGGCCGGGTGGCTCTCGCCGGCGTCGACGGCGGCCGCGTCGAGCGCCGCCGCGTCAGCGGCGAGTCCGGCGAGGTGTGCCTCCGCCGTGTCGACCCGGCCACGGGCGGCATTGAGGGCGTTCTGCTGCCGCAGCACCTCGCCGCGCACGGAGGCCAGGCGGCCCGCGGCGGTCTCGGCCTGCCCGGTCAGCTGGGAGAGGTGAAGGTCGTGCCGGGAGACCAGCACGGCCTGGGCGGCGATCTGTTCGTCGAGGGCGTCGAGCCGGCCCCGGGCCTTCTCGGTGGCCGCGCGGGCGGCAGCCCCGGTGGAGTCGGCCACGTCGATGCGGCTGCGCAGCGCGTCGATCTCGGCGGCGGCATCCGTCAGCATCGCCGTGGTCACCCTGGGGCCGGCGTCCACGGACTCGGCCTGCGAGCCGAGCAGGGCCAGCCGCTGGTTGGCGAGGGTGTAGAGGCCGCGCAGGCGCTCCTGCACGGATTCCAGGCCGAAGTTCGTGCGCCGGGCCTGGTCGACGGCGTCGCCGATCTGCTCGTGCTCGAGTCGGCGCAGGCGCCGCTGCCGGGTCTCGAGCTGTTCGGTCAGCACGAGCCGTTCGGCGTGCCGCTCGCTCTCGGTGCGGCCGTGCGCGTCGAGCGCGATACGCAGCGTGACCACGTCGTCGGCGAGGAGCCGGGCCCGGGCGTCGCGGGCGACGGCGGCGATGGTCTGCGCCTCGCGGGCGATGTCGGCCTGGCGTCCGAGCGGTTTGAGCTGCCGACGGATCTCCCCGGCCAGGTCGCTGAGCCGGGTTAGGTTGGCCTGCATGCCGTCGAGCTTGCGGAGGGTCTTCTCCTTGCGCCGACGGTGCTTGAGAATGCCGGCGGCCTCCTCGATGAAGCCGCGGCGCTCCTCGGGGCTGGCACGCAGCACGGCGTCGAGCTGCCCCTGCCCCACGATCACGTGCATCTCCCGGCCGAGGCCGGAGTCGCTGAGCAGCTCCTGCACGTCGAGCAGGCGGCAGGTGCGCCCGTTGATCGCATACTCACTCGCGCCGTTGCGAAAGAGGGTGCGGGAGATGGTGACCTCGGTGTAGTCGATCGGCAGCGCGCCATCCGTGTTGTCGATGGTCAGCGTCACGGCAGCCCGCCCGAGCGGGCCCTTGGTGGACGTGCCGGCGAAAATGACGTCTTCCATCTTGCCGCCGCGAAGGGTCTTCGCGCCCTGCTCGCCCATCACCCAGGCGAGTGCGTCGACGACGTTGGACTTGCCCGAGCCGTTGGGCCCGACCACACAGGTGACGCCGGGTTCGAAGGCGAACGTGGTGGGGTGGGCGAAGGATTTGAAGCCTTTGAGGGTGAGGCTCTTCAGATACACGGTTTCGCCCCCTTTCGTCGCTGACTCGGGTCGCGGCCGCCCGGCGCGCCGCCCCCAGCAACGGTACCGGATACAGCCGCCACCGCCCGGTAGGCGCGGTCCCCGGCGGTAGGTGCGGTCCCCGACGAATTCGACGGGGATTTTGCCGATGTGAAGCGGAGACGGATGTCTCGGGCCGGGTTTGAGCAAAATCTCGGCTCTCCTGCTTCATCCGTCGAATTGGTTCGGGGCTGGGGCCGAGCCCGGGCGGCGGGGCAGCGCTACGCTGGCCGATCATGGGGACCTTCAGCTTCGAGATCGACGAACTCGCCATTCCCGCCGCGCCGCACGCTCCCGGCTGGGCCGATTTCGAGGCGGCGAACGGGGTGCGCAACACGGTCGAGGCCGAGGCGTACGGCACCACCGACCTGGAGCTGACCGCCAAGGAGCTCCTGCCGGGCTGGCTCAAGCAGGCGTGGGAGCCCAAGCGCCTCTTCGTGGCCCGGTCCAAGGGACGCATTGTCGGGCGCGGTCACTACGAGACTCTTTCGGAGGATTCCGCCGAGCACGCGTGGTTGGCCGTGGAAGTGCTTCCCGAGTACCGACGGCGAGGCATCGGCTCAGCCCTCACTGCCCGGCTCGAGGCGATCGCGCACTCCGCGGGCCGCAGCGTGCAGATCGTCTACGCTCCATCACCGACAGCGCCGGGTGAGCGCCTCCACTCCCCCACCGGGTTCGGTTCGGTTCCGCTCGGCAACCCCGAGGTTCGGTTCCTTCAGGGCCGCGGCTACCTCCTCGAGCAGGTCGCGCGCGCCAGCCGGCTTACCCTGCCGGTGGATCCCACGCAGCTCCGCCGCCTGCGCGACGCCGCCGCCGGATATGCGGGTCCGGACTATTCAGTGCTGCAGTGGGTCGATCGCACCCCGCCGGACTGGGTGCCCGATCTGGCGGTGCTCTACACGCGCATGAGTACGGATGCCCCGAGCGCCGGCCTGGCCGAACCGGAGCAGCTCTGGACGCCCGAGCGTGTCATGCAGAAGGAGCAGAAGGCTGCCGCCGGCAGGCGCACGGCGCTGACCTCGGCGGTGCTGCATGGCCCGAGCGGCCACCTCGTGGGATTCACCGAGCTGGAGGTGCCGGTGGAGTCCCGCCGCGCGGTCAGTCAGGAGGACACGCTGGTGCTGCGCGAGCACCGCGGCCGCCGGTTGGGGATGCTGCTGAAGGTGGCAAACCTCGAGCTGCTCGCGGCGGAGCGCCCCGGGCATCCGTCGGTGTTGACCTATAACGCTGAGGAGAACCGGCACATGCTCACGGTCAACGAGGTCATCGGTTTCGTGCCGCTCGGTTACGAGGGAGCCTGGCGCCGCGACGCCCTCTGACCCGGCCCTGCGGCCCTCCGGCCCTCGAGCCTGCCGAGCCCTGAATCCCCGAGCCCCGAGTGTGCACGCGGGCATCGGCGGCGATCTGGTCCGTGGTGCGGGGGTCGTCCTGCATGCGTGTGGCCCACGCGGCTTTTGCCGGCCTCGTCGAGGCGGTCGCGCATGCGCCGCGCGAGTCTGACGACCTGGCTAGTGTTCACCGTCGACGCCTCGACGAGAAGCAGGGTCAGGGCTTCGGTGAGCTTGTCGGCGGTGACCGCGCGGGCGATCGCCGCCTGCCAGGGCACCCTCGCAACGAACTCCGCAACCTCGGCGGCATCAGCTCCTCGGGCGAAGTTTCGTATTCGTGTTCAATAGACAGTTTTCCCGCGGTCGGCGATCCTCAGCGCAGCCGTTGGCAGCGCGGGCAGAGGTGTGAACTGCGGTTCATGAACTGCTGCCGCACGAGCAGTGTGCCGCAGCGGGGGCACGGCAGACCCTGCCGGCCGTAGGCGTTGAGGCTGTGCGAAAAATACCCGGACTGACCATTCACGTTCACGTATTGCGCATCGAAACTGGTGCCGCCCTCGGCCAGGGCCCGGTTCAGGATGCTGCGGACCGCGCCGAGCAGCGCCCGCCCGTGCGCGGGCGACAGGGAGTCTGCCGGCTGCTCGTAGTGCACCCGGGCCTCGAAGAGGGCCTCGTCGGCGTAGATGTTCCCAATGCCGCTGATCAGAGTCTGGTCGAGCAGGGCGCGCTTGATCCCGGTCTTCTTGCGGGCCAGGGCAGCCAGGAGGAGCGGCGCCGAGAAGCCCGGATCCAGCGGGTCGCGCGCGATGTGCGCCACCTGCGACGGGATCAGCCCCGACCAGTCCAGGCCTGACCCGGCCAGCCCGTCCGCCCCGGTCGCGCCGCCTGCGAGCCCGGAGTACCCGGCCGTCAGCCCGTCGCGGGTGGGCTGCATCGAGTCCACGGCCATACCGCCGAAGATGCGCTGGTCGACGAAGTTGACCCACAGCTCGCCGTGTTCCGGGTGCTCGATCTGCAAACGGATGCGCAGGTGCCGGTCCGTGTCCGATCCAGGGCTGCGCAGCAGCACCTGACCACTCATTCCGAGGTGCACGACCAGGGCGCGCCCGGAATCCAGCGGCAGCCAGAGGAACTTACCCCGGCGGACGGCGGCGAGCGCAACCCGGCTCTGCAACAGGTCGGCGAACTGCCCGCTCGCGGAGTCATGGCGACGCAGGGATCGTGGCTCGAAGACCTCGACGCCGGCGATCACGGCGCCGGTTACGGCCGGCGCCAGGCCGGCGCGAACGACCTCCACTTCAGGAAGTTCGGGCATGCGAGCCTTTCAGCGACACGGCCTGACAGCAGCTCAGGGAGTGCTGAGGCGCGTCCAGGCGTCGAGCGCGGCGGCCATCTCGGCGTGCTTCTTGCTCGTGCCCTCGCCGACCGCACTGACGTCACCCACCGTGACGGTGGCGATGAAGATCTTGGAGTGATCGGGTCCGCTTTCCGCGATGGAATACACGGGAACCCCGGTTCCCAGGCGAGCCGCGGCTTCCTGCAGGCTCGTCTTGGGGTCCATGGACACTCCGAAGTGCCCTGGGTCACGGAGGAGCGGCTCGATCAGGCGCAGGACGAGCGCCGTCGCCGTCTCTCCGCCGGAGTCGAGGTAGACCGCTCCGATGAGCGCCTCGACGGTGTCGGCGAGGATCGACGACTTGTCGCGCCCGTTGGTGAGGATCTCGCCGCGGCCGAGGCGAACGTACTCACCCAAGCCGATGCCGCGCGCGATGCCCGCCAGGGCAACGCTCGACACCAGACTGGCCCGGCGCTTGGCAAGGTCACCCTCGTCGAGCTGCGGGTACTCCCGATAGAGCATGACCGTCACGGCCTGCCCCAGGATCGAGTCACCGAGAAATTCGAGGCGCTCATTGTTGGGTATGCCGCCGTGCTCGTACGCGTACGAGCGGTGGGTGAGAGAGAGCTCAAGCAAGGCCGGGTCGATCTGCACGCCGAGCGTCGTCAGCAAAGACGAGACCTCGGGTTCGACGCTCACGAGTGCTGACTCAGGGAGTGCCCGCGAGGCAGATGCCGACAAACACTGATGCCGCGACTCGACGGACCAGGTCCCTGAATCGGGGCTCCCAGCATCCGTCGGCGCGGCATCAGACGTTCGAGCACAACGAGACTAAACGTCGGCGACCTTGCGGCCCTTGTATTCCATGAACAGCGCCGTGCCGGCGGCGTCGGTGACGACCTTGGCGCGGTGCGGCAGGCTGTAGACAACTTTGCCGTTTTCCATGGTCTTGACCAGGGTGGGAGCCTCGGCCTTCCAGCAGGAACGACGTGAACGGGTGTTGGAGCGTGATTGCTTGCGCTTCGGGACTGCCATGACTACTTCTCTTCTCTATCCGTTTCAGCCTGGATGTCTTCATCCGTGCCGCTGCTTTCGGAAGCTTGGAATTCCATGAGCGCGGCCCACCGGGGATCGCGCTTTTCTTCGGGTAGGAACTCAGGGGCCTCGGCAAGCCGTTCACCGGTCTCGGGGTCGAGACCTGGGCAATCCGGCCGGCAAACCGGCTGGAACGGCAGTGACAACACCACCGCATCCCTGATCAGAGGTTCAAGATCCACGTGGTCATCTTGAACTTCACTTTCATAAGCTTCGTGTAGAGAGTACGCGAAAAGCTCGTGAAACTCGACCTGGACCGGCAATTCGACGTCGATGAGGCATCTGCCGCACTCTCCGGCGGCTATTCCGGACACCTGGGCCGACACGAGGATGCCCTCGTGCAGGGTTTCGAGGCGCAGGTTCGCGATCACGGTGGAGCCGGCCTTCACGGCGACCAGGCTCTCGCCGAGGTCTCCCGGCACGACGATTTCGAGGTGCCGTTCGTGCATGGTGCCCGGGCGGTTGATCAGGTCGCGCACATCGACCTTGTACGGGGTCTTCTTGAATCTACTCACGAGAAAATATTCTACGCGTTCACGGCTGGGCGTCCGATTCGTCGATCGGCGGGGCGCCAGAGCGATGCCGGCAGCAGCGTCGCCCGCACCCGCAGGCGCCGGCCCGACACCGAATGGATGCCGCGGAGCACCACGTCGAGGTCGGCCACGCGTTCCGCCGCCCGCGCGGACTGCGCGTCGTCACCCGGTCGCCCGTAGTGGCTGCGCTCCGCTCCCACGAGGAGCCGGTCGAGGGCCTCGGCCGGGGCTCCCCCGCCCGGACCGGCGCCCTCCGTGACGCTCTCGGCGCCGCCTACCGAGCCGATGAAAACCCGTAGCCGGGCGGCGAGCTCGCGCGGCGTCTCGGTCTCCCGCACGAAGACGCCATGGTCCACCGCCGTGTCGCTGACCTCACGCCACGCCTCCACGGCCCCGCTCTGCCCCGACAGGAGGCCCCGGCGCCGCAGCATCCGCCGAATCACCCGGAGGAGGGCCGGCAGCAGGAGCAGCGCGAGCGTCCCGAGGACGAGCAGGCCGAGACGGATGATGCCGCCGCGCGAGTCTGCGGGCGAAGAAGCGTCGGCCTGGGCGTCAGCGGCGTTCTGGCCGCCGAGGTCCTCGGGGCGCGGCGCGTCCGACGGACCGGCCTGGCCGGAATCAGTCAGCGGCACGGTGACGGCATCGTCTTGCGTGTAGGCAGGCACGGCGCCGCGGCCGGGCGTGGGCTCGAAGGGCACCCAGCCGACGCCCTCGAAGTAGACCTCCGTCCACGCGTGCAGGTCGTGGGTGTCGACGCTGTATTGGCCGACCCCGGCGACGGAACCCGACGCGGACAGCGACCCGGGTTGGTAGCCGATCGCGATCCGGGACGGGATGCCGATCGATCGGGCCATCGCCGCCATCGCCGAGGAGAAGTGCACGCAGTACCCCGTCTTCACCTCGAGGAAGGTGCTGACGACGTCAATGCCGCCACCGTCATAGCCGGCCTCGACGGGAGCCTCGGTGTCGTAAGCGAAGTCGCTGCCGCGCAGGTAGTCCTGCAGTGCCCGCGCGGCCTCGTACGCGCTCGTGGTGCCGGCGGTGACCTCACGCGCGGTGTCGCCGATCAGGGCCGGAGTCTCGGCCGGCAGCCTCAGGCTGCGCCGGATCTCCGCCGGATAGGCACCCTCGGCTTCCCGCAACTGCTCCGCCGTCGGCTCCAGCGTGAGCGCGGTGACGGTGTATTCCTGGCCGCGGGTCGTGTCGCCGGGGCTCGTGATGGACCCGGTCGCCTCGTTCCAGTACCAGGCGCCGAGCAGGCCGGTCACCGAGCGGGGCGGCGCAGGGGTCGGCAGCCACCGGGCGGCCAGGTTGTCGATGCCGATGGTCGTGATCGTCTCGCTCGTCTTGATATCGGGTGAGAACCCCGGCGGCAGGTCGATGTCGTCGACGGCGTTCGCGCGACTCCCGGGCGCCTCCCCGGCGGTCCAGTTGCGGCCCGAGAGTTCATCGAGTGTCAGCAACCGAAGGTAGGGCGGCCGAGTCGCCGTGGTGCGGAAGTGCAGCACCGGTTCGGCGTCCGGCCGACGCAGGTCCTGACCGAGGTTGATCATGGGGCTGACACCGTTGGAGAACAGCAGGCTGCTGCCCGGGCGCACACCGCTGAGGCTGCCCCCAGGCAAAACGGGCGTCGCGACGCTGACCACGATTGCCGCCACGATCGCGAGGCTGCCCACGACGACCGCTCCCCCGAAGGAGTCGGGCACGTGGCGCCGCCCGGGCGCGACCGTGCCGGGCCCCGCTACGGCCGACGGGCCGGGCAGGCTGCCGGCCCGGCGCATCCGGATCTCGACGTGGAGGAGCAGGAGGTAGGCGGCGGCCGTGAGTACGAGGGCCTCGAGGTTGGCCTCGTAGCCGAGGGCAAGCCCCGGCACGAGCAGCGGCACCAGAACGGGCAGTCCGGCGAGCGCGGGCACCCGCAGGAGGACCGCGAGCGTGTCGATCAGGATCGCGATCACGCCGGCGCCGGCGCTGAGCAGGAACAGGATGCCGGCGGTCGCCTCGGCCGGCGTCGATTGCTGCTCGATGGAGACCGCCCCGGAAAGCGCCAAATCGCGGAACCGGTCGATCGTCTCCCCGGTCGGGATCAGCCAGAGCCAGCCGCTTCCGGCGCCGAAGAGCAGCGTCAGGACGGCCACAAGAACCCCGAATCCGGCGAGCGGCCCGAGGAAGACGGGCAGCCCGGCGCGGCGGAGTGCGGCAGAACCGAGCAGGACGCCGGCGGCCGTGAACGTCATCAGCCACCACCAGCCCGTGTCCTCGAGCAGCGGCCCGAGGCCGGCGTCGGCCACGACCAACAGCAATAGGAGTGCGAACGCGAGGGGCCACTGCGCCCGCTTGAGTCGGTCCGCCCGGGCGGAGGGATCGTGCCGGGTGGTGCGAGTGCCCTGGTCGGGAGCAGCCTGGTCGGGAGCGACCCGGTCAGACGGCGTCATTCAGGGGCCTCCTCGCGCCGATCAAGTCCTCCCAGGCACGGGGGATGTCCCGGGCCTGGTGCACGGGGATGCAGCGCCAGCCGGCCTCGCGCAGCCGGCACACGGCATCCGTTCGAACCGTGGGCAGCACGAACGCCACCGCGGGGCGGCTCTGGGACACGAGGTCGGCGAGCTCGGTCAGATCCCGGTCGTCGACGGCGACGAGCACCGCGAAGGTCGGCAGCAGCCCGCCGGGCACCACGAGCGTGCTGAGTTTCGCGGCGGTCCCGGACTCGGGCGTACCAGGTTGGACGGCCAGGGGTCCGGGCTTCGCTGCGGGGCCGCCGAACGTGTACGTCTGTTCTGCTGCGTCCTCGGCGGGCTCCGCCGGGTCGGGCGGGTCCGCCGGCTCGACCCCGGCCAGCCCTTCGAGCAGCAGCGCGATTCCGCCCGGCGGCAGGAAGACGGTGGGAGGGTCGCCGCGCAGGCCGCCGCGGCCACCGGGTCGCCCCGGGGTAGCGTTCGCCTGACCCGGGCTCGCCAGCCTGCCGGACGAGCCCGAGCTGGGGTCGGACAGGCTGGGGTCGGACAGGCTGGGGTCGGACAGGCTCGGGTCGGACAGGCTCGGTCCGGACAGGCTCGGTCCCAGCGCAACCAGGTCGAGCCGGTAGCCGGCCGCCAGCAGGTGCACCCCCACGGATGCCGCGAGCTCGACGGCCACCTCGAACGCCTGCTCGAGGCGCTGCCCGCCGAGATCGGTGCCGCTGTCGGCACCGACGACGGTCGGGCGGCCGCGGCGGCCCCGCAGCGCGGTGTCAAGCACGAGTCGGGCTCCGGGGTTGCTCTGCTCCTCCTCCTGCCGCACCATGATCGCGCCCAGGCGGGCCGTGGCCGGCCAGTTCACGCGGCGCAGCGGGTCGCCCGGCCGGTACTCGCGCGCGATCAAGGGGTCTGCGTTGTGGTTCAGGTGCCGGAGCCGCTCCGGCACGTCGCCGTCGTTCAGGGTGCCGGTGAGGCCCCGACCGGCCAGGGCGGTCACCCGGGGCGTCACCGCCAGGTCGTGCGGCTCCCCCACGGCCCACTCGCCCGAGGCAAGGCCGAAAGGATCCGAACGCCCGATCAGCACCGGGCCCGTTGCGTAGAGACCCCGCCGGGGCAAGCTGAACCGGTACTCGAACCTCACACTGTCTGCACCGGTGTCCAGGCCGCCCTCATAGCGGTCGAGGGCCGGTAGCGGCGTTCCGGCCGGCACGGTCAGTCCGACGTCGCCGGCGTCCCGCCCCCGCACGGTGTCCCGCAGATGCAGGCCCGCCAGGGGCCGGGAGGAAAGGTTCCGCACCCCGAGCCCCACGACGACCTCGCCGCCGGCCGGCACGACCGGTGGGCGCAGCATCCGGGTGACGCGCAGGCGCACCGGATGGATCGAGACGTACCCGAGGGCGGCGACGGGGATGGCCAGGAGGACACCGGCGATGAACAGAAGGTCGCGCTGGTTCGTCAGCAGGGCGAGCAGCAGAAGGCCGGCTCCCACGGCGAGGAACATCCCGCCTCGAAGGGTGAGCCGAGGAATCCGGACGCGCCGCTGCTTCGCCGGCATGGCGTCAGGGATGCCCGGTGGCACCGACGGGAACGGGGGTGGCCGCCACGATCCGGCGAACGATGTCGTCGACCACCGGGCCGCTGTCCTGATGGTGGCCGAGCACCCGGCTGCTCGCCACGAGGCGGTGCCCGAGCACGGCGACGGCGAGGGAGTCGATGTCGTCGGGCAGCACATAGTCCCGGCCGTGCAGCGCCGCCTGGGCCTTGGCCGCCCGGATCAGCTGCAGTGTGGCACGGGGGCTGGCGCCCAGGCGCAGGTCGCGGTCGTCGCGGGTGGCCCGCACCAGGCTGACCGTGTACTCCTTCACCGCGGGAGAGGCGAACACCCGCTGCACGGCCGTCATCATTCCGCGCAGCTGGGCGCCGGAGACGACCGCCTCGATGCCGGCCAGCGGGCTCGACGTGTCGCGGGCATCCAGCATCATCAGCTCGGACTCGGTGTCGGGGTACCCCATCGAGATGCGTGCCATGAACCGATCCCGCTGGGCCTCGGGAAGCGCATAGGTGCCCTCCATCTCGATCGGGTTCTGCGTGGCCACGACCGTGAAGGGCAGCGGCAGCAGGTAGGTGGAGCCGTCGACGGTGACCTGGCGTTCCTCCATGCATTCCAGCAGCGCGGACTGGGTCTTCGGGCTCGCCCGGTTGATCTCGTCCCCGATCACGATGTTCGCGAAGATGGCGCCAGGCTTGAACTCGAATCGGCGGTCCACCTGGTTGAACACCGACACGCCCGTCACGTCGGAGGGCAGCAGGTCGGGGGTGAACTGGACGCGGCTGACCGTGCAGTGCACGGACTTGGCCAGCGCCTTGGCCAGCATGGTCTTGCCGACGCCGGGAACGTCCTCGATCAGAAGGTGCCCCTGGGCCAGCAGCACCGTGAGAGCCGTCGTGACGGCCGTGTGCTTGCCGTCGATGACGGTTTCCACATTGCGGATGATCGCACGCGCCGAAGCCTGGACGGCCGCAAGGTCCATCAGGGTCTCGTCGTCCGTGTCGGTGACAGGTCCGCCCGCGTTCCCGGCGAGCGCCGGAACGGAAACCGAGCGCACGGGCGGCGTATTCACACGCGTGTCTTCTGCAGGAATGCCGCCACGGCCGGCGGCACATAGGGGGTGATATCGCCGCCGAGGGCGGCGACCTGGCGCACCAGGGAACTGGACACGTGGGCGTTGGCCGGGTCGGGCAGCAGGAAGATCGTTTCCACGGCGGCGAGGTTGCGGTTCACGATCGCCATCGGGGTCTCGTAGGCCACGTCCACCTGTGAGCGGATGCCCTTGATCAGCACGCCTGCGCCGACCTCCATGCAGTAATCGACGAGCAGCCCCATGCCCCAGGAGGCCACCACGATGTTGCCCGGCAGCCCGGCGTCCAGGATGGACCGCTGCAGCAGGGAAACCCGCTGGCTGATCGGCAGCAGAGCCGTCTTGCCGGGGTTGTGCACGACGAGCACGTGCAGTTCGTCGAAGAGACCGGACGCCCGTTCAATCACGTCGAGATGACCCCGCGTGACGGGGTCGAATGAACCGGGGACGACGGCGATCCTGCGCATAGCGATCACCCTAGCCCCAGTGCGTGAACGGTGCCTGAGCGCGCTCCGATCCTGCTGTCAGGACTTGGTGAGCGAGGCCCGCTCCGCGTCGTCGAGGCGCCGCCGCACCGCCTCCCGAAGCGCCGGGACCGATTCGAGGTGCGGGTCGTGCTCGCTCAGGCGCTGCGCATAGCCCCTGGCCTCCCCGATCAGGTCGCCGTCGGTCGCCACCCTCAGCAGGCGTAGTGAAGAGCGGCCCCCGGACTGGTTGCTGCCGAGCACATCGCCCTCCCGGCGCAGCTCCAGGTCGACCTGGGCCAACTCGAACCCGTCGAGGGTGGCAGCGACAGCCTCGACTCGCTCGCGCGCGATGGTTTCGGCCTCCGCGCTCGTGACCAGGAGACAGAGCCCCGGCACGCCGCCGCGGCCCACCCGGCCGCGCAGCTGGTGCAGTTGCGAGACGCCGAACCGGTCGGCGTCCAGCACCACCATGGCGGAGGCGTTCGGCACGTCGACGCCGACCTCGATGACGGTCGTCGCCACGAGCACGTCGATCTCACCGGCCGCGAACGCGCGCATGGCCACGTCTTTCTCGTCGCTGGTCATGCGCCCGTGCAGCGGTTCGATGCGGGCGGAGGCCAGGGCCGGGTTACCACGCAGTTCGGCGAGCACCATCTCGACGGATGCCGGCGCTGCCGCCTCGGGATCGACCTCCGCGCTCTCCTCGAGCTGTTTCGGGGCGATGGCCGGGCACACCACGAAACCCTGGCGGCCCTGGGCGAGCTCCTCCGCCAACCGGGTCCACACCCGGGTGACCCAGCCGGGCTTCTCGAACACAGGCACGACGAAGGTCTCGATACCCTGTCGCCCCTCCGGCAGCTCCGCGATCGTGCTCACGTCGAGGTCGCCGAACACGGTCATGGCCACGGTGCGCGGGATCGGGGTGGCGGTGAGCACCAGCACGTGCGGCGGCACGGCTCCCTTCAGCCGCAACGCCTCGCGCTGGTCCACGCCGAACCGGTGCTGCTCGTCGACGACGACCAGTCCGAGGTCGAAAAACGTGACCTTGTCGCCGAGCAGCGCATGCGTGCCGATCACGATCTTGGCTTGTCCGGACACCACTCGGAGCAGCGCCTTGCGGCGCTCCGCCACCGGCAGCTGCCCGGTGAGCAGGGTGGGCATCAACGTGCCCGCCAGCTCGGGGCCGAGCGACCGCACAATCGTGCGCAGGTGCTGGGCCGCCAGAACCTCGGTGGGAGCGAGGAAAGCCGATTGGCCGCCCGTGTCGGCGACGGTGAGCATGGCCCGCAGGGCCACGACGGTCTTGCCGGAGCCGACCTCGCCCTGCAGCAGCCGGTTCATCGGGTGGGTCTCGATAAGGTCGGCGGAGATCTCCATGGCCACGCCCCGCTGGTCCGCGGTGAGGCTGAAGGGCAGGCCGGCATCGAAGCGCTCGAGCAGGCCGCCGGACGACGCCACGCGCGGGGTGGAGCGCTGCTGCCGGGCGGTGAGCCGCTGCTGCACCAGGGCGCTCTGCAGAACGAAGGCCTCGGTGAACCGCAGGGTGTCCCTGGCGCGGCGCCAGTCCGCATCGGTTTCCGGGCGGTGGATCAGCTCGAAGGCCCGGCCCTGCGGCAACAGCCCGCGCTCGGCGCGCAGCTCCGGCGGGATCGGGTCGGGCACCGGGCCCACGCTGTCCAGCAGGATCGCGATGGACTGCGCGACCTGCCAGCTGGCCACGGTGTTGGTGGACGGGTAGATCGCGACGGGCTGCTCGATCCAGAGTTTGGCGGCCGCGGCATCCGTGGGCATCTCGGGTTCGTCGTCGGCGCCGGGGCCGAAGAGCTTGTAGGTCGGGTGCGTGAGCTGCAGGTGGCCCCGGTAGTCGGTGACCTTGCCCGCGAACATTCCGCGCGTGCCGGGTTGGAGCTGCCTGGCCCGCCAGGACTGGTTGAACCAGGTGAGAGTGAGGATGCCGCGGCCGTCGGAGATCTTCACCTCGACGATCGACCCCTTGCGGGCTTTCATCGGGCGTTCCTCGACCGAGCGGATCTCCGCCACAATGGTCACGTTCTCGTCGAGTGGCAGCAGGCTGATCGACGAGAGCTCGCCGCGGCGGGCGTAGCGGCGCGGGTAGTGGCTGAGCAGATCGCCCACGGTGTGCGAGCCGAAGGCCTTGCCCAGGGCGACGGCCGTTTTGCCGCCGACCACGGTGGCCAGCTTGCTGTCCAGGGTCACCGGGGCGAGAGTCTCCCCAGCCTCCGAATCGGTCATGTCTCGATCGTAGGCGGCACGTGCGACATGCGGCACCGGGTCGGCGCGGGCGCGCCGCGACCTCGGCCGCCGACGGGCGATAAACTCGACGGGTTATGACGCGAATCGTCGCCGGGTTTGCCGGTTCCCTGCCCCTGGCGGTGCCCAAGACCGGCACCCGCCCCACCAGCGACCGCGTGCGGGAGGCGATCTTCTCCGCCCTCGACGCGCGCGACATCATCCGGGGCGCTCGGGTTCTCGATCTGTACGCCGGGTCGGGCGGGCTCGGCCTGGAGGCGGCCAGCCGGGGAGCGCGCATCGTGACCCTGGTCGAGAATAACTTCGGCGCCGCGCAGATGTGCCGCAAGAACACCGAGGCCGTGCTGCGGGCGGCACCGGGGCGGGGCGCCCCGAAGATCAAGGTGAGCAGTCAGTCCGTGCAGTCGTTCCTCGCGGCCACCGGCGATGGATTCGACCTGGTCTTCATCGACCCGCCCTACGACCTGGCCGAGACCGAGCTCGGCCACAACCTTGCCGCCCTAGCGCCGCTGCTCGACGTGGACGCACTCGTCATCGTGGAGCGCAGTTCCCGCTCCCCCGAACCGGTCTGGGGAGCGGGCCTCGCATCCGACCGGCGCAAGGACTACGGCGACACGACCGTCTGGTACGCCTCCCCCGTTCTGCCCGCCGCCTGAGTCGCTCTCAGGCGACGGCGCCGTCCCAGCCGCGATAGGGGTCCCAGCCGGCCTGGTCATGGGGGCGGCCGTCCACCAGGACCGAGCCTGCGGCATCCGTCACCACGCCGACGACGCGGAAGCCGGCGGGCAGCACGGCGCCCGGCGGGAAAGTGGCCAGCAGGCCATGGTCCTCGCCGCCGCCGAGGGAACGCTCGACATTCTCGCCGAGGGCCGACCGGGCGAAGTCGATGCCCACGCTGCTGGCCCGGGCGAGGCGCCCGGCGTCGATGGCGAGTCCGTCGGACACGTCCAGCATCGCGGTCGCGCCGGCGCCGGCGGCGGCCGGACCTCGGTCGATGGGCGGCACCGGTGCGAGCTGCGCGGCGACCGCCTCGGGATGCTGCGCCCGCAACGCGTCCGCCAGCGCGGCATCCGGAACACCGTTTTCGTCCACGGCGAGACGGAAGAGCAGGTCCAGGCCTCGGGCGGCCTCACCGAGGCGCCCGGCCAGGACCACGACGTCGCCTGGCCGCGCCCCGGAGCGCAGCACGGGCTCGCGTCCCTCGAGGTCGCCGAAGGCTGTCACAGCGAGCGTGAGGGCGTCGGACGCGGACAGGTCGCCGCCGACGACGCCGCAGCCCGGGGCCAGCGCCTCGCAGCAGTCCCGCAACCCGTCGGCGATGCCCTCGATCACCGAGATCGGCGTCGATGGCGGGGCGGCGATCGCCACCACCAGTGCGGTGGGACGGGCCCCCATGGCGGCGACGTCGGACAGGTTCGTCGCGGCGGCCTTCCAGCCGAGGTCGTGCGGGGACGACCAGGCGAGCCGGAAATCCGGACCCTGGATCATCATGTCGGTGGTGACAACGTAGCGCCCGTCCGGCGCCCGCATCACGGCGGCGTCGTCGCCGGGGCCGAGGAGCTGAGCCGCGGAGCCCGGCAGTCGCGGGAAGATTCGGGCGAGAACCTCCCCTTCGCTCAGGTCGGCCAGCGTCGCACTCGTGGGGACCATCGCGCCCGCAGCATTCGTCATGCTTCAAACGGTAGCCTGAATGCAATGACTCCCCGCATCCGCTTCCTCCGCACCGGCCTCGCGCTCACGCTCGTCGCTGGTACCGTGCTCCTCACCGGCTGCACGGCGATCGTGCCGCTGGAACCGGCCGCGGATGCCGTCAATCCCACCTGCGCCGACCTCATCGTTCGCCTTCCGACCTCGGTGGCCTCGCTTCCGGAACGTGAGACGAACGCCCAGGCCACGGGCGCGTGGGGCACCCCGAGCGCGGTCCTGTTGCACTGCGGCGTTGCCGTGCCCGCACCGACGACGCTCCCCTGCCTCACGGTCAACGGCATCGACTGGATCGAAGACGACTCGGATGCCCCGCTCTACCGCTACACCACCTACGGCCGCGACCCGGCAACCGAACTGGTCATCGACTCGGACAAGGTCAGCGGGTCCACGGTGCTCGTTGACCTGGCGCAGGCCGTGGGTAACAGCCCCGCGACGGGCCAGTGCCTCGGCGCCGCGGACCTGCTGCTGCCGACCGACGGCGAGACGGTGGCGCCCGCTCCGTAGTCCGCCGCCCTGCCGTCCTGCTGCCCCGAGCCGACAGCCTTAGGAGTTTCGGCCGCACGGGCGGGTGCGGGTGCGGGTGCGGAGTTGTCAAGTGTTACGTCTCATTTCGTTACGCCGCGACGTCTAGGAGCAGCGCCGCCGGCCGGCCCGTAACGTCGCCGGGGAGTCGCCGTCACACGGCGTGCGACCTCTGATGGACGGGGACACGACATGCTTCTCACCGGACTCGGCCTGGGCGTCGCCCTGGGCTTCACCATGCAGCGGGGCAGGTTCTGCGTCACCGGCGCGTTCCGGGACCTGTGGCTCACGGGCAGCACCCGCTGGCTGACGGCCTTTCTGATCGTCATCGCCGTGCAGAGTGTGGGCGTCTTCGCCCTCGACGCTGCCGGAGTGATCACCCTCGACCCCCAGCCCTTCGCCTGGCTGGCCACGATCATCGGTGCGTTCATCTTCGGGTTCGCCATCGTGCTGGCCGGCGGATGCGCCACGGGCACCTACTACCGCGCCGGCGAGGGTCTGGTGGGCAGTTGGTTCGCCCTGATCTTCTACGCCCTCTTCTCCGCCATCTCGAAGACGGGCGCGTTGTCCGCTCCGGTCGCGGCGCTGCGCGGTATCACCGTGGAGGCCTCCACCATCCACGGAGTCCTCGGCATCTCACCGTGGGTGCTGGTCGCGGTGCTCGTCACCGGCGTCGGCCTGCTCGCCCGGCACCACCTGCGGCTGCGGTCGTCCCGGCCGGTCGCGTCGCTCCCGGCCCGCACGAGCGGCATCCGTCATCTCCTGTTCGAGAAGAAATGGGGCGCGTTCACCACCGCCCTGATCATCGCGCCGCTCGCCATCCTCGCCTGGCCGCTCAGCTGGGCAACCGGGCGCGAGTCCGGGCTCGGTATCACCGGGCCGTCCTCGAACATGGTCAACTACCTCGTGCGCGGTGATCCCCAGTTGATCGACTGGGGAGTGTACCTGGTGATCGGCATCCTGCTCGGCTCGTTCATTGCAGCCAAGGGCAGCGGCGAGTTCCGGGTGCGTCTTCCCGATGTCACCACCACCGTCCGCAGCATCCTCGGCGGGGTGCTGATGGGCGTCGGAGCCAGCCTGGCCGGCGGGTGCACCATCGGCAACGGCATGGTCGACACCGCCACCTTCGGCCTCCAGGGCTGGGTGGCGCTGGTGTTCATGATCATCGGCACCGGCGCCGCGACGCGCCTCTTCATCACCGGGTCCGCGCGGGTCGGGGTCTCCCCCGCTCGCGTTCCCGCCAACCAGTAGCAAGCCCCTAGCCAACCAGGAGAAAGAAGCCCGACATGGCACAGTACGTACTTGAGACCGACGGTCAGGTCTGCCCGTTCCCGCTCGTGGAGGCCGGAGCCGCAATCGAGAAGCTCGACCTCGGCGACGAGCTCACCATCAACTTCGACTGCACGCAGGCGACGGATGCCCTGCCACGCTGGGCGGCGGAGAGCGGCTACCCGGTCACCCACTTCGATCGCGTTGGAGAAGCCCACTGGACCATCACGGTGCAGAAGGCCTGATCGGAGCGCCGGGCGCGCGGCAGGGCGGCTAGACCGCCAGGTGCAGCGCGGCCGGCGCGGCGCGGCGGGCGATCGCCACCTCGATCAACTCATCAATCAACTGCGGGTAGGTGAAGCCACTGGCCAGCCAGCAGCTCGGGAACATCGAGATGGGGGTGAACCCGGGCATGGTGTTGATCTCGTTGATCACCCAGCCGTCATCGGTGAGAAAGAAGTCCACCCGCGCCAGGCCGGCGCCATCGATCGCGTCGAACGCGCGGATGGCCAGGGCCTGCATCTGGGCGAGTTCCTCGGAGGTGAGGTCGGCCGGGCAGACCAGGTCGATGCCGGACGCACCGAGGTACTTGGCGGCAAAGTCGTAGAAGTCCCGCCCGGTGACCCGAACCTCGCCGGCGACGGATGCCCGCGTCGGCTCGCCAGGACGCCCCTGCAGCACTGCGATCTCGAGTTCGCGTCCGCGCAACCCGGCCTCGATCAGAACCTTGTTGTCCTCGAGCAGAGCAACCCGCATCGCCTCGGCGAGCTGGTCCAGGCTCGACACCCGACTCACGCCCACGCTCGACCCTGCCCGTGCCGGCTTCACGAACACGGGCAGCCCGAGCTCCTCGGCCGCCGCGAACGCCATCCCGGGGGCCTCGACCCAATCGCCGGCGGTGAGGGTACGCCACGGGGCGACCGGGAGGGCAGCCTGCTGGAAAACGGTCTTGGTGAAGTGCTTGTCCATTCCGAGCGCCGACGCGAGCACACCTGAGCCCACGTAGGGCAGCCCGACGAGTTCGAGCAGCCCCTGCACGGTGCCGTCCTCGCCGAACGGGCCGTGCAGGATCGGGAAGACCAGATCGACGTTGCCGAGCGAACGGTAGCCGGCGCCGTCACTGACGGTCAGCTGGCGGCTGAGGCTGCTCTCCGGCCACCGGATGCGGGTGCCGTTGTCGAAGACCTCCGGCAGTTCGGCCGCGTCCAATGTGAACCGGGCCGGGTCATCCGCTTCGAGCACGAAGGCTCCGTCGCGGGTGATGCCGACCGGAATGACGTGGTAGCGGTCGCGGTCAATCGCCGCCAGGACGCCGCCCGCTGTGGCGCAACTGATCGAATGTTCGCTTGACCGACCCCCAAAGAGCAGCGCCACCGTGAGCTTGTTCGTCATCAATCGTCCTTTCGCCCTGCGGCTCCGCTGAGTCCGTGGTCAGGTGCGGGGCGAGATCCCGCGGTTTCAGAGTACCGGCCAGCACCTGGCGGACCTGCTCAACGATGGGCATGTCCACCCCCTTGGCGCGGGCGAGATCGAGAATGGGGCCGACGGACGCAAGACCCTCGGTGGTCTGCTGCATCTGCTTGACGACATCGTTGATGCCGTAGCCCTGGCCGAGGAGCCGGCCGGCGGTGTTGTTGCGCGACAGCGGCGACTGGCAGGTCGCGATCAGGTCGCCCAGGCCGGCCAGGCCAGCCAGCGTCTCCGGATGCGCGCCGTAGGCCACCGCGAAATCGGTCATCTCCACGAGACCGCGGGTGATGATCGACGCCTTCGTGTTCTCCCCGTAGCCGACGCCGTCGACGATGCCGATGGCCACGGCGATGAGGTTCTTCAGCACGCCGCCGAATTCGGTGCCGATGACATCCGTGTTGACGTAGGAGCGGAAGTAGCGGTTGCGGGCCAGCATGGCAACGGCCTGCGCGGTCTCGAGGCTGTTCGAGGAGACCACGGCCGCCGTCGGCTGTTCCTTGGCGATTTCCAGGGCCAGGTTGGGTCCGGAGATCGCCGCGATCAGGTCGGGGTTGATCGGCAGGATCTCGGCGATGATCTGGCTCATGCGCAGGCCGGACCCGCGCTCGACGCCCTTCATCAGCGACACCACGATGGCGCCCGGAGCCAGGAACGGCTCGGCCAGGATCAGGTTCTCGCGCAGCGACTGGCTCGGCACCGATACGAACACCTGCTCGGCGCCGGCGAGGGCCAGGTCGAGCCTCGCGGTGGCCCGCAGGCCCTCCGGCAGGTTGATGCCGGGCAGGTAGTCGCTGTTGCGCCGGGCCTCGGTGATCTCGCGGGCGAGCTCGGGACGGCGGGCCCACAGCACGACGTCGGCCCCGCCGTCGGCCAGGATCTTGGCAAACGTGGTGCCCCAGCTGCCGGCACCGAGAACGGCCACCCGTTTGCCTGGCTGAACCTTAGGCTTCAAAACGTCCGGTCTCTCTCTGATCGTGTTCGGCCGGATTCCAGCGCTTGGACGGCGCCGCCTCACCCCGAAGATCTTCGAGCAACCGGGTGATGGCGGCCATGACGAGCGCGGTGGCCTCGTTGAGCGTCGCCGGGTCGAGGTTGCGGCCCCGGAACTGCGCGAGGTCGAGCGGGTCACCGATCTTGACCAGCACGGTCTTGCGCGGGAACAGGCTCAGCCGCTTCGAGTAGCGCGGCATGATCGCCTGTGCTCCCCAGTGGGCCACCGGCACGATCGGGATACCCTGCTCGAGAGCGATCCGCACGGCGCCGGTCTTGCCACGCATCGGCCACAGCGCGGGGTCGCGGGTCAGCGACCCCTCCGGGTAGACGACGACCATCTGGCCACGTTCTACCAGCCGCTCGGCCGCCTTCACGGGCTCGCTGCCGCGCACGCTGCCGCCGCGCTGCACCGGGATCTGCCCCGACCTGTGCAGCAGCCACCCGATCACCGGGATTTTGAAGACGGATGCCTTCGCCATGAACCGGGGCGCGCGCCCCAGATTCCAGCTCAGCACCCCCATCAGAAGCGGGTCGATCTCGCTGAAGTGGTTGGGCGCCATCACGAACGCTCCCGAGCGGGGGAACTTCGCGGCGTCGGTGACCTTGTACCGCACGGCGAGATTGATCACCGGAAGGATCATCATCGCCAGCACCCAGAACACGGATGGCCGTCGGGTCTCCGAACGCTCCCGCCCGGGGTTCACGACGCCACGAGAGATGTGGGTCTGGGGCGTTGGATCGGACACGGACGCTGGATCGGATGCTGGCACAGCCCAATTATCCTTCGAGATCGAAGTCAGCCCCCAACAGTTGAAGTTTGGTGATGAAGTTCTCGTAGCCGCGGCTGATGATTCCGACGTTGCTGACGGTGGAGGTTCCCTTCGCGGTCAGCGCCGCGATCAGGTGGCTGAAGCCACCGCGCAAATCGGGAACCTCGATGTCGGCGCCGGTCAGTTTCGTCGGCCCGGTGATCACGGCTGAATGGTTGAAGTTGCGCTGGCCGAACCGGCAGGGGTGCCCGCCGAGGCATTCCCGGTGGATCTGGATGGTGGCGCCCATCTCGACGAGAGCGTCCACGAAGCCGAAGCGCTGCTCGTAGACGGTCTCGTGCACGATCGAGACGCCGTGCGCGTGGGTCAAGGCGATCACGAGCGGCTGCTGCCAGTCCGTCATGAAGCCGGGGTGCACATCCGTCTCGATGATGACGGGCTTGAGGTCGCCGCCCGGGTGGTAGAACCGGATGCCGTCGTCTTCGATGTCAAACGCCCCGCCGACCTTGCGGAACACGTTCAGGAACGTCAACATCTCGGGCTGGCGCGCGCCGCCGACGAAGATGTCGCCGTCGGTGGCCAGGGCCGCTGCCGCCCAGCTGGCCGCCTCGTTCCGGTCGAACAGGGCGCGGTGGTTGTAGCCCTCGAGACGCTCGACGCCCTCGATCCGAATCACCCGGTCGGTGTCGACCGTGATGATGGCGCCCATCTTCTGCAGGATGTTGATGAGATCCATGATCTCGGGCTCGATCGCCGCGCCCTTGAGCTCGGTGATGCCCTCCGCGCGCACGGCGGTCAGGAGAACCTGCTCGGTCGCGCCGACGCTCGGGTAGGGCAGGGACACCTTGGTGCCTTTGAGCCCGTTGGGCGCGGACATCCGGATGCCGTTGGGCTGCTTCTCGACGACGGCGCCAAACTTGCGCAGCACGTCCAGGTGGTAGTCGATCGGGCGGTCGCCGATGCGGCAGCCACCGAGATCGGGGATGAACGCCTCGCCGAGGCGGTGCAGCAGAGGGCCGCAGAACAGGATCGGGATGCGCGAGGAACCGGCGTGCGCGTCGATCGCCGCGAAATGCGCGCTCTCGACGTCGACCGGGTCGAGCAGCAGTTCGCCGGGCTCGGCGCCGTCGGTGACCTTGACGCCGTGCACTTCGAGCAGCTGGCGCACAATGCGCACGTCGCTGATGTTCGGCACGTTCTTGAGCGTGCTGGGGCTCTCCCCGAGAAGGGCCGCGACCATGGCCTTGGTGACCAGGTTCTTCGCGCCTTTCAGTTCGATCCGGCCGACCAGGGGGATGCCGCCGCGGATGGTGATCCGGTCGCCCTGCAGCCCGACGGCCGCGCCCCAGTTCTGGGCGTTCTCGCGGTTCTGCGCGTCCGACCGGTTCTGGTCGTCTTCACGGTCCTGGGTGATTTCGCTGATGGTGCTCACAAACGTACCTGCCTTGCGGGGAGAGTGCGGGGCCGCCATGGCTCCCGGTGGGATTCGAATTCTGCGATCCGCGCTTCATCGCGCAGGGTGAGGCCGATGTCGTCGAGGCCCTCGAGGAGGCGCCACCGGGTATAGTCATCGATCTCGAACGGAACGGTGAGGGCGCCCACGCGGGCGGTTCTCGACACGAGGTCGACCGTCAGTTCGACTCCGGGACAGGCCTCGATGATGTCCCCCAGGCGCTGGGCGTCGGCCTCGGAGATCTGGCCGGCGAGCAGACCCTGCTTGCCGGCGTTGCCGCGGAAGATGTCGCCGAAGCGGGGGCTGAGGACCACGTCGAAGCCGTAGTCGCGGAGCGCCCAGACGGCGTGCTCCCGCGAGGAGCCGGTGCCGAAGTCGGCGCCGGCAACGAGCACGCGGGCGCCCTCGTAGGCCGGATTGTTGAGTACGAAGTCGGGGTCGGCGCGCCAGCGGGCGAAGAGGGCGTCCTCGAAGCCGGTCTTGGTGACGCGCTTGAGGTAGACGGCGGGGATGATCTGGTCGGTGTCGACGTTGGAGCGGCGCAGTGGAAGCGCGATGCCCGTGACGGTTGTGAACTTTTCCATTACTTACTCGTCTCCATTCTGGACCAGGTCCCACGGGCTCGACAGCGTGCCGCGGATGGCGGTCGCCGCCGCGACCAGCGGGGAGACGAGGTGCGTGCGCCCACCCTTGCCCTGACGACCCTCGAAATTGCGGTTGCTCGTGGAAGCGCACCGCTCGCCGGGAGCGAGCTGGTCGGGGTTCATGCCGAGGCACATCGAACAGCCGGCGAAGCGCCATTCGGCGCCGAAGTCGGTGAAGATCTTATCGAGGCCCTCCGCCTCGGCCTCGATGCGCACCCGCGCAGAACCGGGCACCACCAGCATCCGCACGCCGGGGGCCAGGCTATGGCCCTGGATGATGTTGGCGGCGGCGCGCAGGTCCTCCACCCGGCTGTTGGTGCAGGAGCCGAGGAAGACGGTGTCTACCCGGATCTCCTTCATCGGGGTGCCAGCCGCCAGGTCCATGTACTCGAGGGCGCGTTCGGCGGCCGAGCGCTCGTTCGCGTCGATGATTCCGGACGGGTCCGGCACGGTATCGCTCAGGGATACGCCCTGCCCGGGGTTGGTGCCCCAGGTCACGAAGGGTTCGAGAGTGTCGGCGTCGAGCAGCACCTCGGCGTCGAACACGGCGCCGTCGTCGGTGGCGAGGGTGTCCCAGTAGCTGACCGCGTCGAGCCAATCCTGGCCTGCCGGGGCATGTGCGCGACCCTGAAGGTAGTCGTAGGTGATCGCATCCGGGGCCACCATGCCCGCGCGGGCGCCGGCCTCGATCGACATGTTGCAGATGGTCATGCGACCCTCCATGGAGAGGGCGCGGATGGCGCTGCCGCGGTATTCGAGCACGTAGCCCTGGCCACCGCCGGTGCCGATCTTCGCGATCACGGCGAGGATGATGTCTTTGGCCGTCACGCCGGGGCGGAGAGTGCCGTCGACGGTGATCGCCATGGTCTTGAAGGGTGTCAGAGGCAGAGTCTGGGTGGCCATCACGTGCTCTACCTCGCTCGTGCCGATGCCGAGCGCCATGGCCCCGAAGGCGCCGTGGGTGGAGGTATGAGAGTCGCCGCAGACGACGGTGATGCCCGGCTGGGTCAGGCCCAGCTGCGGACCGACGACGTGCACGATGCCCTGCTCGATGTCGCCGAGCGAGTGCAGGCGAATGCCGAATTCCTCGCAGTTGCGCCGCAACGTCTCGATCTGGGTGCGGCTGGTGAGGTCGGCGATGGGCTGGTCGATCGCCAGGGTCGGCGTGTTGTGGTCTTCCGTGGCGATGGTGAGATCGGGGCGGCGCAGAGGGCGTCCGGCCAGACGCAGCCCGTCGAAGGCCTGCGGGCTGGTGACCTCGTGCACGAGGTGCAGGTCGATGTAGATCAGGTCGGGCGTGCCGTCTTCGCCCTTGGCGACGAGGTGTTTGTCCCAAACCTTTTCGGCCAGAGTACGCGGACGTTCGTCCAGCAGTGGTGCATCAGTCATGTGTGTGCGTCTTCCTCAACGATGGGTATGCAGCCAACCAGCAACTCCACGACGAGAGAGGCCTCAGAACTGGGACTCGTCGCGGCAGAGCAGAGGGAGTCGACGCAGCAGCACCCTGACAGGCTAACACTGTGCGTGTGCGAGCTCTGCCTAACGCCCCTCGTTCGAGGGTGCTTTCCGCTGTGTCCACGACGTCACTCTATCTGTGGCTCGCTGCTTCGTTCGTGTCGGCGGTGTCGTCCTGCCCGGGTTTGCCCAGTTCCGACTCCACATAGACGACCGTCACGTTGTCGTGTCCGCCGCGGGCCAAAGCCGCGTCGACGAGCACGTCTGCACGGGACCGGCTGGGCAAGCTATCACCGGCATAGGATGCCAGGATCCTCGCAATCTCGGCCGCGCCGAGTTCCTTGGTCAGTCCGTCGGAGCAGATCAGGAACGCGTGCCGCCCGGACGCCGGTAGCAGCCACACGTCGGCGTCCACGGACTCGTCGGCGCCGATCGCGCGGGTGATCACGTTGCGTTCCGGATGCTGCTCCGCCTCGTCACGGGAAATGAGACCCGCGTCGACCATCTCCTGCACCGCGGAATGGTCGACGCTCAGCTGCGCCAACGTGTGCCCGTCCCAGGTGTAGACCCGCGAGTCGCCGACGTTGAAGGCCATCCAGTGGAAGCCGACGTCGTCGCCGGCGTCGACGAACGCGATGCCCGACAGCGTCGTGCCGGACACCGCGGTGCCGTAGTCGTCGACGGCGCTGAGGTCGCGCACCGCATCATTCGACGAGTGGATGGCGTCGAGCACGCGTTCCGGGGTCGACGGTGCGTCGCAGGCGATGTGTTCCTCGAAGACCCGCACGACCGTCTGGCTGGCCACGTCGCCCTGGGCATGACCACCCATGCCGTCGGCGACCAGGAAGACCGGGGCCTGGGCCAGGAAGCTGTCCTCGTTGACCTTGCGCTCGCGGCCGACGTCGCTCCGGGCACTGAACACGAACCGCACCCGGTTTGCGGGGAGCACCAGTTCGCTCTCACTCTGCGAGGCCACGTCAGCTCCTGTGTTCAAGGGCGTGCGAGGCACGTCGGCGAATGTCACTCCTCGACGTAGTGGGGGGTCTCCTCGGCGAGGGTGTGACCGCGCCGGCGAGCATCCCGCCGAGCCTTGATCAGGCTGGCGATGGTGGCCACGGCCATGGAGACCACGATCACCCCGAGCGAAGTCCAGGTGTCGATCTCCGGAGCCCAGCCCACGCCCTCGCCGCCGTTGATGAAGAAGACCTCATTGTTATGCAGGGCATGGAAGACAAGCTTGACGCCGATGAAGAACAGGATGAATGCGATCCCGTACTTGAGGTATTCGAGGCGTTCGAGCAGCCCGCCCAGCAGGAAGTACAGCTGACGCAGCCCCATCAGGGCGAACACGTTCGCGGTGAACACGATGAAGGGGCTCTGCGTGATGCCGAAGATCGCCGGAATGGAGTCGAGGGCGAAGACCAGGTCGGTGGTGCCGATCGCGAGGAGCACGATCAGCATGGGGGTGAAGACCTTCTTGCCGTCGACCAGGGTGCGCAACTTAGAACCCTCGAAGTTCGACGAGATGTTCATGTGCCGGCGCAGGTAGCGGATCAGGCCATTGTCGGCCTCGTCCACGTCGGACTCTTTCGCGACCGCTTGGTGCACGGCCGTGTAGAGAAGGAACGCGCCGAAGATGTAGAAGATCCAGCTGAAGTTCTCGATCAGCTGGGCTCCGAGCAGGATGAAGATGCCGCGCAGCACCAGCGCGATGATGATGCCCACGATCAGCACCTCCTGCTGGTACTTCCGGGGCACCGAGAACCTCGCCATGATGATGACGAAAACGAACAGGTTGTCGATGCTGAGGCTGTACTCCGTGAGCCAGCCGGCGAGGAACTGCCCCGCGTGCTCGGCGTCGCCCAGAACCAGCATCAGCAGGGCGAAGATCAGGGCCAGTCCCACGTAGAAGGCAACCCACAGGCTGGCCTCGCGCATCGAGGGTACGTGCGGCCGCTTGAAGACGATGAGGAGATCGGCAACCAGGATGAGCGTCAGGACGACGAGCGACCCGATCTCAAACCAGAGCGGGAGAGCAATTTCCATGCGTGTAGAGCCTTTCACGGAAGGGAATGCTGGAGGCAGCAGGAAACCTGAAAGTCTCTCCCGTATCGATGGGTCGATACCGCCGTGCCGGGCCCCTGCGACGCGGCCCGTGCTGACGTCCACGGCGAAGTGCCCGAAACGGGCACAGGGATACTCCCCTTCACTCGGTGGAGTCTACCGGGGGTCTCGCTTAAACAAGACACCCGGTGCCCCTCGAAAATAAGGAAATCGGGCTGTTGTGACCCCAGCGGGATTCGAACCCGCGTTACCGCCGTGAGAGGGCGATGTCCTAGGCCGCTAAACGATGGGGCCGTTTTGCAACTCACCTAATATGCCACACGCCCACAGCTAAAACCAAACTGAGCGGCTCAGGCGTGGACGAGCAGAGCTCCGGGTACCACGTCGACCTGCACCGGCATTGCCCCGACCCGCTCCCCGTCGGCGTAGGCGGCGACCCTGTCGGCGTCGATCCGGATGCTGCGACACCGGGTGATTTCCACCTGCGGCAAGGTTGTATGCGTGCCCGAGAATACCTTCGGGAAGACGCGGAGGAAACCCGCCCGCGACAGCGGGGCCACGATGAAGAGGTCCAGCAGGCCGTCGTCGATCACCGCACCCGGAACGATGCGCATGCCGCCGCCGATCGACACGTTGTTGGCGACGGAGATCGACATGGCGCGCACCCGGCGTGGCCGGCCGTCGACCGTCAGCCGGTAGGAGATGGGCCGAAACGTCGTCAGAACCAGCAGCATGGCCAGGGTGTAGCGGCTCTTCCCGCGGGGCCGGCGCATCCGGTTGGCCCGTTCGTTGACCACGGCGTCGAACCCGGCCGAAAGCACGCCAGCGGACCAGATCGTCGTGTCGCCGCACCGCACCCGGGCGGCGTCTATGGCGCGCGGCGGGCGGGTGAGGGCATCGAGCAGGTGACGGATGGCGGCATCCGTGTCGTCGACCGGGATCCCCAGCCCGCGCGCGAGGTCGTTGCCCGTGCCGCACGGCACGATGGCCAGGGGTCGACTCGTGCCGGCCAGGAGGTTGGTGCCGAGGCTGACCATCCCGTCGCCGCCGACGACCACGAGAGCGTCAACCCGAGACACCAGGGCGCCCTGGACGTCGCGGCGAAGCGCGTCGAAGCTGGGGGCGCTCACACTGGTCGTCTGGTGGCCGCCCGCGACCAAGGCCTGGGCAACCCGAGGGCCGACGTCGCTGCGGCGGCCGAAAGCGGCGGCGGCGTTGATGGCGACGACGAGGTGGAGACATGGAGGCACCGCTCCAGTATGGCCTCAGCTTGCAGCGCTCTGAGATTGGGTATTAGCTCAATTCATGAAACTGACGAAACTCGAGCACGCGGCCTTGATTCTCGACAAGGCCGGCCAGAAGTTGTTCATCGATCCCGGCTCGTTCACAAGCCCGCTCACCGACACCGCCCGGGCCGCCGCCGTCGTGCTCACCCACGAGCACCCCGACCACTGGACCCCGGAACAGCTGGACCGCATCATCGCCCTGAACCCCGACGTGGCGATCTTCGCCCCGGCCGGGGTCGCCGCCGCCGCCGCCGGCTATCCCGTGACCGTGGTCAGCGCCGGCGACATGGTAGAGGCCGGGCCGTTTCGGCTGCGCTTCTTCGGCGGCACGCACGCCATCATCCACACAACGATCCCGGTGATCGACAACCTCGGCGTACTCGTCGACGAGGAGCTCTACTACGGCGGTGACTCGTTTGCGATTCCGGAAGGCGTGACAGTGCAGACCCTCGCCGTTCCGGCCGGCGCGCCCTGGCTCAAGATCAGCGAGGTGATGGACTACGTGCTGGCCCTCGAGCCGCGCCGCACCTTCCCCACCCACGAAATGGGACTCTCCCGGGGTGGCAAGGAACTTTCCAATGCCCGGATTCAGTGGGCCACCGAGCAGAACGGTGGCGAGTTCTTCCCGCTCGAGCCGAACGAGTCCCTCGACCTGTGATGTTTGGCACTCCTTTCGGGGGGTAGCCCTGTAGGAATCCCACAAACGATATATAGTCAGCGCGGAATGCGTTAGCCCTGGCCCCGAACTTTTCCGGGCTTCGGTTCGTGGCCTCTCCCCACTGCTACGGTCGTGTCACTTCGGCGTTCCGCCGTGCCGCGCGGCCGTGAACCACCGGCCGCGACGTCGGAGTCTGACCGCGCACCGCACACCACACCACGCGAGTTCCGGCATGCCCGCATGCCCGCTCACGTCTTTCAAGGAGCCTCAATGACGAGATCTGACCGTGCACTATCCCGCCCAGGCACCATTGGCATTCGCTCCACTGTGGCCGGGCTCAGCCTCATGCTGGTCATGCTGCTGACGTTCTTCTTCCTGACCACCGGGCGGCTGGCCAGCGGCGCCGGAGAACTCTCCACCGGAGCCGTCACGGTCGAAGCCGGCTCACTGAAAGTCACCGGCGGCGCGGCGCAACTCGCCGTGGGCGCCGAAACGCTGTCGGAGGGCGCGGCCGCCGCGGCCGCCGGTGCGGCCGACCTCCAGGCCGGGGCGACCCGGGCCAACACGGGCGCCGTCAGCCTGGCGACAGGTGCGGCGAACGCTTCGGCCGGCGCCGGCACCCTCCTCGACGGAGCACTCACGAGCGTCAGCGGCAGCACCAGGCTGGTGCTCGGCGCCGAATCGGCCGCACGGGGCGCGGAGACGCTGTCCGCCGGCGCCGCCACCGCCGCCAGCGGAGCGAGCGCTCTCGCCACCGGTGCCGGAGCTACTGCGACCGGTGCGGCGACTCTCGCCGCCGGCGTCGCCACGACAGGGACCGGCGCCATGAAGGTCTCCGCCGGCGCAACGCAGGTTGCCGCGGGTGCGGCAACCCTGGCCACCGGCGCCGGCCAGGCAGCCCTCGGCGCCAGAACTGCTCGCGACGGCTCGGTCCTGCTCGCCGTGGGAACGGCATCCGCCGCCCAGGGCACGAACCAGGCCCGGCGCGGCGCCGAGGCCCTCGCGCTGGGGGCCACCGAACTCAGCGACGGAGCTAGCCGCGTCGCTGCGGGCGCCATGAGGCTGGATGCCGCCCTCGCCACCCTGGCCGACCAGGTCGAGGCGGACACGATCACCCCGGACGCCCTTCTGGCCACTCTCCAGGGGCTGAGCTCCGCCGCCTCCAGCCTGCACACGGGCACCACGGGGGTTGAGTCCGGGGCTGTTGCCCTTCGGGACGGTTCGGCCGTCCTCCGTGACGCATTGACGCCCCTGAGCGAGGGCACTGCGGTGCTCCAGACGAGATCCGCAGAACTGCGCGACGGGCTCACAACCCTCGCCGCCGGCGCGGCCCAGGTGTCTGGCGGAGCTACCGCGGTGGCCGCGGGGACAGGTGCCGTCGCGACGGGGGCCTCGGAACTCCAGGTCGGTACGCAGGCCCTCACCGCCGGTTCCGAACGGGTTGCGGCCGGCACCAGCGCGGTTTCCACCGGTGCAAGCTCGCTCCAGGGCGGCACCAGCCGAGTAGCCGCCGGCGCCTCGTCGTTGTTCACGGGAGCGACGACCCTGGCGACTGGCGCCGTGAGTCTCGCCGACGGCGCAACCCGCATCTCGATCGGCGCCGGGTCATTGACCGACGGCACGCAGACCCTCGCGGCGGGGGCATCCACGCTGGTCACCGGCACCACTGCGCTCGAAACCGGGTCCACCGCCCTGGCCGTGGGCACCGAGAAGGTATCGGACGGCTCCGGGACGCTCCTGGACGGCGCGAACACGCTCGCCGCCGGCACCGCCGAGCTGAGCGCCGGCTATGCCAAGGTCGCCGCGGGTTCAGGCAAGCTGGCCGATGGCGCCGAGACGCTGAGCTTCAATCGCGCGGCTCCCGGGATCATGGTCCTGATCGGATTGGTCCTGGCAGGGACAACCGTCTGGCTGATCCGTCGCCTGAGAATAGTGCGCTGACCGAGAACCGATCGGCAGCGGGGCCCGGATCCACTGATCCGGGCCCTGCCCTGTCCGGCCGAAGACCACAGAAGGAGATGCACCGCCCCTGCACAGGGCGCACCCAGCTAGCGGGGCATCGGTGCAGCTACCGTAATTGTGATGTCTCTGCAGACGTGCGACCCGATGACTAGTCCCCGAAGGAGGCTGCCCCTATGACTGTTCCCGTTCTCTCGGCCCAGAACATCGGCAAGTCCTATGGGAGCGGGGCGAACCGTTTCGACGCGCTTAAGGGAGTCTCCGTCGACATCCGCGCCGGTGAATCCGTCGCCATCGTCGGCAAGAGCGGGTCCGGCAAGTCCACGCTCATGCACCTGCTGGCGCTGCTGGACGACCCGGACAGCGGCGCGCTGCTGGTCGAGGGAACGGATGCGAAGAAGCTCAAGGGCGAGGAGGTGAACCGGCTTCGTAACCAGGACTTCGGGTTCGTCTTCCAGCAGTTCTTCCTCACCGCCAATGCGAGCGTGCTCGAGAATGTCGTGCTCCCCCTGAAGATAGCCGGGGTCAGCCCGAAGGAGCGCAGGGCGCGCGGAATGAAAGCCTTGGAGCAGTTGGAGCTGGCCGACAAGGCGAAGAACAAGGCCAGGAACCTCTCCGGCGGGCAGAAGCAGCGCGCCGTCATCGCCCGGGCCCTGGTCAACAACCCGAAGGTGATCTTCGCGGACGAACCGACCGGCAACCTCGACACGGCCACCGGAGCCGTCGTCGAGGACATCCTCTTCTCCCTCAACAAGGTCAAGGGCATCACGCTCATCATCGTCACCCACGACATCGATCTCGCTGCCCGCTGCGACCGCCAGATCTTCATTCGGGACGGGATCGAGGACCTCACCAGATCTCCTGACGCCATCTCGAAGCCCCAGGGAGCACGCGCATGAAGTTCGTCGACATCATCACAACCGCGATCGCGAACAGTTTACGCAGCAAACTCCGCACCGGCCTGACCGTCATCGCCATCTTCATCGGTGCGTTCACGCTCACCATCACCAGCGGCATCGGCACCGGGGTGACGAGCTACATCAACAGCCAGGTCTCGGCGATCGGTGCGGCGGATGTGCTCACGGTCTCCAAGACCGACGGCGCCGCGGCGACGGAGAGCGACGGACCGGCCGCGTATGACCCGGAGAAGGCCACCACGATCAGCCTGGGCAACGGCTCGCGCCCCGGCAGCACCATCCAGGCGATCACCGACGCCGACCTCGACACGATCAAAGCCACCAGCGGCATCCTCGGCGTCGACCCGGCGGTGCAGGTCACGCCCGACTTCATCGAGTACGACGGCAGCGGAAAATTCGAGCTGATCGTGAACGCGGCCGCCACCCTCACCACGGCCGACCTGGCGGCCGGAGCTCAACTGGACAACGAGAGCGCCACCGACCAGCTTCTGCTGCCGACCACCTACCTCGACGCGCTGGGCTTCAGTACCCCGGAATCGGCCATCGGCCGGACCGTCTCCATCGGCATCACTGATTTCGCGGGCACCCCGCAGCAGGTTCCGGCCACCATCGTCGGCGTGCAGAACGAGACCATCCTTGGCGCTGGGGCCGGCCTCAACCAGCCGCTGACCGACCGGCTGCACGACGTGGAACTCGCCGGCACCCCCGCCGGGGCACCACAGAGCTATGCCAGCGCGACCGCCCGGTTCGACCTGGACGCCTCCGATGAGGAGATCGTCGCGATCAAGGCCGACCTCGCCGACCAGGGCTACGCCTCGCAGACCGTCGCGGACCAGATCGGCTCGTTCGAAACCGTGATCAATGTCATCATCGGCGTGCTCAACGCCTTCGCCGTGATCGCGCTGATCGCCGCCGGCTTCGGCATCATCAACACGCTGCTGATGAGCGTGCAGGAACGCACCCGGGAGATCGGCCTGATGAAGGCTATGGGCATGAACGGCGGCCGTGTCTACGCCCTGTTCAGCACCGAGGCCGTCTTCATCGGCTTCCTGGGCAGCGCCCTGGGCGCGCTCGTGGCGGTGGGCGTCGGCTCGGTGGTCAGCAACATCCTCGCTACCACAGTGTTCGAGAACCTGCCCGGACTTCAGGTCGTGCAGTTCGCGCCGAGTTCGATCGCCGTCATCATCGGCGTCGTCATGTTGATCGCCTTCTTGGCCGGTACCCTGCCCGCCCGGGCCGCGGCGCGGCAGAACCCGATCGACGCCCTGCGGTATGAGTAGCGCGGGCCCGAGCGGTGCGGGCCCGAGCGGCCCCGGTTCGGCCGGCCCCGCCGCCGACCTGGGGCTGCGCGCCCGCAAGCGCGCGGCCACCCAGTCGGCGCTGGAGCGGGCCGCCATCTCGCTGGCCCTCGAGCACGGCTACGACCACGTGACGGTCGACATGATCTGCGAGGCGGCCGTGGTCTCGCCGCGCACCTTCTTCAACTACTTCGGCACGAAGGACGGCGCGTTCCTCGGCGGTACGCCGCCTCAGCCGACGGATGCCGAACACCAGGCGTTCGTGCACGGAACCGGCCGGGACGTGCTGGGCGACCTCGTCGAAATGATCGCTGCCGCCGTGGCCGACCACTCCCCCGACACGGAACTCCTCCGTAACCGCAGGATGCTGATCGAGCGAACCCCGGAACTCCTCACCGGGGAGACGTCCCGCATCGCGGAGCTGGAGGAGCATCTGGTGCAGCTGGTCCTCGACCGCTTCCACGCCCAGGGGCGCACCGAGACGGGCACCCCCGATCTGGCCGACGAGGCCAGAATGGTCGTCGCCCTCGCGGGCAGTGTCATGCGCTACTCGATGCAGAAGTGGTTCTCCGGCGGCTTCACCGGCAGCCCCGGAGAGTTACTGCACCACTCCCTCGCCCTGGTGCAGCGCCTGACGGGGACGGCTGTTCCGGCGCCCCGCTAACGTGCGCCGCAGTGTCGCAGTGTCCGCAACGGGCATCCGTCGTGACGGAATCTCGGAGATTTTCGGGCAACCCGGTTTTCGCGCCCGGCTGAGCGGCGTGTTGCGAAAATCTCTGTAGTCAGCGCGGGGTGGCGCACCGGGTCTCGGGGAGCTCGAGCACTGCCCGACCACCGGTTGCTCGACCGGCGGCAGGCCAGGAGCGCTCGCGGTGCTACGCGGTGACGAGCTCGCGCCAGTCGGCCAGCGGCAGGCCGTGGGCTTCGGACACGGAACGGTTCGTGACCGCTCCGGCGGCGACGTTCAGTCCGAGGGCCAAGGCGTCATCGCGCTCAAGCGCCGCCTTCACGCCCAGGTTGGCCAGTGAGAGGGCGTACCGCAGGGTGACGTTGGTCAGCGCGTAGGTCGACGTGTTCGGCACGGCGCCGGGCATGTTGGCGACGCAGTAAAAAATCGAGTTGTGAACGCGGTAGGTGGGGTTTTCGTGCGTGGTGGCGTGGGTGTCCTCGAAGCAGCCGCCCTGGTCCACGGCAATGTCGACCAGCACGGAGCCGGACTTCATGCGCGCCACGAGGGCGTTGGTGACCAGCTTCGGGGCCTTGGCGCCCGGGATCAGCACGGAGCCGATGACCAGGTCGGCATCCGTCACGGCATTCTCGATCTCGTAGGAGTTGGACGCGACGGTTTTCAGCCGGCCCTGGTACAGCGCGTCGAGCTGGCGCAGCCGGTCGATGTTGATGTCGAGGATCGTGACGTCGGCGCCGAGGCCCATTGCCATGGCGGCCGCGTTGGTGCCGGCGACGCCGGCGCCCAGCACGACGACCTTCGCGGGGCGCACCCCGGGCACGCCGCCGAGCAGCACGCCCTTGCCGCCGGCCGGGGCCATCAGGGACTGCGCGCCGACCTGCACGGCCAGTCGGCCGGCCACCTCGCTCATCGGGGCCAGCAGCGGCAGCGCGCGGTTGGCGGTCTGCACCGTCTCGTAGGCGATGGCGGTGACGCCGGCTTCGGTCAGGGCGCGGGTGAGGTCAGGCTCGGCGGCCAGGTGCAGGTAGGTGAAGAGGATCAGACCCTCGCGGAAGCGGTGGTACTCGGAAGCGACCGGTTCCTTGACCTTCATCACCATGTCGGCGCGGGCCCAGATCTCGTCGGCGGAGTCGACCAGCTCGGCGCCGGCCACGTGGTATTCGTCGTCGTTGAAGTGCGATCCAAGGCCGGCACCCTTTTCGACCAACACGGTGTGGCCGGCGGCCAGGAACTCGTGCACGCCCGAGGCTGTGATGGCTACGCGGAATTCGTTGTTCTTGATTTCCTTGGGTACACCGATGATCATGGCCGACTCCGTTGCTCAGTACTGCTCAGTTGGACTTGTGACAGGGGGCCGCGGCGCCACTTTCGACGGTGAACCGCAGCGGGGTCAAGACTAAATCCAGCAATTCGGCCCGAGCCGCACGCCGTCGTCGGGCCTGCGCTCCAGCGGCGGAGCCCGATGCCGACAACGGCTCCACCGCACTATAAATAAGCCCCGCCTTCAGGGGTTTTTCTGGTGATCACGGTCGGCTTCGCTCCGGACCGCACCGGTCACCGAGATGGGGAACCGCTTTGTCACTCGACAGTTGTCGCGCGTCAACCCGGCAAGCGTCGCCTGATGTCCGTTTCCGGCCTGCTCCGGCCCCCTAGCATTGAGCCAATGAGAACCGCGGAAATCGAAGACCTGGTCGAACACCTCGCGGCCGGCCTGGACCGCGCCCTCTCGCTCGAGGACCTCGACGGAGGCCTGCTGGCGTACAGCAGGGACCAGCCGCTCGCCGACAGCGTGCGGGTCAATTTCCTGTTGAGCAAGAAGGTGCCCGCCGACGTCAGCGCCTGGCAGTTGCAGCACGGAATCAGCACAGCGGTCCGTCCCGTCGCCGTTCCCGCCAACGCCGCGCTGGGCATGCTCGGCCGCGTCTGTGTGCCGCTGATGGTGCGGGGGTTCCGGGTCGGCTACCTGTGGGCGATGCAGGGGTCGCACGACGAATCCCCGGAGGCGATCCTCCGTGAGCTGCCCGCCGTGCGCGGCCAGCTGGACCGGCTGGCCGAGACCCTGCTCGACACCAACACCGCCGAATCCGAGCACCGCCGTCAACGTGAGGCCCTATTCCTCGCGGCCTGCCACGCGGAGACATCCGCCATCGAGGAGATCGCGGGCTGGCCGCAGATTCATGCGACCGGCCCGTGGCATCTCGCCACCCTGATGCCCCGCCCCGTCGAGCAGGCCGACGGCGGCGAGGCCACGCCCGATTTCGCCGCCGGCGTTCTGCTCCAGCGGATCTCGGCGCTGCACGCCACGGTCGGCATCGACGCGGCCCGGTTCAGCGCCGGCACCGAGACCCACGCGGTTGTGCTGCTGCGCGATTCACCGGGCAAGGTGGCGCACACTGAGATGCTTCACCGCTATCGGTCCGAACTCGCCCGGCGCGGCGGCACCCCCGAGCGCCCCGACCTGATGGGCTTCAGCGAGGTGTTCACCGATCTCAGACGGTTCCCGGATGCCTACATCCAGTCCCGCAAAGCGGTGCAGGCCGCCACCGTCGACGCCCGGTTGGGCACCATCGCCGATTTCCGCCAGATCGGCGTCTACCAATTCCTCGCGGCCAGCAGCCGCAACCTTTCCCCCGTGGAATCGGTCTACTTCGCCGAGCTGCGGGACTTCGACGACAACCACGAGTTGCTTCCGATGCTGGAACTGCTCTACGACACCGACGGGTCGGTTCAGGATGTCGCGGCGGCCCTGCACCTGCACCGCAGCAGCATCTACAACCGGCTGGCGAAGATCCGCACCCTGATCGGCGCTGACCCGCTGGGCGGCCAGGTGCGGCTGGAACTGCACCTCGCGATGAAGGCAGACCGCTGGTCGCGGCGGCCGCGGATCTAGCGCCGGACGAGCGTGGCCTTCTCTGCTTGAACGTCGGCCTTCCACTCCACGATCCGGGCCTGCTGCAGTGGCGCCTTGCGGTTGACGCACCACGCGGCGCCGAGGGCCAGAAACCAGACCGGGGCCACGACCAGCGCGAGGCGCGTGTCGTCAGCCTGGCCCAGGGCCCAGAGCATGAAGGCGAAGAACGCCAGCACGACCCAGGGCATGAACCGAGCGCCCGGCATCCTGTATTTCGAGGCGACGTGCAGGTGGGGACGGCGGCGCAAGAAAGCGAGGTAGCTGACCATGATGATGGACCAGACGAACATCGTCAGCACAGATGCCACCGAGGTGACAAGCGTGAAAGCGCCCATGAAGGAATCACCCGTGTACAGCAGCACCAGCCCGGCCAGCAGGAATATGCAGGAGAACAGCAGGGCGTTTCTCGGCACCTTGCGGCTGCTCAGCGTGCCGAAGGTCTTCGGGGCATTGCCGTCCTGCGCGAGGCCGTAGACCATCCGGGAGGTCGAGTAGATGCCGGAGTTGGCACTCGAGGCGGCGGAGGTGAGCACGACCAGGTTGACCACGATGGCCGCGACCCCCAGCCCGGCGAGGGCGAACATACCGATGAAAGGGCTGCTGCCTTGGTCGATGGTGCGCCACGGGTTGACCGACATGATGATCACCAGGGCACCCACGTAGAAGAGCAGCAGCCGCAGCGGGATGGTGTTGATGGCCCGGGGCAGGTTCTTCTCCGGGTCCTTCGTCTCCGCGGCCGCGGTGCCGACAAGCTCGATTCCGGCAAAGGCGAAGATGGCGATCTGGAAGCCGAGCACGAAGCCGGCGACGCCATGCGGGAACATCCCGCCGTCGTTCCAAATGTTCTCGAAGCCGGCCACGGCACCCGACGGGGAGGTGAAGTGCGTAATGATCATCACCAGGCCGGTTCCGATCAGGGCAACGATGGCGACGACCTTGATCAGCGCAAACCAGAATTCGGCTTCACCGAACGCCTTGACGCTCGGCAGGTTGAGCAGGATCAACACAACCGGAGTGAGCAGCGCGGGGATCCACAGCGGCGTGCCCGGTGCCAGCACGTCGACGTAGCCGGAGATGGCCACGATGTCGGCGACGCCGGTGACCACCCAGAACGCCCAATACGACCAGCCGGTGAAGAAGCTCGCCCACGGGCCAAGCAGGTCACCGGCGAAGTCGCTGAACGACTTGTAATCCAGGTTGGACAGCAGGATCTCGCCCATGGCCCGCATCACGAAGAAAAGCATGAAGCCGATGAGCATGTAGACGAAGATCACGGCCGGCCCGGCGAGGGAGATGGTCTTGCCGGCGCCCATGAACAGCCCGGTTCCGATCGTGCCGCCGATGGCGAGCATCTGGATGTGCCGCCGGCTCAGCGAGCGAGCAAGGCTCGGATCCGCGTGCGAGTATCGGGCTCCGGCCCCGATACGTGAGTGTCCGGGTACCGCGGTGGTGCGTTCAGGCATGGAGCTTCTTCCTCAAAACGGCGCAGACGCAGCCCCCCAGAGGACGACCATGTCAACCCGTTGGGGCCTCACGGTTGTGAAGCGGCCCGACTCGGGTTCTGAAGTAGCAACGCTACGTCCTCGGGCGGGCGTCCCCCGAACCCGGGTGGCAGCCGGGGCGCACCTCAGCCTGCACCCGGCGGCCGCGGGCCAGACCTGATCGACAGGTGTCGAGCATCCGGGGGTCAAACGTCGTCGGCTGTTCGGGCGTGGTGGTCTCGACCGGACACAGAGTCAGGACAGGATGTCTTTGGTGGAGAACCGGCCGTAGGCCAGGGCACCGAACACGGCGATGTACCCCAGCTGCAGGAGCACGTTGTCGCCGAACGAGCCCAGGTCCATGGGCTGCCGCAACAGGTCGGCGAAGCCCAGCCAGTAGTGGCTGAAGAGCCACGGATCCAGCCACGACAGTTGCGGGAGCACGTCGAGGATCTGCACGACGACCGACACCACGACCGTGGCGGCCATCGCCCCCACGGGAACATCGGTGAGGGTGGAGATGAACAACCCGATCGCCGCGAAGCCGAGCAGCGAGACTGTCACGTAGAGCGAGATCAGCCCGGAGCGCAGCAGCGATTCCGGCACGCTGATCACATCGCCCGAGAGCAGTGTCACCGGCCCGACCGGGAACAGTGCGGCCCCGATCAGGGTCCCGGCCACCGCAAGGGTCAGCGTCGCGGCCAGGCAGAACACGGCGACGCCGGCGTACTTGACGAGTAGCAGACGCAAACGCCCGGCCGGGGCCACGAGCAGGTAGCGCAGGGTCCCCTGCCCGGCCTCCCCCGCGATGGTGTCGCCGGCGACGACGCCGATGGTGAGCGGAAGGAACAACGGGATGGCCACGATCATGGCGGTGAACGCCACGAACAGGCCGTTCTGGGTGACCCGGTCCAGGAAGGGCGGGCCCTCTCCCGGTGACAGGGTCTCCGATGAAAGCCGCACGGCGACGGCGAGCAGGATGGGGATGAGAGCGATGGAGACCAGCATCGCCCAGGTGCGGCGGCGGCGGAACAGCACCGTTAGCTCGGAGCCGAGCAGGGCCAGTCCGGCTGATCGGCGCCTGCTCGGAACGCCGTTGCCCGACTCCTTCGAGCTCGCCACGCTATTGGAGGACATCGAAACCTTCTCCGGTCAGGGCCACGAAACGTTCTTCCAGGCTGGATTCCTCGATCAGGAAACCGCGCACGCGCACACCACCGGCGACGAGAGCCGTGACGATGGACTCCGGCTGTCCGGTCAGGTCGACCGACATTTCTCGAGGCAGCGGAGCCGTGACCCAGGGATCCTGCTCGGGCACGTCGCTGTGCACGGGTGCCAGACCGAAGCCGGTCAGCACGGCTGCGGCCGCGGCGGCATCCGGTGTGCGCACGCGAACCCGCGTCTGGCCCACGTGGCGCAGGTCGGCCAACGTGCCCTGGGCCACGAGGTTGCCGCCGCTCATCACCGCGGCGTGAGTGCACATCTGCTCCACCTCGGCGAGCAGGTGGCTCGAGACGAAGACCGTGGTGCCCTCCGCCGCGAGCGACCGCACCAGGCTGCGCACCTCGCGGGTGCCCTGCGGGTCGAGCCCGTTTGTAGGTTCGTCGAGCACGAGCAGCTCGCGCGGCTGCAGCAGCGCGTTGGCGATGCCGAGGCGCTGCTTCATGCCCAGCGAGTAGGCAGCCACCTTCTTGCCGGCGGCGTGGGTCAGGCCCACGCGCACCAGTGCCTGCTCGACCCGGACGCCTCGCGTGCCAGACGGCGCGTTGCGGTCGGCGGTGTCGAGCCGGTGCAGGTTGGCGGCCCCGGAGAGGAATGGGTAGAACGCCGGCCCCTCCACGAGGGCGCCCACCCGCGGTAGCACCTCGTGCAGGCTGTCGGGCATGCTCTGCCCCAGCACCCTGATCTGCCCGCTGCTGGCCTGCGTCAGGCCGAGTAGCATGCGGATGCTGGTGGTCTTACCGGAGCCGTTCGGCCCGAGGAATCCGAAGACCGCTCCGCGCGGAACGGCGAGATCGATCTCGTTCACGGCGATCTGCTCGCCGAAGCGCTTGGTGAGACCCCGGCTCTCGATCGCGAGATCGGGAGCCGGGGTTGCGGCTGTCACTGTGTCGTGATCACTGGGCTGCGGCGGCCTGGAGCATCTCCACCGGAACGGATCCGGCGAAGACACGGCCGTCATCGGTCAGGAACACGTTGACCAGGGCTGTCGAGAATAGTCGCCCACCGTCGACCGCGGTCGCCAGTTCCAAGATGAGCGGGTTGGCGTTGAGTTCGGACGGAACGGATGCCGCGGGCACCTCGACGATGGCGTCCCAGCCGCTCCCCGTTACGAGGGGAAGATTCTCGGCCGGAATCTCAGGCTTTGCCTGGTCGGCGGTCATCTCGGTTATCTCGGGCATGACCGGAAGGGCGATCTCTTCGACGGTGGCGCCGGCTGGCGGGGTGAAGTCGAACAAATCGGCGGACGGGGTGCTGAAGTCGACGGCGGTGAAGCCGACCTGAAAAGCCGGGTCTTCCTGGCCGTCGGCGCGCACGGTGACCTGCAGCGGCACCCCCGTCTCAGAGTCGACCGAGATCGACACCGATTCGACCAGGGTCCGTGTGGCCTTGGGGGTAAGCACCAGCTCGTAGGCTGTGCGACCGGCCACGGTGCCGTCGGTGCCGACCGAGACTGTGGTGCTCGGGTCAATCTCGCTCAAAAAACGCTCGGCAACCTGCGAGGGCGTCGACAGGCCGGCCGGGGCAGAGTCAACTATCGCGGCGTACTGCGCCTCGGCGATGGCCCGGGCGTCGGCGGGGATGGTCAGGTGGCTGGCGGTGTTGGTCTCGGAGTCGTAAGTCCAGACGTCCGTGCCGTTGCTCACCACGTTGCGTTCGGCCATTCGGTCCTGGATCTGCACCCGGGCTTTCGCGGGGCCGTCGGAGTCGCTGCCGTCCACGTAAATGCGGGCCGTGTGCGAGCCACTGAAGAGTTCCATCACGGAGGCGAGCGCTCCGGTGGCCGCCGCCCCCGCTTCGGTCGTACCTTCCGGTGCGGACTCGGCCATCGAGTCGCTCATGGAATCGGACATGCCGGCGTTCAGGTCGATGTCGGGTAGTCCCAGCTCGGCTGTTTTGTCGACGGTGCCGGAGAAGGCGCTGATGGTGCTGTCACTGACCATGAGGAGCACTTGCTCGGGCGTTTTATCGGGCAGATCGACGGTTGCACCGGCTTGCAGAGGCACGGCGATGACACCGGCGACGATGACAACCGGAACGACGATGGCAGGAAGCCACCGGGTTGAATTGCGTGACACGATCAACGACCTGTTCCGAAATGGTTCATACCCTGATGTTACGCCGGGGCTCTGACAGTCGCTCGGAATCCCGCTGGGAGGTTGCTCACAAATAGAGACGCCGAGCCGTGAGCGGGTGACCCCCGCGAACGTCTAACCGAAGAGTTCGCCGAGCCAGTTCTCCTTTTTCTTGGGACGGTATCCGTCACGGTTGTCGTAGCCACGGTCTCGGTCGTCATAACTCCGGTCGCGCTCGCCGTACTGCGGGCGGTTGCGGGTGTCCGGATACGGCTGAACCGGTGTCCCGGCGACCGGCGGGACCGGCGCCGCCTGGGCGGCTTCCTTTTCCGCGCGGTCGAGGATCTTGTCGAGTTCGCCGCGGTCCAGCCACACGCCGCGGCATTCGGGGCAGTAGTCGATTTCCACGCCACTGCGTTCGCTCATCACGAGGGTGGTTGAGTCATTTGGGCACTTCATAGGATTCCTCCAGGACGTCGTGGACTTTCGATCCTAGACGCCCGACCGGGCTGATCCTGAGAGTCGTCCGATGACAGAAATCGTCCCTACTGATGTTCACGGGCGCTTGCGGTGGTGTGAGAGGAGTGCGCACTGATCGCTGTCGGCGGTGCCGTTTCACGGATGGAGGACTCCGTCCCGAACTCGGCGTTCCGCGGATGATGAACACCCTCTCCACCGCCGTCGTGCTCGTGTTCAGTCGGACTGGTCGACGTCGCCACTGCGACCGGGGCGTAAAACACGATGAGGGACATCGACGCGCCTGCGGCACCGGAAGATCTCGGCTGCGCCCTCGACTGCAACCCGATCGCACGTCACTCCCTCGACGCCTTCTCCCCATCGGCCTGACAGTCGCTGTGCCATCCGCGACGAACCGAAAGCAGCGAATAGACGGACCACCATTGCAACGCGGTCGACTCAATCGCATAGGAAAGCGAGCCGGCGCAAAGTCTCCACGTTTCGCACACTGATGGCCGGGACGCGCAGGAAGGAGGGCACGAACCGGCCGGGGCCGGCGGTGGCGTCCTCGGTGATGCGCACGACGCATCCGCCACCTCGTGCCTTCACATCGAGGGCCACGTGGGCCTCCCCGGTCGGCCAGCCACGGGCCGTGAACAGCGCGTGCCTGGGTGGTTCCCACTCCAGAGCAGAAGTGGAGTCGTCGATCAGAGCCGGCCAGACGCCCACCGAGTGATGGATGGAGCTTCCGGCCGTCGGCCAGGCCGTGTCGACAGCCCGCATGCGGGAGGCTCCGACGACCCAGCCCGGGTACAGCCAGCCGTCAGCGAGGACGGCGAAGACGTTCTCGGGCGGACAGCTCATGGTGCGGTAGTTCACGGCCACTGTGTCACCTATTTCAGGTTGGTCGGGGAAAGATCGGGGGCTGTGCGCACCCCGAGGTCGTGTCGAAGAGCGCTCAGGGCCGCGTACCAGCCGGCCAGGCCGTGCACGCCGGGGCCCGGCGGTGTGGACGACGAGCACAGGTACACGCCGCTCAGGGGGGTGCGCCAGGGGTCAGTGGAGAGTACCGGGCGGCGCACGAGTTGCGTCAGACTCACCTCGCCGGCCGAGATGTCACCGCCGACGTAGTTGGGATTGAGCCGTTCCATCTCCGTCGCGGTGCGACCGGCGCTGGCCAGGATCGTGTCACGGAAACCCGGGGCATAGCGCTCGATCTGGCGCACAATCGCTTCGGTCTGGTCGATGGTTGAGCCGCGCGGAACATGGGTGTACGCCCACAGAGTGTGCTGACCGGCCGGCGCGCGACTTGGGTCGGTGCCGCTGGGCTGGGACACGAGAACATACGGCTCTTCGGCGTGTCCGCCCCGCGCAACGGTGTTCTCGGCTCGCCGGATCTGAGCCCGAGTGCCGCCCACGTGCACGGTGCCAGCCGCCCGCACCCCGGCTGCCTGCCAGGGCACCGGACCCGAAAGTGCGAAGTCGACCTTAGCGACGCCGTTTCCGTACCGGAAGGCGCGCAACCGTCGGGTGTAGGCGCCGGGAAGCTCGCCCTCGGCGAGTCGTAGAAGCGCACGCGGCGTCAGGTCAAGCATCACCACGCGGGCCGGCGGCAGTTCGCTCAGCCGCCGCACCTCGGTCGACGTGACGATCTCACCGCCGTGAGCGAGCAGATCGTCGACCAGCGCGGTCACGATCGCGCCGCTGCCGCCGACCGGTATCGGCCAGCCGCCCGCGTGCGCATACGTGGCGAGGGTGAGGCCCGCACCGGCCGTGACGATGCTCGGCATCGACCTGATCGTATGGGCGCTAACGCCGGAGAGCAGGGCAGGAGCGGCATCGCCTGAGAAGCGCAGGTCCCAGAGCGGGCTGCCCTGTTCGAGGGAGCGTAAGCCGAAGCGCAGTGCGGTGATCGGATGCTTCGGCAGTCGCAAGAGCTGCGCACCGGTGAACTGCGCGACCTGCTCGGCATGCGCCACGAGGGGCGCGAACAACCGATTCCAGGCCGCGCCGTCCCTGCCCAGTTCGGCGACGGTGCGCGTCAAGCTGCGGTAGGCGAGGCCGGCGGTGCCGCCCGGCAGCGGGTGGCCGTAGGAAACATCGGGAATTGCCAGTTCGATCCGATCCGCGAGCCCGAATCGTTGGAAGAACTCCGAAGCCAGCGCGAGTGGGTGCACGGCGGAGCAGACATCGTGGTGGAAGCCCGGCAGGGTCAGTTCCGCGGTCGCGGCGCCGCCACCGACGCCGGCGGACTTCTCGTAGACGCGCACTGAGAATCCGGCCCGGGCGAGAGTGACCGCGGCGGCGAGGCCGTTGGGCCCGGAGCCGACCACGATCGCGTCAACCTCCGGAACTCCTCGGCGCGCAGTCACCATGTCACTCTCCACTCGTCATGGGAAGAGCCTTCCCGTGTGCCCTGACGTCGTGCACAGATACTATGCCGACGACAGCGATCGAGTGTCCCCGGTGCGAATAGTGTGACGGGAAAAACGCAAATCGCTGGGTTTGATGAAAACTCAGGGGTAGTGCTGAGGTGCCCGGACGCGAACCGGGAACGACTGAAGTCGTCTCGGCGGTGCCGCCCACGCCCGGTAGGGCAGAATGCCGCGAATTTACACCATTTTGATGTGGTTACTGTGCGCGCTGGCACGGATATACACGGGCCGGCTCTGGTCACGCCACGCGGTTTTCGGTTCGTTTCTGGTCACTTTCTCGAGTGTGCCGTACACAGAGTGGTAGGCCTCTCATGGGCCGAAGGCGGCACTGGATGCGCCGCCACATCCGTCATCGATCGTCGATGCTGCCGGCGGCTCGACGCTGGCTGGTGAGTTAGGAGCGGACCAGTCGTGCGATTGCGGTTGACGCTTCCTTGATCTCGGCGTCGCCTTCTTCGGCGCCAGCAGCGACAACGGCAATAACACAGTGGCTCATGTGGTCCTCGAGTAAGCCCAAGGCCACGGACTGCGGGCCAGCGTGGGTTGTCACCGCGCTCTCGTAATTCTCATCACTCGTTGATGTGTGTTCCGATCTGGTCTGCCCCGCGCGATCCTGGTGGCCTGCCGGCGAGTGCTGCCACTGTGAACTCTCCTGGGCATACCCACGGGTGGTCCACCTCACAGCGACGGGGTGAGCGGCCGTGCGCACCGATCTCATGTTGACCGAGTACCCCCCTGGGGTATACCGTGGGTGTATCCCCTGGGGGTACGTCCCGACGGTTGCTTTGATCGCCGAGGAACGAAAGGAATCGCGAATACTATGTCGACGTTGAATAAGAACGACCTTGGCCTTACTGACTCTTCGTGTAGGTGCGGGTCGCACGAGCACACATCCGAGCGCAGCGCAGAACGCACCGGCATGACCACCACTTTCCGGGTGTCGGGAATGACCTGCTCACACTGTGTGAAGAGCGTGACGGCCGAAGTGGGCCAGGTCGCCGGAGCCGAAGCCGTGGAGGTTGACCTTGTTCCGGGCGGCGTCTCCGTGGTCACCGTCTCCAGCTCCGGACCCCTCGATCCCGCCGCTGTGGCCGCCGCCATCGATGAGGCAGGCTACGAACTGGTCACGGCGACACGATGAGTGGAGAGCAGGTCGACCTTCTCGTCGGCGGCATGACCTGCGCCTCCTGCGCGGCGCGCATTGAAAAAAAACTCAACCGAATGCCCGGGGTCGAGGCATCGGTGAACTACGCCACCGAGAAGGCCAGTGTCCTCATCCCTGACGGCACGACGGTTGAGGATGCCATTGCGGTGATTGAGGAGACCGGATACACGGCGGCACGTCCGAAACCGCCTGAGGTGCCGACACTCGATGTGCCCACAGACCAAGACCGCGAAGTGGCCAGCCTGCGCCAGCGTCTGATCCTGTCCGCCGTGCTCGCCACCCCCGTGCTGCTACTCTCGATGATCCCCCCGCTGCAATTCACCAACTGGCAATGGCTGGCTCTCACCCTTGCCGCCCCGGTCGCTGTCTGGGGAGCATGGCCGTTCCATCGCGCTGCCTGGGTGAATGTGCGCCACGGTGCTGCGACTATGGACACCCTGATCAGTATCGGAGTGCTCGCCGCACTCGGCTGGTCGCTCTACGCCCTCTTTCTGGGAATGGCTGGAGTCCCGGGCATGACCATGGCCTTCACCTTCACCGCCACCCCGGGAAGCGGTGCCGATGAAATCTACCTGGAGGTCGCATCCGCCGTCACGGTGTTCATTCTGGCTGGCCGTTACTTCGAGGCCCGTGCGAAGAAACAGTCTGGTGCCGCGCTGAAGGCGCTGCTCGAACTCGGGGCGAAAGAGACGACCCTTCTGCGGGATGGTGTCGAGACCACCGTCCCCACCGCGTCCCTGGTCGTCGGCGACCAGTTCGTCGTCCGTCCCGGCGAGAAGATCGCCACGGACGGCACCGTGATAGAAGGAAACTCGGCGATCGACGTCAGCATGCTCACCGGCGAATCCGTTCCGGTCGAAGTCAGGCCCGGCGCGGCCGTGGTCGGCGCCACCCTGAACTCAGGTGGTCGCCTGGTCGTGCGGGCCACCCGCGTTGGCGCGGACACGCAGCTCGCCCAGCTAGGCCGCTTGGTCGAACAGGCGCAGACCGGCAAGGCCGAGGTACAGCGCCTCGCCGACCGGGTCTCAGCGATCTTCGTCCCGACCGTGATCGGGTTGTCGCTGGCCACCCTTGTGGTCTGGCTGCTGCTCGGGGCAGGCACCGTCGTCGCATTCACCGCGGCCGTGGCAACGCTCATCATCGCGTGCCCGTGCGCGCTCGGCTTGGCGACCCCTACCGCTCTGCTCGTGGGCACCGGGCGTGGAGCGCAGCTGGGCATCCTGATCAAGGGACCCCAGATTCTCGAATCAACCCGCCGGGTAGACACCATCGTGCTCGACAAGACCGGCACGGTCACGACCGGCCGGATGACGCTCGTGGCGGCCGTTCCTGTCGCTGGTGGAGACGAGCAGCTCCTGCTTCACCTCGCCGGGGCAGCGGAGACGGGTTCCGAACATCCCATCGCCCAAGCAATTGTGTCTGGTGCCCGGGAACGCGCCGGCGAACTACCGCCACCCGAGTCCTTCGCTTCGACGGACGGTCTCGGCGTTCAAGCCCTGGTAGCCGGTCGGGTCGTTCTCGTGGGGCGTCCACGCTGGCTGACGGAACAGTGGACTATCCCACTTCCGTCCGAACTCCAGGCTGCCTTGGCCGCCTTCGAGGCGCAGGGACGAACCGCGGTCGCCGTCGCCTGGGACGGCCAGGCCAGGGGTATCCTCGCCGTCTCTGACGTCGTCAAAGACACCAGCGCCGGCGCGATCGGGGAATTTCGTCGCCTGGGCCTGCAGCCGGTGCTCCTCACCGGCGACAACGAGACCGTCGCGGCCTTCGTTGCGGCTGAGGTCGGCATCAGCGACGTTCGTGCCGGTGTGCTGCCGGCTGAGAAAGCGCAAATCATCCGCGAGCTACAGAGCGCGGGACATGTGGTTGCCATGGTCGGCGACGGCGTGAACGATGCTGTGGCACTGGCCACCGCTGACCTGGGCATTGCGATGGGATCGGGAACGGATGTCGCCATCGAGGCCAGCGATCTGACCCTGATCAGAAGCGACCTCATCGCGGCAGCTGATGCGATCCGACTCTCCCGGCGCACCTTGGCGACCATCAAGGCCAACTTGTTCTGGGCCTTCGCCTACAACGTGGCGGCGATCCCGCTGGCCATGCTGGGCTTGCTCAACCCGTTGATCGCCGGCGCGGCCATGGCGCTGTCATCCGTTTTCGTGGTGAGCAACAGCCTCCGGCTGCGCGGCTTCCGCGGACTCAACATGACGAGTGCCCCGATACCTACCGGAACGCTCACCGCACATCCGGCCACCATCGGGTGAACTGTGGAATCGCATCTCACAGACCACACCATGTGAAAGTCGATACTCTTGGGTAGGTATGGGCGGGAATCGAACCGCCAGGCACGGAACCGGAGGTGACATGAAGCTGGATAGCACGGCACACGTTGCTTCGCGCAACCGGCCTGTCCCCGTGTCCGGGTTGGTGGCGCTGGTCGCCATGGCCGCACTTCTCTTCGGTGTGCTGGCCATGAACTCAACGCATGCCGGTCACGAGACAGGTTGGACCCAGGTTGCGTCCGACCACACCACACAGGCTGGTGTCTTCCCGGGCGTCGCGGCAGTCGCAGTCCCGGCGATGTCCGTCATCGCCCACACCGGTCTCGGAGCCGTCGATTGTTCCGACTGCCTGTTGGACTGTGCGATCGTCGCGATGACCTGCACCATTCTGCTGGTGATTGCATCGTTGGTCGTGTTGGCTCGGTTGCCGTCGACGTACCGCCGACTGCTCGACGCGGGCGGTGACATCGTTTGGCTCTCTCTCCGCCCGGTACTGGATATTCACAGGCCGAATCTGACCATTCTTTCCATCAGTCGCATTTAGACCGAACCGCCGCCGACGCGCCCTCGTGGCCGCGTGGCTTTCTTGCGCCCTGCCGGCGCCTCGGTTTCTCTGGTCTGCTAATGAATGGAAAAACAATGTTCAAACCACGTACGTATCTTTTGGCAGGGGCGGCCCTCGCCGCCGTGCTCACGCTCAGCGCCTGCACCAACGGGACGGAGCCCCGCAGTCCGTCCGGGTCATCCAGCGCCCCCACTGCCTCCGCTTCTTTCGCGTCGGCTGATGTGACTTTCGCACAGATGATGATCCCCCACCACGAGCAAGCCGTCGAGATGAGCGAGGACATCCTCGCCAAGGGCGAGGTCGACGTGCGCATCGCTGACCTCGCCACGCAGATCAAAGCCGCCCAAGAACCGGAAATAGAGCAGCTCAGAGACTGGCTGACCGAGTGGGGCGCCGATGAGACCAGCACCGGCGGCATGGATGGAATGATGTCCGACGACGACATGATGGCCCTGGAGAATGCGTCGGGCCCGCAGGCCGGCGAGCTCTACCTGGAACAGATGATCGTCCACCATCAGGGCGCGATCATGATGGCGGAGCTGGAACTGGATGAAGGTCAAAACGAGGACGCCAAGGCCATGGCGTCGAACATCGTCACGAGCCAGACCGATGAGATCGATGTCATGAAGGACATCCTCTCCACCCTGTAGGACCCCCCACCACCCGGGGACCGTCCTGCGGTCCCCGCTCATTGTCATGCGCTCGCCCGCTGTGAACAATCGCTGAGGTTTCTCCGCTCGGCCATGCCATCGGTACAAGGAACACCATGCATGAACACTCCCCCAGACACATCCCGTCGCCTTCTGCGGGCGGCAGAAAAACACCAGCGTCATCGGCAACCCCGCAGGCTGACACACAAACCGCGCCGACAGCAGTCCGACCGACCGGTTCCGCCACCGGTGCGGCAGCGACTGTTCGGCGTCGTGGCGATGGTCTTCGTCGGGCTTTTCGCCGTCAGCGTCTCACTCCCCGCTCTCGCTGTGAACCCCGAAGCGGCCACGGCGAATCAACAGAGCCAGCCGGTCCCTGACGCACCGCAAAATTTGCCAGTCAACGCAGCGGACGCCGTCACCATCCTGCGCGACGGATTCACCGTGGGCCGAGTGCAGAAGCCGTCCTCGCCGGGCGCCTACGCCCAAACGGCGAGCACCATTGTCAATGACGTGACTTCGCCGGTCCAGTGGCCGTTCACAGTCGGGGTCCCCATCACGACCGACTTCGGTCCACGTGTACCGCCCCCTGCGACGGCTGCTCAAGCTTCCACAAGGGCCTGGACATGAATCCCGGAGTGAACACTCCCATCCAGGCAATCGCGGACGGCATCGTGAAGGACGTCTCGGCAACCGACGACAGCGGCCTCGGCGTGTACGCCATCATCGAGCACATGATCGACGGCCGCCTGGTCAGAAGCCTTTACGCCCATATGTCGGAAGGCACCCTGGCTCTCGAAATCGGGCAACCCGTACTCGTCGGCCAGCTCGTCGGCAACGTCGGCAGCACCGGGCAGAGCACCGGTCCACACCTTCATTTCGAGATCCTCCTCGGCGGTTCAAAGCCGACGGACCCATTCGCCTGGCTCACAGAGAGAGTTCGCCCCGATGACGCAAACTGAATCACGTCCTCGGCACCCGCTTCTCCTGAAGTGGGCTGGAACGATGGTGGCCACTCTTTCCCTCCTCGCCATCATCGGTGTCGCGCCGCGTGCGGCGGCAGCCGAATACCCGTCATGGCCAGACGTTGAGACCTCTCGTTCAAACGAGACGGCGAAGCAAACTCAAATCACAGTGCTCAAAAACCTCATCGCCGGGCTGACGACCGAGGTGGCTGCGGCCCGTGACCGGGCCACGCGCCGTGGCGCTGAATACGAGCACGCTCAAGGCGCATTCGACGAGGCCACCTACCGTGCCACGACGCTCCAGGGCCAGGCCGATGAAGCGACCCAGCTCGCCAATATTTCGCAGCAACAGGCCGGCCGATTGGCGGCCTTGCTGGCGCGTGCGGGTGCCTCCGACATCTCGATAAACATTTTCCTTGAAGGAGAAAACGCAGACGCGCTGCTCTACCAGCTCGGCGCCATGAGCAAGCTCACCGAGCGTTCAAGCACGATCTATGACCAGGCAGCAGCAGACCGTAACTCCGCGACCTCCCTGACCGATCAGGCAAATGTTGCACAGAAGGAGCTTGGCGCGTTGGCCAAGAAAGCGGAGACGGCTCTGACCGATGCCACTATCGCCAGCACCGCCTTGGAGACCAAGCTCGCCGAACACGAACAGAACTCGGGCACCCTCCAGGCACAGCTAGCGGTCCTGACCGAAAATCGTGCGGCAACAGAAGCTGACTTTGCCACGGGCGAGGAAGCACGACGAGCGGCCGCGGCCGCGGCGGCCACCGCTGCAACCGCTGCCCCCAGCACCGGCAGTAACGCTCGGAGCGCGGACCGCGACTCCGGTCAGCTCAGCGGCCAGGGATGGGCGCTCCCTGTGTCTGGATGGATCAGCGACTCCTTCGGCCCACGCCCCTCCAAACCCGTTGACGGTATCGGAGCCTTTCACTACGGCACCGACATCGCTGCCGGGTGCGGGCAGGCGGTTTCGGCGGCCACCGGCGGCACCGTCATCTACTCCGGTTATCTCGGCAGTTACGGCAACTGGGTTCTCCTCGATCACGGCAACGGTGTGCAGACCGGCTATGCCCACAACAGCCAGATCCTTGTCGGCAATGGGCAGAGCGTGGCCGCCGGCGAGACGATCGCGCTCGTCGGCACGACCGGGGCGTCCAGCGGGTGCCATTCGCATTTCGAAACTCGGGTTGACGGAGCGCGCATTGACCCGGCACCCTTCATGAGCGCGAGAGGAATCACCCTTGGCTAGCCCCCGGCCGGCGTTGCAAAGCAACGCAGGGCAGTATCCGCCGAGCTCAGGAGCCGTCGTCGGCCGCAGGGTGAACGCTCAGCCACGCTGAATTACTATGGCAAATAGTAGTTGGGGATGCTACCAACTCGTACTGATTGGAGCTCGTTCATGGGGCAGGTCTTGCTCTCGACAACGATTCTGGCAGCGTTTCTCGGCGGTGTCGTGGCCCTCCTGGCCCCATGTTGCGCCTCCGTCATGTTGCCGGCGTTCTTCGCTTCCAGCTTCCGCAGCCGGAGCCAGATCCTCGGCATGACACTGGTGTTCGCCGCCGGAGTCGGCACCATCATCCTCCCCATCGCTTTAGGTGCTGCCTTCCTCAGCCGCATCCTATTCCAGTACCATTTTGGAATTTTCAGTGTCGTCGGGCTCGCGATGGTGGCAGTGGGCGCTGCCACCCTGGGGGGCTGGAAAATGATGCTACCGATGCCCTCCGGACGCGGCGGCGGAACCAGCATCGGCTCGGTGTACGGACTCGGAGTGTTCTCCGGTGCCGCCAGCGCGTGCTGCGCCCCAGTCCTCGCCGGAGTGGCGGCGCTCTCCGGTGCCGCTTCGTCTTTCCCGGCCGCCGCCGCAGTGGGCGTCGCCTACGTATTCGGGATGATCGCACCCCTGTGCGCCTTGGCGTTGGTGTGGGACAGAAAAAACTGGGGATCCAGTCGCCTGCTCGCGTCCACGACCATTCCGATCGGACCCGGAGCCCGGTGGCGGCTACCCGTGGGAACAGTGCTCTCAAGCGCGCTGATGATCGCCATGGGCGTGCTCACCGTCGTCCTCGCAGTGCAGGGACCGGGCATGGCACCGGACGGGTGGCAGGTTGAACTCGCCGCAGCACTGGGGCACTGGGCCGCCGTCATCCAGCAGTTCCTGGCCTTCATTCCAGGGTGGGTCTCGACGCTCGCCGTCTTCGCCGCTCTCGGCGCTGTGGTCTGGACGGCGCTGCGCAGCCGAAAGCACGCAGCCACGCCGACCGCCTCCGGCAACCGACCCGACCAGGCGCATACGCGCACCCGGACAGAGGAGTCACAGTAATGGCATCACGAGAGAATCGCCGTCCGGGCACACGCCTGCAATCACGTGCCAGGAGCACTGGGTTGCGCCGGGCAACGATGGTCGTGGGCATCATGGCGGTTGCGGCAGCCATCCTGGTGGCCATGGACAGCACGTGGAACGGGACCCCCACGGCTGTGGAAGACACCGCCTCGGTCAGCTACGCCGTGGGTGCTCCCGGCCCGGGCGCGGAAGCCCCAGATTTTTCTCTCGCTTCCACGGCCGGGGGGACGGTCAATCTCAGCGACTACCGTGGCGAGTCCGTTCTGCTCTTTTTCCATGAGGGAATCGGGTGCCAGCCGTGCTGGGACCAAATCCGCGATCTGGAGGCCGCCCAGACCAAACTGCAGTCTGCCGGCGTCGATCAGCTCCTCACCATCACCAGCGGACCGGTGGACCTGATCGCCCAAAAAATGGCCGACGACAAGCTGACGGCGGTCGCTTTGGCCGATACCCGCCTGGATGTCTCCCTGACTTACCAGACCAACAAGTACGGAATGATGGGTGAATCCCGCAACGGGCACAGCTTCATCCTGGTTGGGCCGACGGGGGAAATTGAGTGGCGCGCCGACTACGGCGGCCCGCCGAATTTCACCATGTACGTGCCGGTAGACGAGATTCTCACCCAGATGCAGGTTCTCCGGACCGACGCCTGATGCGAATCACCGTACTGACGCAACCCTCGTGCCACGCCTGCGATCAAGCCAAGCTGGTACTGTCCCGACTCGCCGCGGACTATTCCTTTCAGGTCGAGACGATCGGCTTGGACACCGATGCAGGCCGGGCTCTGGCCGCTCGGAACGGCATCATCTTTGCCCCCGGAATCCTGATCGACGACGTCATGTTCAGCTACGGGCGGCTATCGGAGAAGAAGCTGCGGCACCACCTGTCCCGCTCCGACGTAGCCGCCCAGGGGCGGCCGGGCTCGAACGGCAGCTGACAGGGCGTTGCCGTACATCACAATGCAGAACAAAAATAGAGAGGACCGTCCAAATGGAACACCCGAACACAGAGGACAGAGCACATCGGCAGGCGATCGTCGCGGCCGCACGAGCGGAGCTGAAGCGGGGCGAGCGGCGTCGGAGCTTCTGGATCTTCGGCTTGGGCACCGTCGTCGCAATCACCCTCGTGGCGACCGTTGTCTCCATCTTCATTCTCAACCAGAAAGACCAGGACGCAGCCAGTTCGGCAGCAGACAAGCCAATCAGCGGCGTGGAGAGTTCTGATGGATTGAGCCGCGACCACGTGGTCAACGAGATTGCGTTTCCAACGCTTCCCCCCGTCGGCGGGGAACATTCCGCCGAGCTGACAAACTGTGGCGTGTATACGAAGCCGGTAGACACCTGGCGGGCCGTGCACTCGCTCGAGCATGGCGCGGTGTGGGTCACCTACCGATCCGATCTGCCGCAAGAGCAGATTGACACTCTGACGGCTGATGCCGAGTCGAACCCATACGAACTCTTGAGCCCGTATCCCGACCTCCCCGCCCCGATTATCGCCAGCGCCTGGGGAAAACAACTGCAACTGGATAGCGTGGATGACCCCCGCCTGCAGTTGTTCCTGCAGACCTACCTACAGGGCCCACAGGCACCCGAACCCGGCGCACCCTGCTCTGGTGGCGTCCAGGGCTGATCGGCACAGGAACCCGCGAGCGCAGCAGGGACCGTACGTTACTATGGAAGGTAGTCGATTAGGGGTTCTCGTTTCTATTAGAGCGTTGAAGGGAGCAACCCATGGTGCGCCCACTCGGCACGCTGGAACAGCACGTCATGGATCGCATCTGGTCCTGGGGGCGCCCGGTCGCCGTTCGCGAGGTGCTGGAGGATCTCCAACGCGAGCGCACACTCGCCTACACAACGGTAATGACAGTTATGGACAACCTGCGCCGCAAAGGCTTGCTGACCCGGGAGAAGGACGGCCGTGCGTACCTTTACCGACCTGCGCAGACGCGTGAGCAGCACACTGCCGCATTCATGGGGGAAGTCCTTGCCGGAGGAGCTGACACTTCGGTGACACTTTTGCACTTTCTCGACCATATTCCGCCAGAGGAAGTCGCCAGCCTCCGTCTTGCCCTTGACGAGCACCTCCAGGGTCGCACAAGCACCGCGCCATGATTGCTCCAGCCGTTTTGATGGTCCTCGCCGTGACTCTGGCCGTCCTGGGGCCGGCCCTCTTGCGCCGGATTTCGTGGCTCGAGCGGTCTCCCCGGGTCGGGATCGCTGCTTGGCAAACGTTGAGCGCCTCAATTGTTTTGGCGGTGCTGCTTGCCGGCTCCAGCCTGGCCATCCCCGCGATTCCCTGGACCATCAACCTCGCCGACTGGATCCGAACCTGCGCGATGGCCCTCCTCGCGCAATACTCCACGCCGGGCGGTGCCGTGGTCAGCGCCACCGGCGCTGCCACCACAAGTGCCATCCTCGTCCGGGTCGCCTATTGCCTGGCCGCGGACCGGGCAATCGCAGCCCGTAACAGGAAAGTGCAACTGGACGCCCTGGCCCTCATTGCGCGACCCCACCTCCGATACGACGCTCTCGTCGTCGACCATCCGTCCGCAGCCGCGTACTGCCTACCAGGCAGGATTCACCAGGTCGTCTTGACCAGCGCCGCCCTGTCGGCGTTGAATCACAATCAGCTCCTCGCCGTTCTGGCCCACGAAAGGGCGCACCTGCGCGGACGCCACCACCTCATCCTCGCGGCATCCGACGCGCTGCAGCATGCGTTCCCCCGCGTCACAGCGTTTCGAACCGCACGCAGAGAACTCGGCCGGCTCGTCGAGATGCTGGCCGATGACAGTGCGGCCAGACACAGCGACCGGACCACAGTGGCCACCGCCCTGGTGCGCCTCGCTGAACACGGTCTGACCCCCGCGGCAGCCCTCGGCGCGGGGGGAGAGTCAGCACCCAGCCGAGTGAGGAGACTCATTTCACCGGTTCGGCCCCTCGGCGCCGGGAAGACCACCGTCGCTGCTTTGGCTATGGGATTGTTGATCGCATTTCCTTTGTTCCTCGCCATCGCCCCCGCATCCGCTGCGGGAACAATGGACCCGTGCCCGGAGGACAAGCAATCCTTGATCATGTGATCGACGCTGCGCATTCCCCCGGAAGCCCGGATCTCACACTGCAACCGCACTGACGGCCATCGAACACGTGTTGAGGCAGGAAAAAACCTCAATTCGGCAGATGCAGCGTGTCCACCTCGGCGCGCAGTGTGGTCAACTCCATGTCATCGGCCGCCGACAGCGACTTCGGCGCATCAGCTGTCTTCTTCCCTCGCATCATGAACCACATCATCAAGCCATAGCCACAGGGCACGCCAACAGGGCCAGACCGTAGAGAGCCGTACTCACCGTGACGCCTCTATTTAGTGCCAGCCTGCGACGAAGCGTCGCCAGCCGGGTGATGGGCCATCATCTGCTCGTGCATTCTCGCCAGGCTGGCTGCACCGGCCGTCATGTCAGCCGTGTCGGACATCCCGGCCATCATCTGTTCGTGCATCTTCACCAGGCCGGGTGCTCTGTGCATCGCGGCCATGTGTCCGCGGGCGCTATCCTCGGCCTGACCCGCCGGGGCCGGGGGGCTGCTGCCCTCGGCCGCGTAGGCCGGAGCGATGGTGCCTGCTGCAAGCAACGCACCAGCGGCCAGGGAGATGATCCAGATTCGTGAGCGCATGAGCGCCTCCTTCTTTGTTTTTACTTTGCTTCAATGACGCCCATCATCCCGTTGTCCTCGTGATCGAGGATGTGGCAGTGATAAACAGTCCGTCCGGCGAAGTCGTCGAAGGCGATGCGGACCTTCACTCGTGCTCCTGCCGGAACATTGACAACATCTTGCCGAACCACAGACTCGACCGCCCTGCCATTTTCCTCAACGAGCTGCATCGGCCACACGTGCAGGTGCAGGGGGTGGTCCATCTGGGTGGTATTTGTCAGGGTCCATTCTTCGATGCTGTCGGCCTGAACCGTGGTGTCAGTTCTGTCCGCATCGAACGCCTCTCCATTAATGGTGAAACTCATCATCGAGCCGCCCCTCATCCCGTCCATTCCCATCCCGAACGTCAGCTCGCGACGCGCCGTCACGGGCCGCGAACGAAGATCTGAGGGCACGGCCTGCTCGGGGACTGCGGTCAGGGCGGTCGCCGCATCACCGGACACCGTTAGTGTCGCCACCGAAAAGCCGCGAGGGTTGCTCTGAGCCTCCTGCCCGCTGGGTCCAGCGCCGCCGCCCATCATTCCGTTCGTGCCGCCGCGGTCGTAGGGCAGGGTCTGGAAGATGGATATCCCTTCGACAGCGGTAACCAGGAGGTCCGCTCGGTTGCCGGGTAACAGCACTATCTCATCGACGTCGCCGGGGGTCTGGAACCGTCCCGAGTCGATGCCGAGAAGTTGTAGCTCCTGCCCGTCGAGACGCAGCCGCAGGTACCGGGACACACAGGCGTTGACGATGCGCCAACGTTCGCGTTCCCCCGGACGGGCGGTCATTACCGGATTCACCTGCCCATTGACCAGGACGAGTTGTCCTTCCCGTCCCGCCATCTGTTCCATCGGCCTCACGGGAGGGATGCGGCCCAGGCTGTCCAGTGTGATGTCTGAGATGACGAGCACACGCTCTCGCGCAGCCCTGATGGGCGTGGGGTCCGCGACAATGATGGCCCCGTAAAGGCCGCCGAAGACCTGATCGGCGACGAACCCGTGGTGGTGCGGGTGATACCAATACACTCCTGGCGGGTGATCAGCCGGCAACTGATATTCGTAGTCGAATGAGTCTCCGGCCTCAACGGTCACGAACATGTTGTCGCCGTTGTCCGACGGAGAAACATGCAATCCGTGCACGTGCAGGTTGCTCGGATCGTTGAGCCCGTTGTGCAGGCTCACACTGAGCGTGTCGCCCGCCTGAACACGTAGGGTAGGCCCCGGCACGCCCCCGTTATAGCTCAGCACGGTGGCGTCGCGGCCGGAAATCTTCACGTCCCCCGGTGCAGCATTCAGGCGGACCTTGAGGCGGCCATCGGCGCTACGCAGCTCGGGCGGCTGAACCAGTGGATCACCGGAGGGTGCCCCAAAGCCTGAGTCGGTGCCCGAAGGCGATGCCGTCTGTTGGCTCCAGAGAAGTCCCGCTCCCCCGGCAACCGTGCTCGCCAGCCCGAGGCCACCGAGCGTGAGCGCGCTTCGACGGCTGAGAGGCTTCACCACTTATCCTCGCCCAGGACTGCGCGCTGTTCGCGGTACTGCTCCGCGGTCAGCTCACCCCTGGCGAAACGTTCATCCAGTATCTGGCGCGCGCGGCCAGGCCCAACCTCTCCCCCCTGTTTTGGCCCGACACTACGATCGCCAGAAAACAGCCGAACCATGAGCACGACCAGCAACGAGATACCGACAACTGCCAGCAGCCCGAAGAGCCAGTACAGCCCCATACTTCCTCCATAGCCCCACATCACGATCCGACTCCTTCGACTCAAATTCCGAGAATAGATTCTGCCACAAGCATACCCCTTGGGGTATTTTGGACAATAGACGGCGTGCACCACTCCCCGTTTTCAGGCGGTACATCCTCCCGGAAGGGGTAGTCGTTCAGTGCGCCTCAAACCGTCACGGCGAGCAACGATCGACAAGCAAGCCGTGAGCCGGTAGAAGCATTCCGGAATACTATCCACCCTAGTAGCGTTGGCTGATTAGTGCCCCAGAGGCCCGACGACAGCCGCCCACCAACGAGGTGGATCGCCCCGGTCGCGTACCCCCCATGGGTATAGGTTGAGAGTATCCGCCACGGAGATTGTCGCTGTGAGGCCGATTTTTCAGATTGGAAGATTCACATGACTCAGGAAGCCGAAACTACCGTCCTCGAAGTGCAGGGCGTTCAATGGGCGTCCTCGCGAGCAATCGTCGAGTCGGTACTCGCCCGCCGCCCCGGCGTGTTGAGCGTTGATGCGAATCCAGTAGCGCAAACCGCGAGCGTGACCTTCGATCCCAGGCAGACCTCCGTCACTGATCTGGCGGCATGGGTCCGGGAATGCGGTTACCACTGCGCTGGACGCTCCGTGCCGGGTCACATCTGCGATCCGATGGCGTCATCCGTCACCGACCACACCGAACATGAGATGAAGACCGGGCAACCGCCTCGAACCATGCAGGAGACCATGGGGCATGGCGGCGCGCACGGCGACATGTCCATGGCCGGCATGATCCGGGATATGCGCAACCGGTTCGTGGTGGCGGCGATCCTGTCGGTTCCGATCACTCTGTGGTCGCCGATCGGCCGGGACGTTTTCGGTTTCGCAGTTCCTGCCCCCTTCGGGCTGCGGGATGACGTTGTGGCGTTGATCCTGTCTCTGCCGGTCATTTTCTATTCGGCTTGGATCTTTTTCGATGGGGCCTTCCGGGCGCTGCGGGCCCGAACCCTGGACATGATGGTTCTGGTCGCCGTCGGTGTTGGAGCGGGCTGGCTCTATAGCCTGTCTGTCACCCTTACCGGTGGTGGGGAAGTTTTCTACGAGGCTGCGACCGTTCTGACCAGCTTCGTCCTCCTGGGCCACTGGTTTGAAATGCGGGCCAGGGGCGGCGCAAACGATGCCATCCGTACGCTTCTGGAGTTGGCACCGTCGATGGCATTCGTCATTCGGGACGGGGATCCGGTTGAGGTTCCGACCGCGGAGGTTGTCCCGGGCGACCTGCTCCTGGTGCGGCCCGGTGGGAAGATTCCAACCGACGGAATTGTGGAGGACGGTGAGTCCGACATCGACGAATCCATGGTTACCGGGGAGAGCCTTCCCGTCGCCAAGAGCAGCGGATCGACCGTGATCGGCGCAACCGTGAACACGACGGGAACCTTGCGCGTGCGCGCGACCAAGGTCGGCGCCGATACCGCGCTTGCGCAGATCGTGGCCCTGGTTCAGGAAGCGCAGAATTCCAAGGCCCCCGGGCAACGCCTGGCGGACCGTGCGGCGTTCTGGCTTGTGCTCGTGGCACTCATTGGCGGCAGCGTCACCCTGGGTGCGTGGCTCTTGGCCGGGGCGAGCCTTCCTACCGCGATCCTCTTTGCGATCACCGTTGTCGTCATCACCTGCCCGGATGCGTTGGGCCTCGCGACACCGACCGCCATCATGGTGGGCACCGGTCTGGGCGCCAAACGCGGAGTGCTCTTCAAGACCGCGACCGCGTTGGAGACTTCGGCTCGCATTGACACGGTCGTGCTGGACAAGACGGGAACCCTGACCAAGGGCGAACCAGAGGTGACGGATTTCATTGCTGTTGGGATGGATGAGCTCGAGTTGCTGGCCCTTGTCGCTGCCGTGGAACGGGAGTCTGAGCATCCGCTCGCCGCAGCCGTCGTCGGTTACGCCGTCAGACGCGGCGCACAAGCGTTGGACGCATCTGCGTTCCGCAATGTTCCGGGACATGGTGCCGGCGCCACAGTCGCAGGACGCCAGGTGTTCGTCGGCAACCGCAAACTCATGGTTGCCCAGGGCATCGATATTGATCCGGTGTCCGCGCAGCGTCAGACGCTGGCCGCGACCGGACGGACGGCGGTCCTCGTTGCCGTTGACGGGAAGGCCGTTGGGGTCATCGCCCTGGCCGACGCAGTACGGGAGACCGCGGCGGCCGCCGTCGTCGCTCTTCACGAAGCGGGCATTGAGGTGGTCATGCTCACCGGCGATAATGAGGCGACCGCGCAGCGGATCGCCTCCATGCTCCACATCGATGTTGTGATCGCCGAGGTGCTCCCGGAAGACAAGGCCGCGAAAATCAAGGAGCTGCAGGCATCCGGCAAGCGAGTCGCGATGGTCGGCGACGGAGTCAACGACGCTCCGGCCTTGGCACAGGCGGACCTGGGCATCGCCATCGGGGCAGGGACGGATGTCGCCATCGATACGGCGGACGTGGTCCTGATGCGGTCCGACCCCCTCGACGTCCCCATCGCCCTGCGCATCGGGAAAGGCACCGTGCGTAAAATGCGCCAAAACCTTGGCTGGGCGGTCGGCTACAACGCGATCGCGCTCCCCATTGCCGCCGGCGTTTTCTTTCCGACGTTCGGTATCCGGCTCAGTCCGGAAATCGCCGCCATCTCCATGTCCGGTTCCAGCGTCATCGTCGCGGTCAACGCGCTGCTGCTCAAGCGGCTGCGCCTCCCGCGACAGCCCGAGAGCACAACGGCCACCACATTGGCTGATGGAACAGGGAATGACGTCGGAGTTTCAGCCTGATCTGGCTGCGGCGCGCAGGGGTATCACGACCGCGAATCTGGCTCCCTGCCCTGTCCCTGCCGACGAGGCCGTCACGTCCCCGCCGTGTGCACGCGCTATCTCGCGGGCGATCGTGAGACCGATTCCCGATCCGCCGGAGCGGCGGGTCTGTCCGGGCACCCGGTAGAACCGCTCGAAGACACGGTCTGTGTCTTCCTCAGCCAAGCCCACTCCCGTGTCGATCACGACGACCTCACCCCGGCCGTCGGCGCCGTGCGTCGTGATCGTGACCTCACCGCCCGCCGGGGTGGCGAGCAGGGCGTTGCCGAAAAGGTTGGTCAGAACCTGGGTGATCCGGTCCGGGTCCACGTGCACGGGTAGCGGCGTGTCGACGTTGAGTGTCAACGTCACGCCCGAATCTTCGAATTGCGGAGCGAGCCGGTTGGCCGTGCGGCGCGCAAGATCGGCCAGGTCGGCATCGACTGGATGCAGGTCGAGCCGCTGTTCTTGAGCCCGCGACAGGCTGGACAGGTCATCGGAGAGGCGGTGCAGGCGGCGCAGTTCCTCGCTGAGGGAGGCAAATGTGTCGGGGCTGGCGGTGAACACGCCATCGATCAGCCCCTCGACGTAGCCGTCCAGAACGGTCAGTGGGGTTCGCATTTCATGCGCAACCTCCCCGAGCAGCCGGGTTCGCCGGGACTCGGTATCGGCCAGGGCCTGGGCCAGCGTATTGACGTCGCTGGCCAGCGCTGCGAGTTCCGGCTCGGACGGGACGGGGACCCTGCCTCCGTATTTTCCGGCAGCGATCAGCTTGGTCGCGGCCCGCACAGCGTTGAGGGGGCGAAGTAGGCGCCCCGTGACTGCCGCGGCGACGAAACCTGCGGCGATGACGCTGGCCAGTACCCCGACGATCAGCGAGGTCGTGAGCGCGGATAGGAAAGCGGAGCGCACGCTGGTCGCGTCCATAACCCCCATCGACATTCCGGTGCCCTCACTGTCCATCATCATTCCCAGCCGGTCTTCGAACAATCGAGGAGCAAGCAGCGAGATCGTCAGATAGGCCACCACGCCGCCGACCACGGCAATAGCGGCATAGGAGATGAACAGGCGCAGCGAGAGACGCATCTTCATCTGGACCCGGCCACAAACTTGTAGCCCACGCCCCGCACCGTGGCGATCAGGTGTGGATCGCCGGCATCGTCGCCGAGTCGCGCGCGCAAACTGCGGATGTGGACATCGACGACCCGTTCGTCGCCGTAGAAATCGTAGCCCCAGACTTTTTCCAGCAGTTGTGCCCGGGAAAACACCCGCCCGGGCTCGGTGGCGAGTGCGGTGAGAAGGTCAAACTCCAGGCTCGACAACCCCACGGAGACTCCATTCGCCACAACCTCTCGGTGGGCGGGTTTGATGGACAATCCATCGAAGCGAAGCAGGGCGTCTCCGTCGGTCCGCTCACCCCGATTGTCACGACGGAGCATTGCCTTCACTCGAGCCGTCACCTCGCGCGGGCTGAAGGGCTTGGTCACGTAGTCATCCGCACCCACACCGAGCCCCACGAGCTTGTCGACCTCCTCCGCCCTGGCCGTGACGAGGATCACGTACGCGTCGCTGAAGCCTCGCAACTGCCGGAGAACCTCCAGCCCGTCGATCCCCGGCAGCATCACATCCAGCAGTACGAGTGCGGGTGGCTCCGTGCGGAGTGCCGCAAGTGCCTCGGCGCCGTCCGCCGCCTCCGCTACGTTATAACCTTCCGCTTCCAGGTAGCCACGCAGGACCGTCCTGATCTGCGCCTCGTCGTCGACAACCAGGACCTTCTGCATCGCTCACCCCTTTTCTTCTGATTATCGCCGTCCGGCGGCACGGTCTCTGCACTGCGCCCCGGGGACTCGGCGAGGGAGGACCACCCCAGGCCTTAGCTCTCGAGTACCTGCAACCGTTCTCGGTATTCCGTTTCATTCAATTCGCCCTTCGCGAATCGATCATCGAGTATTTGACGCGCTTGACTGCGCTCGCCTTGTCCGCGGCTCAGCGGAGTAGTCCCGCGGAACCCACCGCGTTCAGTTCCGCCAGCAAAAGCCCGCACAACCCAAACAACAAGGAGGATGACTGCGATGAGCATGAGCAGCCCGACCGGCCATCCCCACGTCATGTTGTATCCGTTTCCCCACATCATTTCTTCTGCTCCTTCAATTTGTGTTTATTTATGGACATTCAGGCAGCCCCTGGACCGGTCTGCCTGTTCAGGAGACGGTCAGGTCGTCACCATTCCCTGCGCCCGAGTGCATACCGACGCCCGAACCCATGCCCATCCCCTCACCTGGGGTGTGGGTCGCATTCAGCATCAGGTCAATGCGGCTCTTCATCTGTTCTACGGCTGCCTCCCTGTCATCAGATGACAGAGTGCTGTTGGAGTCGAAAGTGGTCCTCTGCTGCGAGACCATTGCGTCTTTGAGTCCAGAAACCGATTTGCCCTGGGCTTCAGCGACATCCGCGAGGGACCCACCCGACTGCAGCCGGTCGTGCAACTCCGTCTGACTCAAGCCGAGGTAGCTCGCGACCGCGACCATGGGCGAACTCTGCCCGAATGCCATGCCGGCCATGTGGCCTGACCGGTGGTCGCCAACTGACGACGAGGTCGTCGATGGTGGCTGGGAAATCGCCCCACCACCGGTAGAGGCCTGCGCCGCGGCAACACCGCCCGTGGCAAGCGCTCCGACGAGCCCGAGTCCCGCAATACCAGCGGTCATGTTCTTCCGATTGAGTTTCATCAGCCTCAACACCTTTCACGTTCAGCCACCAAGTTGATGTCTACACACCAGCATGCTGACCGCGCATGAAGCTCCAGCCCCTGTGCATGTGAAGGTTTGATGAAACGCGCTGGCCAGGATCATGCCGATCCGCACAGCGCACGCCGACGGTCGTTATGCGACGAGGGTCAGCTCGGTTGCGTCGTGACGAGAGCGAATCAACCCGGGCAGCAAAACGCCGCTGCAGCCCCGCATGGCGCTTGTGGTATTGGTTCTGGCCACCAGGGCCGTTTCGGGCCGCGAGGGAAGGATGGGCGATGGGTGATATCGCCGCGGAATCCTGCGCCTGCTACTGCTGGGGTACCTGGACTCGAACCAAGAACAACTGAACCAGAATCAGTCGTGTTGCCAATTACACCATACCCCAATGTCTGTTCCTCAGAACGGACCGACTCGTAACTCTAACCCACTCAGAGGGCCGGGACAAACCCAGAGCCGAAATCGTCGCCGGCTCGAGCCGATTGCCGGGGCAGACCCCGAAGGGCCCGGCCCCGCGAGGCCAGTCACTCGAGAGTGGTGGCAGCCAGACGTGCAAGACGCAGCACGGACTCCGCCTTGCCCAGGATCTCCATCGACTCGAACAGCGGCGGCGAGATGCGCCGGCCGGAGACCGCGACCCGCAGGGGGCCGAAGGCCACGCGCGGCTTGAGCGCGAGCCCGTCGATCAGCGTCTCGGTCAGGGTGGTGTGCACCCGGTCGTGCGTCCATTCCGCTTCGGGAATGTCGAGCAGCGCTGCCGTGGACGTGGCGAGGATCTCGCGCGTGTTCTGCGGGAGCGAGGCGAGGGCATCCGGCTGGTAGGCCAGCGAGTCGCCGCCGATGAACAGGAAACCGAGCATGCCGGGTGCCTCGCCGAGCAGGGCGATGCGTTCCTGCACGAGCGGTGCGGCGGCCTCGAGAATAGCCTGCTGCACCTCGCTGAGTGGTTCGATCACGTCGCCGGCGGCCACCAGGTACGGGATGACTCGGGCGGCGAAATCGGCCGGGTCGAGCAGCCGGATGTGGTCGCCGTTGAGCGACTCGGCCTTCTTGAGGTCGAAGCGGGCCGGGTTCGGCAGCACGTTGACGACGTCGAACGCGGCGATCATCTCCTTGATCGTGAACACGTCGCGGTCGCTGGAGAGGGACCAGCCGAGCAGCGACAGGTAGTTGACCAGTCCCTCGGGAACGAAGCCGCGAGCGCGGTGGTGGAACAGGTTGGACTCGGGGTCGCGCTTGGAGAGCTTCTTGTTGCCCTCGCCCATGACGTACGGCATGTGCCCGAAACGCGGCACGAACGTGGCCAGTCCGATGTCGATCAGCGCGTGGTACAGCGCGATCTGGCGCGGCGTGGAGGAAAGCAGATCTTCGCCGCGCAGCACGTGGGTGACGCCCATCATGGCGTCGTCGACCGGGTTCACGAACGGGTACAACGGATGCCCGTTGGGCCGCACGACGACGAAGTCGCTGAACGAGCCGGCCGGGAAGGTGATCTCGCCGCGAACCAGGTCGTCGAAGGAGATGTCTGTGTCGGGCACCTTGAGGCGGAGCGCCGGCGAGCGACCCTCGGCACGGAAGGCCGCCTTCTTCTCATCGCTGAGGTCGCGCTCGAAGTTGTCGTATCCGGCCTTGGGGTCGCGGCCGAGGGCGACGTTTCGCACCTCGATCTCCTCGCCGGTGGCGAAGCTCTCGTAGATGTGACCGGACGCCGTGAGCTGCTCGATCACGTCACGGTAGATGTCGTAGCGCTCGGACTGGCGGTAGGGAGCGTGCGGTCCGCCGACCTCGACGCCCTCGTCCCAGTCCAGGCGCAGCCAGTGCAGCGCGTCGAGGAGCTGCACGAAGCTCTCCTCGGTATCGCGGGCCGGATCGGTGTCCTCGATCCGGAAGATGAACGTGCCGCCGGTGTGCCGGGCGTAAGCCCAGTTGAAGAGCGCCGTGCGGATCAGGCCGACGTGCGGCGTTCCGGTCGGTGAGGGGCAGAACCGAACGCGAACGTCGGTGCCGGTGGCAGTGGAAAACGGGTGCGCAATTGTCTCAGACATCACCCCCGATTCTAGTTGCCTCCGGGTGAGGCGCGGGTGGGGATACGGGTGGCGCCGCGGGTGCCGCCTCCGGTCCGGCCAGTGCGGCGAGCCGGCGCAGGGTGACGGCAATGGCCGCCACGCCCGCGGCCCCGGTGACCGTGACCGTGTGCAGGGTGCGGTGGTCGCGGCCGCGGGTGGGCCGGATGGCGACGAGGGGCTGCGCGCCGACGGAGTCGAGGGCGAGCGCGGGCAGCATCGCCACCCCGATGCCGGCCGCCACGAGGCCGAGCACGGCGGCCGCGTTGTCGGTCTCGTAGGAGATGCGGGGCGTGAAACCGTTGTGACCGCAAAGCTCCAGCAGGTGGCCGCGGCACCGAGGACATCCGCCGATCCAATTCTCCTCGGCGAGGTCGCCGAGGTCGACTACGCCGTTTCTGGCCAGGGCGTGTCCGGCCGGCAGCACGAGCATCATCTCGTCCCGGCGGAGCCGGGTCACGACGAGGCCTTCGGCGCTGTCCCGGTGAGGGTCGACCCGGTCGCCGGGGTAGCTGAACGTGATCGCCAGATCGGCCTGGTTCTGGCGCACCAGAGCCACGGCTTCGGGCGGCTCGGCCTCAAGGTAGGTGACGCTGATTCCCGGATGACGGCGCTGCAGGTCAGCGAGCAGGCGCGGCACAATGGTCGCCGAGGCGGACGGGAACGCCGCCAGTCGCACCCGGCCCGCGCGCAGGCCGCGCAGCTCGGACAATTCCCCCGCGGCGGCGTCCAGGGCCCCGCTCACGATGGTGGCGTGCCGGGCGAGCAGCCGGCCGGTCTCGGTGAGCCGCACCCCGCGGCCGATGCGTTCGATCACGGCCATCCCGATGCGCTGCTCGAGCCGTCTGAGCTGCTGGCTCACGGCGGGCTGGCTGTCGCCGAGCGCCGCCGCGGCCGCCGTGATTGAGCCGCAGTCGGCGAGCGCGCCCACGACGCGCAGCATGGTGGAGTCGAGTTCGGGCTGGACGAGGGCGGGCACGAAGTGATCATAACTGATGCTTATGGATTGCCTCAGCTACTGGCTGTTGTCGAATGAATAGGCCGGTCGCATGCTGGAGGGATGAACCAGAGCGAATCTTCCGCGTCCCGTTCGCCGCTTTCGACGGTGGCGGACCGCATCGGCGTACGCGAGGCGCGCGAGCGGTTCCGGGGCGGCCGCGGCTATCTGGCGGCCTGCACGCTCGGGCTGCCGACCCGGGAAACGGAAGCGGCCCTGCGCGTGGACGCCGACGCCTGGGCGCTGGGCACCGCGTCGGCGGCGGGGTACGCCGCCGTGGTCGAACGGGTCCGGCACGCGTATGCCAGACTCGTCGCTGTTCCGGTGAGCCGGGTCGCGATCGGGTCTCAGGCATCCGTGCTGGCCGGCCTGCTCGCCGCGGGCGTGCCCGACGGGGCCGAGGTGCTCTGCGTCGACGGCGATTTCAGCTCGATGGTGTTCCCGTTCCTTAGCCAGGCGCACCGCGGGGTCACCGTGCGGCACCTGCCTCTGGCCGAGCTGGCCGTCGGGATCACCGCCGACACCTGGCTTGTGGCGTTCTCGCTCGTGCAGTCCGCCACCGGTGCCGTCGCCGATACCGCGGGGATCGTGGCCGCCGCCCTTGCTCACGGGTGCTTCACCCTCTGCGACACGACGCAGGCCGTCGGGTGGATGCCGGTGGACGCATCCGTGTTCGACGCCTCTATCTGCCACAGCTACAAGTGGCTCTGCGCCCCGCGCGGCGTGGCCTTCCTGACCGTGGCCGAGCGGCTGGCCGCCCGGCTGCACCCGGTGCAGTCGGGCTGGTATGCCGGCCGGGACCCGTGGGCCTCCTGTTACGGACCGGACATGGACCTCGCGGCTGATGCGCGCCGCTTTGACGTCTCCCCGGCCTGGAACGCCTGGGTGGGCGCCGAACCCGCACTGGAGCTCTTCGGGCGGCTCGACCTGTCGACGGTGCGCGACCACGCGGTGGCGCTGGGCGACGCGCTCTGCACCGGGCTCGGGCTCGCCCCGGCCGGGCAGTCGATCGTGACCTGGCCGGATGCCGACCGCACCGACCTTGACCGCCTCACCCGGGCAGGTCTCACCGCGTCGGGCAGGGCCGGGCGGGCCCGCGTCGCCTTCCACCTGTGGAATGACGAGGACGACGTCGCCGACGCCCTGCGCGCCCTGCGTTCGTAGCCAGGTCTCGACGGGCGCGAGGGGCCGCTCGGCCACAGGGTCTCGCAGCGACTCGACTACTTCTGTGCGGTGACGGCGGTGATGATCGCGCCGGCGAGAGCAGCGGAGGAAGCCGGATTCTGGCCGGTGTACAGGTTGCGGTCGATCTCCAGGTGCTCGGCCCAGGCTGCGCCGGCGACGAAGTCGGCGCCCAGCGCGACCAGGCGGCTCTGCACGAGCCACGGCGCCTTGGGGGCGAGGCCGCCGAGAGTCTCCTCCTCATCGGTGAAGCCGGTCATGCGGTAGCCGGTGAAGGGCCAGCTGCCGTCGGCTCGCTGGGCGGCGAGCATGGCGGCCGGGGCGTGGCAGAGTACGCCGAGAATCGTTCCGGAGTCGAGGGCTTCGGTCATGATGCGTCCGGAGTCGGCGTCGACGGCCAGGTCCTCCATCGGGGCGTGGCCGCCGGGGTAGAAGACCACGTCGTAGTCGGCGACCGTGATGTCACTGATCGAGCGCGGCTCGTCGAGTTCACTGCCGATGGTGTCGAGGTAGGCGACGATGGCCGCGGCCCGGTCTTCCCCGCCGGCCGCCTGGGGTGCCAGGCTTCCCGCGTCGATGGTGGGGGCGACGCCACCGGGCGTCGCGATGGTGATCTGCCAGCCGGCCTCGGTGAACAGGCGGTGCGGTTCGGCGAGCTCTTCGGCCCAATAGCCGGTGGGGTGCAGGCTGCCGTCGTTGAGGGTCCAGTGATCAGCGGCGCTGACGACAAAAAGTACGGAATTCATGGGTTCTCCAGAGTGTGTGATCGTGTGAAATGGATGCTGTCGGGAAAGTCAGACGTTCGTGCGGACGACCATCTTGCCGATGTTCTCGCCGCGCATGAGGCCGAGGAAGGCGTCGACCGCGTGGTCGATCCCGTCGACCACGGTCTCGTCGAAGACGACGTCGCCCGCGGCGAGCCAGCCGGCCATGTCGGCGGAGAACGCGGGGAAATGCTGCATGTAGTTGCCCACGATGAAGCCCTTCAGGGTCAGCCCGCGACCGATCATGTTCGCCAGGTTGCGCGGGCCGCCGGTCGCCTCGGTGTTGTTGTAGACGGAGATCGCGCCACAGAGGGCGGCGCGTCCGCCGTCGTTGAAGCTGGCCAGGGCAGCCTCGAGGTGCTCGCCACCGACGTTGTCGAAGTAGACGTCGATGCCGTCCGGAGCCGCGGCGGCGAGCTGCTTGGCGATGTCGCCGTCCTTGTAATTGAAGGCGTCGTCGAAGCCGTACTTCTCGGTCAGCACAGCAACCTTCTCGGCCGACCCGGCGGAACCGATCACGCGGTTCGCGCCCTTGAGGCGGGCGATCTGGCCGACCATGCTGCCTACGGCCCCGGCCGCGCCGGAAACGAAAACGGTGTCGCCGTCCGTGAGCTGGGCCACCTCGAGCAGGCCCACGTAGGCGGTGAGTGCGGTCATGCCCAGCACGCCGAGGTAGGCGGAGAGAGGCACGCCGGGGATTTCCGGGACGACGCGGAAGCCGGCGGCTTCCTCCTGAACCAGGTCGCGCCAGCCGAACTGGTGCACGACCACGTCGCCGACGGCAACCTCGTCAGAGGCGGATGCGACGACGCGGCCGACGGCCCCGCCCGTCATCGTCTCGTTGAGGGCGTAGGGGGCGGAGTAGGATTTGGCGTCGTTCATCCGGCCGCGCATGTAGGGGTCGACCGAGACGAACTCGTTGGCCACGCGAACCTGACCGGGGGTCAGCTCGGGCAGGTCGATGCGGATGGCGCCGAAGTCGGCATCCGTTGGCCAGCCGGTGGGGCGGGCGACAAGCTGGATCTGGGTGCTGGTGCTGGACGAGGCCATGGCGGCTCCTCTGCTTTTTGTAACGGATGGTTTAATATATTGTGTACTGAACGATACACAAAACCACTCACAGCGAAAACGGAGGAAACACCATGGGGCGGCTGCAGAGTTTCGAGCGCATAGCCGTCGTCCAGACGGCCAGGGACCTGTTCTGGGACAAGGGCTTCGAGGCTACGTCGCTCGCCGACCTCGAAGAAGCGACCGGTCTCCGTCGATCCAGCCTCTACCACGCCTTCGGCAGCAAGCGTGGTCTGTTCGACGCCGCCGTCGAGGACTACCAGGCCTCCGTCATCCGCCCGAGATTGCGGACCCTGACCGGGCCGGGGATCGGCCGGGCCTCGCTGCTGGCCTATTTCAGCGAACTCAGGTCGGCGGTCTCCGCCCTGCCGGAGGACTCCCCGCGCCGCGGCTGCCTGCTCGTGAACTGCGCCGCAGGCCTCGCCGGGCACGACGACCCGGCCCGCCAGGTCGTGGAGGGCTACCGGTCCGAGCTGACGGACACCCTCCAGGACGCCCTCCGGGCGGCCGGGACCGCCGCCGGAGGAAGCGCGCCGGACCGCGCGCCGGACCGCGCCCGCACCCTGGCTTCGCTCGGCATGAGCGCCATGCTGCTCGCCCGGGTCAACGCGACCGAATCGGTGGCGCTGCTGGACACAGCGACGGAGCAAATCCGGTCCTGGTTTCCCGTGCACGCCGCGACCGACGCCTGACGATCAGGCGCGCCGAACCGGGTTCGCCAGCACGCCGATGCCGGCGATCTCGACCTGCACGGCGTCACCGTGCACGACGGAGGCGGACCGGTCGGGGGCGCCCGTCAGAATGACGTCGCCCGGCAGCAGGGTGAACACGCTGGAGACGAAGGAGATCATCTCCGCAACGGTGTGCTTGAGCAGCGTCGCATTGCCCTTCTGGAAGACCTCGCCGTTGATGCGGGACTCGATGGTCAGCGTGGTCCAATCGTATTCGGTGTCGATGACCGGTCCGAGCGGGCAGAACGAGTCGAAACTTTTGGCCCGCGTGAGGTCGCCGTCGCGCTCCTGCAGATCTCGGGCGGTGACATCGTTCGCTACCGTGTAGCCCCAGATGGAGTCCTCGGCGACGTCGACGGACACGTTGCGGGTGATCTTGCCGATCACGATCGCGAGCTCCCCCTCGACGTGCACGTCGTCCGAGGACGCCGGCACGGTGATCGGGTCGCCGGGGCCGACGACGCAGGTGTTCGGCTTGAGGAAAAACCTGGGCTCACCGGGCGAGCCGGCCGCGGCAGACTGCTCGGCCGGGTCGGCGAAGTAGGACCACGCCATGCCCACGATCTTCGACCGCGGGATCACCGGGGCGAGCAGTTTCACGTCGCGCAGGGCCACGCGCTCCCCGGACGGGTCATAGCCCGCGAACATCGGGTCACCCTTTAAAACGACGATGTCGTCGTCGTCGACGATGCCGAACGAGATGAGTCCCTCGTGACTGAACCGTGCGATTTTCACGCGGGTCGCACCGGGGCGTCGAGCCGGGTGAGCCAGCCGTGGCGGTCGGGCAGGCGGCCGTACTGAATGTCGGTCAGCTCCTGGCGGAGCGCCATCGTGATCTGGCCGGCCGGGCCATCCGGGTCGCCGATGGAGAGGTTCGGGCCCTTGAGCTGCGAGATCGGGGTAACGACGGCGGCCGTGCCGCAGGCGAACACCTCGGTGATGGCACCGGATGCGACACCGTCCTGCCATTCACCGAGGGTCACGTCGCGCTCCTCCACGGTCAGGCCTCGGTCCCGGGCGAGCTGGATGATGCTGTCGCGGGTGACGCCCTCGAGGATCGCGCCGGTCAAGCGCGGGGTGACGAGCGTGTCGGTGCCATGAACGAAGAACACGTTCATGCCGCCGAGTTCGTCGATGCGGCTGCTGGTCTCCCCGTCGAGAAAGAGCACCTGGGCACAGCCGTTGTCATAAGCCTGCATCTGAGGCAGCAGGCTGGCGGCGTAGTTGCCGCCGCATTTGGCCGCGCCGGTGCCGCCGCGGCCGGCGCGGGAGTACTCGGTCGAGAGCCAGATCTTGATCGGGGCCACACCGTCGGCGAAGTAGGCGCCGGCCGGGCTGGCGATCACGTAGTAACCGACCTGGTGCGCGGCCCGCACGCCGAGGAAGCTCTCGTTGGCGATCATGAACGGGCGCAAATAAAGGCTGGTCTCCGCAGCGGAGGGCACCCAGTCGCCGTCTACGGCCACGAGCTGCCTGATCGATTCGATGAAGTCGACCTCGGAGAGTTCCGGCAGTGCCAGGCGGCGTGCGGAGCGCCGCAGGCGCTCGGCATTCTTCTCCGGGCGGAAGGTCCAGATCGACCCGTCGGCGTGACGGTAGGCCTTCAGCCCCTCGAAAATCTCCTGGCCGTAGTGCAGCACCGAGGAGGCCGGGTCGAGGTGCAGCGGACCGTAGGGCATGACCCGGGCGTTGTGCCAGCCCGCGTCGAGGGTCCAGTCGATGGCGACCATGTGGTCCGTGAACTTCTTGCCGAAGCCGGGATCGACGAGGATCTCTTCGCGCTCGATCTTCGTGCGGGCCGCGGTCGACGGCGTCAGGCTGAACCTCAGCGGGAAGGTGGCGGTGCCGGATGTCGTCGGGGGCGCTGGCTGGCTCATTGGATTCCCTTGTCTGTCAGTCGAGTCACGATGGCGTCACCCACGGCGCTGGTGCTCCGGGGTGTGCCGAGAGCCGCCCGGGCCACGATGTCGGCGATCACGGCGGCAGTCACCCGGGCCGCGGCATCCGTGAATCCGAAGTGCTCCAGGAGTAGCGCCACCGACAGGATGGCCGCCGTGGGGTCAGCCAGTTGTTTGCCCGCGATGTCCGGTGCCGAACCGTGTACCGGCTCGAACATGCTGGGGAACCTGCCCTCAGGGTTAATGTTCCCGGAGGCCGCAAGGCCGATGCCGCCGGTGATTGCCGCCGCGAGATCGGTGAGGATGTCGCCGAAGAGGTTGTCCGTGACGATGACGTCAAATCTACTCGGATTTGAAACCAGGAAAATCGTGGCCGCGTCGACGTGCAGGTAGTCGACGGTCACCTCGGGGTATTCGGCTGCGACGGCGGTGACGATCCGCTGCCACAGGCTGCCGGCGAAGACGAGCACATTGGTCTTGTGCACGAGAGTGAGGTGGCGGCGGGGCCGACCCTGAGCCTGGGCGAAGGCGTAGCGCACCACGCGTTCGACGCCGAAGGCCGTGTTGACGGAGACCTCGTTGGCCACCTCGTGCGCGGTGCCCTGGCGGATCGCTCCGCCGTTGCCCACGTAGGGACCCTCCGTGCCCTCGCGCACGACGACGAAGTCGACGGTGCCCGGAGACGCCAGCGGGCTGGGCACGCCAGGGAAGAGAACGTTCGGGCGCAGGTTCACGTAGTGGTCGAGCGAGAAGCGCAACTTGAGCAGCAGGCCGCGCTCGATATTCGCGTTGGCGAGACGGGGGTCCCCCGGCACGCCGCCGACGGCGCCGAGCAGGATGGCGTCGTGGCCGGCGATCGCCGCGAGGTCGTCATCGGTCAGCACATCGCCGGTTTCCAGAAACCGTGCGGCGCCGAGGGAGAACCAGGTTGCGTCGAAGGTGACGTCGTCGGCAGACGTGGCCGCCTCGAGAACCTTGACCGCTTCGGCGACGACCTCGGGACCGATTCCGTCGCCGGGAATGACAGCAAGCTTGATGAGAGGGGACATTCGACTCCGTATGTCTGAAAGTTGGCTGTAGATAAACCCTACTGCGACGCAACGAGTGTCTAAGCTGGACAACTCCTGACAACCAATAGAAAGCAGTTCCGCATGAGTCTCGGATTGGGAATCTTCCTTCTAGTCGTCGGCGCCATCATGGTGTTCGCCCTGAACGTGACCGTCGAGTGGATGGACATCGAGCTGGTCGGCTACATCCTGATGGGCGCCGGTGCCGTCATCATGGTCATCGGCATCGTCTTGCTGACCCGCAAGCGCAGCAGCATCACCACGACCCGCAGCGCCGTCGACCCGGCGAGCGGGGAACAGGTCACGTCGCAGAAGCGATCCGTCGACGACGTCTAGGGCGGTGACTCCTCATGAATGAGTCCTGACCGTTCCAGAACGAATTCGACGGAGATTTTGCCGGAATCGCCCCTGAACACGGTGAAGCAGGGCTTTTTCACAAGAATCTCCGTCGAATTGGTTCAAAGCCGGCCACCGGCACGACGCGGATCAGGTGATCAGGTCGCCTTGCGCAGGGCGACCAGCGCCACAAACGCCGCCGCCAGCACCAGCATGGTGCCGATCCAGGCCGTGGGCCCGATTCCGCTGGTGAAGGCATCGCGGGCCGATGAGAGCAGCACGTTTGCCAGACCGGTGGGCAGCCCGTCGGCCACCGCCACCGCACCGCCGAGGGTCTCCGCCGCCGCCGCGCTCTGCGCCGCCGTGAGGGCCTCCGGCAAAACGACCGCACTGCGGTAGGACGCCGTCAGGATGGTACCGAGGATGGTCGTGCCGAGCACGGCGCCCAGTTCATAGGCCGTTTCGCCGACAGCGGATGCCGCCCCCATCTTGTCCGCCGGGGCGTTCGCCACGATCAGTTCGTTCGAGACCGTCTCGGCCGCTCCGATCCCGATCCCGAGGGCCACGAAGACGAGCGCGATGCCGACCGCGTCGAGGTCTCCCCCGCGCAGGCCAGCGGCCGCGTAGCCGACGGCCGAGATCAGCAGTGCCACCGGAACGACGATCGACGGCCGCACGCGCCGGGCGATGGGCACGATAACGAGGCCGGACACGATCATCGCCGCCAGTCCCGGCACCAGCACCAGCCCCGCCTCCAGAGGCGAAAGGGCCAGCACGAGTTGCAGGTACTGGGAGACGAAGAACAGGCCGCCGACGAGAGCCACGACGCTCAGCAGGTTGACGCCGATCGCCCCGCTGAAGGCCCCCTGGCGGAACAGCCCGAGGTCGATCATCGGGTGCGTCAGCCGGGGCTGGCGACGCACGAAGAGCACGCCTGCGGCGAGTCCGAGCACGATCGGGCCGAGCGAGAAGGGCGTGGGTCCGTGCTCCGCCAGGGCCTTGATCCCGTAGACGACCGGCAGCATGGCCGCCAGCGAGAGCGCGATGCTCGGGGCGTCGATGCGTCCGGGGTTCGGGTCGCGGGACTCCGGCACGAGCAGGGGCCCCAGAACCAGCAGCGGCAGGAGCAGCGGCACCGCGAGCAGGAAGACGGAGCCCCAGGCGAAGTGCTCCAGCAGAATGCCGCCCACGACGGGGCCGAGCGCGCTGCCGGCGGCGAAACCGCTCGCCCAGATCGCGATCGCCAGCCGGCGCTGGTTGCGGTCGGTGAAGACGGACCGCAGCAGCGACAGCGTCGGCGGCATCAGCATGGCGCCGAAGAAGCCCAGCACGGCGCGGGCGATGATCAACCACTCGACGCTCGGGGCGAAGGCGGCCACCACGGAGACGGCGCCGAACCCGGCCGACCCGATCAGCAGCAGCCGGCGGCGCCCGATCCGGTCACCGAGGCTGCCCATGGCCACCAGCAGTCCGGCGAGCATGAGCGGGTAGATGTCGATCACCCAGAGCAGCTGCGTGCCCGTCGGCCGCAGGTCCTCGGAAATGGCCGGCAGGGCGAGGTTGAGCACCGTGTTGTCGATCGAGACCAGGAGCACGGGCAGCATGAGTACGACGAGCGCCCACCACCGGCGGCGGGGGCTGATCACACGGCTGACGGCGACGACGGTGGCGGTTTCTCGGACGGAATTGGACACGGCAACGACTGCTTTCGGCTCCGGGGACGGATGCTGTACCGTCCAGACGGTAAAGTAAACCGTCCAGACGGTATAGTAGCACCATGAGTACTGAGACCGCAGCCCCGACCGGGAACGTGCCCCGCCTCTCCCCCACGCGCGATCGCATCCTGGACGCGTTCGCGCACCTCCTGATCGACCAGGGCGAGCGGGCGGCCACCCTCGAGGCGGTGGCGGTGGCGGCCGGCCTGTCCAAGGGCGGCCTGCTCTACCACTTCGGGTCGAAAGACGCGCTCGTGGAGGGGCTCCTGGCCCGGCTCGACGCGCTCGTCGCCGACGACGTCGAACAAATTCGAGCGGCCTCGGCCGGAGCGATCGACTACCTGATCCGCACGTCGATGAGCGAGGGGACGGTGCTCGACCAGTCGATCGGTGCGGCCGTCAGGCTCGCGCAGGGGGCACATCCGTTGGCCAATGCGGCCCTGGCCTCAACTCGGCGCCAGTGGCTGAGCGTCATCGAGGAGGCGGTGGGAGACCCGGACGTGGCCGAGGTGATCATGCTCGTCAGTGACGGGCTGTACTACGAATCCACCCTCGCGAGCCCCGGCCAGCCTGCCGTCGATGACACATCGAAGACGAGGCTGGACCGGTTGCTCGCGGTGATCGACCGGATGACCGACGGAACTGCTATTCGGTGATGGAGATTTCGATCATGGCCTCGGCCGAGATCGCGTCCCGCACCGTGGCCAGCAGGCTCGCCGGAACGGGCGAGTCGACCGTCAGTACGCTCAGGGCCTTGCCGCCGGCCACGTGGCGGGCGATCTGCATGCCCGCGATGTTGATCTGGGCGTCGCCGAACTCGCGGCCGTAGACGGCCACGATTCCCGGACGGTCCGTGTAGAGCATCACGATCAGGTGGTCGTCGAACGGAACCTCGACGTCGTAGCCGTTGATCTCGACGATCTTCTCGATTTGCTTGGTGCCGGTCAGGGTGCCGGACACCGAGACCTGCGAGCCGTCCGCGAGGGCGCCACGCAGCGTGATGACGTTGCGGTACTCCGGCGACTCCTTGTCGGTGATCATGCGCACCGCGACGCCGCGCTGCTCGGCGAGCAACGGCGCGTTGACGTAGGACACGGTCTCGCTGACGACATTGGTGAAAATGCCCTTGAGCGCGGCGAGCCGGAGCACGCTCACGTCATAGTCGGCGAGCTCGCCGCGCACCTCGACGTCGACGCTGGTCAGCGGGCTGTGGGCGCCGAGACCGGAGAAGACCTGGCCGAGCTTCTCCACCAGCGGGATGCCGGGGCGCACGTAGGGGTCGATAACGCCTCCGGCGACGTTGACCGCGTCGGGGACGAGCTCCCCCGACAGGGCGAGGCGAACGGACTTGGCGACGGAGACGCCGGCCTTTTCCTGGGCTTCGTCCGTGGAGGCGCCGAGGTGAGGCGTGGTGATGATGTTGTTGAGGCCGAGCAGCTTCGACCCGGTCGGCGGCTCGCTGACGAACACATCGAGGCCGGCGCCGGCGATCGTGCCGGCCGTGAGGGCGTCGTAGAGGTCGTCCTCGTTGATGAGGCCGCCGCGGGCCACGTTCACGACGAACGCGGTGGGCTTCATCAGCTTGAACTGTTCGGCGCCGATCATGCCGTTGGTCTCGGGCGTCTTGGGCATGTGAATGGTGATGAAGTCCGACTGCGCGAGGAGCTCATCGAGGCTGACCGGCACCACGCCGAGCTGCTGGGCGCGGGCGGAGGTGATGTAGGGGTCATAGGCGATGATGTTCGTGCCGAAGGCCTGCATCCGCGCCGCGATGAGGGCACCGATGCGGCCGAGGCCGATGATGCCGATGGTCTTTTCGTAGAGCTCGACGCCGGTGTACTTGGAGCGCTTCCACTGCCCCTGCGCCAGCGCGCCGTGGGCGGCCGGGATGTGACGGGCCAGGCTGATGATGTGCCCGACGGTCAGTTCTGCGGCCGAAATAATATTGGACGTCGGGGCATTGACGACCATGACGCCCGCAGCCGTGGCCGCTTTAATGTCGACGTTGTCGAGGCCGACGCCCGCGCGGGCGATGACCTTCAGTAACGGTGCGGCGGCGATTGCCTCCGCGTCCACCTTCGTGGCGGAGCGCACCAGCACGGCATGCGCCGTGGCCAGTTCGGCGAGTAGCGCGACCCGGTCGGTGCCGTCTACGGAGCGAACCTCGAAGTCGGGCCCGAGGGCGTCGACGGTGGCAGGCGATAATTCTTCAGCGATTAGGACAACAGGTTTTGACACGAAAACGGATCCTCCGATTACAGCAGAAAAACATGGCTTGCGCCGCGACCGTGGGGCGCCAGATATGAAAACACTCTATCGGCTGGAGAATAGAGCCATGAGCAGCGTTACATTCCCCGACCTCCAGTTCGCCGTGCGCATCGTGCTGGCGGTGGTTTTCATCGGCGCCGGCATCACACATTTCGTGCCGAGGGTGGCGCGCACGATGAGTGCGATGATCCCGCCACGGCTGCGAACGACCGGAATGCTCAGCCCCGACAACCTCGTCATCCTCACCGGGGTCTGCGAGATCGCGGGCGGGTTCGGGCTGCTGTATCCACCCACGATGGTGACGGCCGGCGTCTGCCTGATCGTGTTCCTGGCCGCGATCTTCCCCGCCAACGCCTTCGCCGCGCGCTACCCGGACCGCTTCGGCGTGGCCGCCATCCCCCTCGTGCCGCGGCTGGCCGGGCAGCTCGTGCTGATGGGGCTGATCGTCGTCGCGATCGCCTGAGCGCTAGGCGACGCCGTGCACCACAGGCGGAGCGCCCTGCCCGGTGTCGAACCCATGCGACGGAGATTTTGAGTCAAACACCCACGGAGAGAGCAGGAGAGCCAAAATCTCCGTCGAATTCGTTCGGGACAGCGTGCGGCAGGGCCAGGCGAGCAGGCCGGGCTAGGCGAGCAGGCTGCCCGCGCCGAGGGTGAAGATGTTGGCGGCGATCGCGGCGTTCAGACCCAGGCCGGCCAGGAGCAGGGCAACCTGCGCGGCGGGTCCGCGTGAGCGCCCGATCCATGCGGCAAGCACGAAGACGAGGAGCGGGCCCAGGATGCCGACGAGGAGCACGAAAATGCCGAGTCCGCTCAGCTGGGTGTCGAGGCTTCGAGCCAGGATGTTGAGGCCGACGAGGTTGCCGACGCCCTCCCAAATGTCGTAGGCATAGAAGAGGCCGAACAGGATCGCGATGCCCGTCGACAGCCAGCGCGGGGTGCGCCGCCGGGATGAGGGGACGGCCGCGGGCGTGGTCACCGGTGAATCGGTCATGCGATGACCCCCGGTCCGGAGATGAACGGCAGCGGGGCGAGTAGAACGACTCCGAGGAGTAGCCAGCCGATCCGGGCTCGGGGATGCGTTCTGGTCAGCCAGAACGTCACCGCGAACCAGACCGCGGGGGCGGCCACGGCCAGCCAGAGACCGAGGGAGAACATGGACTCGGACAACACGTCGGCGGGCGGGGTCTGGATGCGGCCCACGCCGATGAACCAGCCCACCGTGTAGAGCAGATATATTCCGCCAAAGATTCCGAGCGAGACGAGCGCCAGGGAACTCGTGGCCGTGCGGGTCACGGCGGCGTCGGCCGCCGCCTTCGCCGCGACAGCGGATGCCGGACCGGCCACGGTCCATCCCTCCGGCGGCGCGACGGAACCGGTGTCGGCATCCGCCGCGATGTCGGTTTCAGAGCCAGAGCCGGAGCCAGAGCCGGAGCCGGTCGTGACGAAAGCACCCGAATCGGGCTCGGCGGGCCTTTCGGCCTCGCCGGACTCGTCGCCGGAGACGAGCGTGGGGTCGTCGTCGCCGGCCCAGCCCAGGGCGTCGTCCCGGTTGTCGTCACCGGAGTGTCCAGAAGTCATGGGTCCAGCGTACCGAGCGCCGCCCGGGTCGGCGCACGCTACCGGCTGATCACGACTTTCAGCGCCTTGGTTTCCGCCGCGCGGGAGAAGGTGTCGTACGCCTCGAGGATCTGGTCCATCCGGAACCGATGCGTGGCCAACTTGTCGGCTGGGATCTTCTTCTGCGCGACGAGCTTCAGCAGCATGGGCGTGGTGTTGGTATTGACCAACCCCATGCTGATGTTGATGTTCTGGATCCACAGGTCCTCCAGATGGAGCTCGACCGGCTTGCTGTGCACGCCCACGTTGGCCACATTGCCGCCGGGGCGCACCACCTCGAGCGCCATGCTGAAGGTGGCCGGGATGCCGACCGCCTCGATGGCGACGTCGACGCCGGCTCCGTCGGTCAACGCCAGCACCTGCTGCTTCCAGTCGGGGCCGCCGGAGACGACCACGTCCGTCGCCCCGAACAGGCGGGCCTGCTCCAGCCGGTTCTCGTCGGTGTCGATGGCGATGACCGTTCCGGCGCCGTAGAGCCCGGCCGTGGTGATGGCGGCGAGGCCGACCGGCCCGGCGCCGATCACGGCCACCACATCGCCCGGCTTGACCCGGCCGTACTGCACGCCGATCTCGAACCCGGTCGGCAGGATGTCGGAGAGCATGACGGCCTCCTCGTCGGTGACCCCGGCCGGCACCCGGTGCAGCGAGTTCTCGGCGTAGGGAACCCGCACGTATTCGGCTTGGGTGCCGTCGATGAGGTGGCCGAAGACCCAGCCGATGCCGGACGCCCCCTCGTCGCCCAGGCAGTGCGAGTACAGCCCGGTCTTGCAATTCACGCAGTGCCCGCAGGACTTGATGCAGGAGACGATGACCCGGTCGCCCACCGCGAGGGTCTGCACGGCGGTGCCGATCTCCACGATCGTGCCCACAGCCTCATGCCCGAGGATGCGGCCCTCCGCCACAGTCGCCACGTCGCCCTTGAGGATGTGCAGGTCCGTGCCGCAGATCGTGGTCGTGTCCACGCGCACGATCGCGTCGGCCGATCCGCCGATTGTGGGGTCAGGCACGTCTTCCCACGCCTTCATGCCGGGACCGTGATACACCAGTGCCTTCATTGCTGACTCCTTCGTCGACGTGATCCGGCTCTCGCCCACCACCGCTCACGGTACTCCCGTAGTTGATTTTTGAGGCCTGCCGGCGCCGGTGTCTACCGTCAGGATCGGAACGCCCCGGCCCTCTCGGTGCCGTCATAGCCGCCCGTCGGGGCGGCCAGCCCGAAAAGCGAACCTACTGTGGGTGCAACGTCGATCGTGCGCGCCGGCTCGGAGAGCACTGCACCGCGAATGACCCGCGGGCTGCCTCCGCTGATGAAGAACGGGATCGGCTCAGTGGCTGGGTGCCCGTGATTGCCGGGAATGGGGTTGGACGCGACCCACGGGTCAGAGAATCGCCAGCCCGCGCGGCAGAAGGCGACCAGATCGCCGGCCTCCGGGCCCAGGACCAGCTCGGCCGGGTCACTGATCGACAAGACGCCCGGATGCGCCGTCACGAGAGAGCGGACCTCGGCCAGCCCGGCATCACGGTCAGCCGCCGGCCCCGTCCAATAGAGCAGGTCGGCCCCGCCGTTTTGCGCGATCTGGATCTGCGCCCGCAGCTCCGCTCGTGCACCGAGAATTTGATCCACGGAGATGACGTTCGACGGAATCGACCAGTCCATAGAGTGATCCGCGAGCACGATCAACACGCTGCTCTCCCATCGCCCGGTGGCCACGAGGTGGTCCACGAAGCGGCCGACCTGGTTGTCGGTTCCGCGCAGGGCAGCGGTCCGTGCGGCCTGCACGGTGGTGCCGGTGATATCCGAGTGCCCCACCCGGTCGACGTCACCCAGGTTCGTGAACACGAAGTCGGGGTCGACACCGTCGACCATGGCGATCAGGGCATCAATCGTGAAGTCGTCCGGGGCGTGCCCGGTCACCGGCAGGAGTGGGGACGGCTCCCAGCGGTAGCTGGCGCGTTCGCCGAAGATGCCGAAGAGATACCTTTTGCTGAGTACCGAGCCCGTCGTGAAGCTTGTGTCCCTGAGCCGGTCCAGGAGTGTCGGGAAGCGCAGATCGGTCGGCCGGTCCAGGTCGCGCACCACGGCGGCGGTTCGGTCGTAGACGGCATTCGCCGGCACGCCGGAGCGCGCGGGTCGAACCCCGGTCATCATCATCACGTGATTGGGGATGGTCTCCATCACCGGCAGCGACCGGGCGCCGGGAAAATTGGTTCCGGCAGCGCGCAATGCCGCCAGCCGAGGTGTCACTTGTGGCGTCATCTCATCGGGCCGACAACCGTCCACCACCATGACGTACACCCGAGTGCGGTCCGGCGTGGCCAGGCCGCCGGCCGCCCGGGCGGAAGCGGGGAATTCGCTCCCGACCGCGGCGGACAGCACGACGGAGGCCCCACCGGCCACCGCCAGCCGGAGAAACTGGCGGCGGTCGGGCTCGGAGAAGCTCATCGGTACGCCGTTCACCGGGCGGGCCGGACGGACTGGGTGCCCGCGGCGACCTGCCAGGACGTGGCCAGGCTGATCGTCGCCGCACGGTCGGTGCGCTCAGAGAGCGCATACCAATCCATGCGCAGGGAAGCCGGCGTGACCTCGAGCCCGGAGAAGCCGTGGGAGTCGAAATCCAGGTACTTCACGTGCGGGTTCGCGGCCTTGAACGCTTCCTCGACGGCCAGAGATGCCGTACGTGGCGGTGACCGCAGGATGTCGTCCAGATTGTCGCTGGTCACCGAGGTACAGACCAGTTCAGTGGCCACGGACGCACCGTTGGACGGGTAGGTAAGCGGATCCGCCGGTACATCTCAGGCCCAGCCCGAGTGGATTTCCCCGGTGAGAAAGACCGCATCGGTGACCGCGTTGTCCCGGAGGTGACCGATCACCCGGCTGCGGTCCGCCGTATAGCCGTCCCACTGGTCCACGTTGTAGGGAACGCCGTCGATCGTGGTCGACCCAAGCAGCTGTCCCACGGCGCCGACTTCCCTCGCGCTGAGTGTGGACGGGAACCGGATGGGCGCGATCATCACGGGATTTCCGATCAGCTTCCACTGGGCCTGGGTCGAGGAGAAGCCGTCCAGCAGCCAGGTCATCTGCGCCTCACCGGTCAGGGTGTGGGTTGGGCTGCCGACAGCGGGATCAACGACGCTCGACGCCTGCTGGCTGCGGTAGCTACGCAGGTCCAGCATCGAGATGCTGGCCAGAGAGCCGAAGGTGAAACGCCGATAGATGTGACCGCCGGGCTCGTAGCGCACGGGCATCCATTCGGCGTACGCCTGCTGGGAAGCCTCGCGCCGGACCGCCCAGGTGCCCTCGATGCCGTCGGTGTGGTTTCCCGCCCCACCAGACCAGGCATCGTTGGCGAATTCGTGGTCGTCCCAGGTGACCACGAACGGGACCGCGGCGTGCAGCGCCTGCAGGTCGAGGTCGGTCTTGTATTGGGCATGCCGACGACGGTAATGGGTCAGCGTGGTCATCTCGACCGCTGGGTCATGCGCGCGCACGACGACGTCGCGTGCCTGGTACTCGCCCGGAGCGTACTCGTACAGGTAGTCGCCGAGGTGCAGAACGACGTCCAGGTCGCCCCGATCGGCGAGATAGCGGTAAGCCGAGAAGTAGCCGGCCTGCCAGTTCGCACAGGACACGACACCCATCCGCAGGCGCTCCACGGCAGCCCCGGCGGCTGGGGCCGTGCGCGTGCGGCCCGTCGCTGAGGTCGCTCCCGCGACGCTGAATCGGTACCAGTAGGGAGTGCCGGGCCTCAGCCCGGTCGGGACCACCTTGACCGTGTGGTCGCGGGCGGGGCCCGTGGTGACGGAGCCGCTGCTAGCCACCCGCAGGAATCCGGAGTCCTCGGCCACTTCCCAGCCGACCGTGATGTCGAGGCCGAGCCCGAGCCGGGCAGCGCATCGGGCGTCGGTGTGACCCGGGTCCAGAGCAGCACGCTGTCCGGCAGAGGGTCTCCGGAGGCGACGCCGTGCAGGAAATCAGGGACGGCTGCGGAACCGGCGGCCGGGCCAGGGCGACCTTGGGCCGCGCTCGCGGTTGCCCCGGCGAAGGCGATGACGCCGGCGGATCGCAGCAGATCACGTCTGTTGAAAGGACTCATGCCACCCAGTCTGGGGGTGCCTGTTCACGGAGCCGTGCACTCCAGTTACTTGTTCACCTCCGATTCCTTGAGGGTTCTCCGGAGGTCCATTGCCCGCACCGCTTCGGCGGGGATGGATTCCCCGGAGGGCCGAATCGTGCCTTCCCGATGCACGGCGCTCAGCTGACAGCTGAAGTTCCGCGGAATCACCGTGATCACCCGAAAGCCCACGGAATGGTCGACTGGGCGTGGCAAGCACCCCGAACGCATCCTCGGGACCATCAGCGCCGCTAACAGGCAGCGGGGCCAATCGAGTGGATTGGCCCCGCTGCCGATGCGAGCTCGGGTGTTAGCGCGCGGCTTCGCCGTCGGTGTAGTCGTCGTCGGCGGAGGCGTTCCAGGCGAACAGCTTGCGCAGCTCACGGCCGGTGGCTTCGATGGGGTGCTCTTCACCCTTCTTGCGCAGAGCGAGGAACTCCGGTGCTCCGGCGTCCTGGTCCCCGATGAAGCGGGCCGCGAAGGCGCCGTTCTGGATGTCGGCGAGAACGGCCTTCATATTCTCCTTGACGTGGGCGTCGATGACGCGCGGGCCGGAGACGTAGTCGCCGTACTCGGCGGTGTCGGAGACGCTCCAACGCTGCTTGGCGATGCCCCCCTCCCACATCAGGTCGACGATGAGCTTGAGCTCGTGCAGCACCTCGAAGTAGGCAACCTGCGGCTGGTAGCCGGCCTCGGTGAGAACCTCGAAGCCGTACTGGATCAGCTGCGACGCGCCACCACAGAGCACGGCCTGCTCGCCGAACAGGTCGGTTTCGGTCTCTTCGGTGAAGGTGGTCTTGATGCCGGCGGCGCGCAGGCCACCGATCGCCTTGGCGTAGCTGAGGGTGAGCGGCCAGGCCGCGCCCGAGGCATCCTTCTCGACGGCGACGATCACGGGAACGCCGCGGCCGGCCTCATACTCGCGGCGCACGGTGTGGCCCGGTCCCTTGGGGGCGACCATGGTGACGTCGATGCCTTCGGGGGCCTTGATGTAGCCGAAACGGATGTTGAAGCCGTGTCCGAAGACAAGGGCCTTGCCCGCAGCGAGGTTCGGCAGCACGTCGTCGGCGAACAGGTGACGCTGCACCTGGTCGGGCGCCAGGATGACGATGACGTCGGCCCAGGCGGATGCCTCGGCGGTGCTGAGAACGGTGAAGCCGGCCTCTTCGGCCTTGGCCTTGGACTTCGAGCCCTCCTTGAGGCCGATGACGACCTCGACACCCGAGTCGCGCAGGTTCTGCGCGTGGGCGTGACCCTGCGAGCCGTAGCCGATGACGGCTACCTTCTTGCCCTGGATGATCGACAGGTCGGCGTCTTTGTCGTAGTAAATCTCAGACACGAGTAAATGTTCTCCTTGTTGTTGTAGTCGGTGGTCAAGCTCTAGTTTTTGAAGACGCGCTCGCTGATCGATTTCGACCCGCGGCCGATGGCGAGCAGGCCGGACTGGGCGATTTCCTTGATCCCGTAGGGTTCGAGCACGCGCAGCAGCGCCTGCGTTTTACCGGAGTCCCCGGTGACCTCGATCACGACCGCGTCGACGGACACGTCGACGACCCGGGCCCGGAACAGGGTCACGGCTTCGAGCACCATCGACCGGGTCGTGTTGTCGGCGCGCACCTTCACCAGCAGGTGTTCGCGCTGCACCGACTGGGCCGGGTCGAGTTCGACGATCTTGATGACGTTGATCAGCTTGTTCAGCTGCTTGGTCACTTGCTCCAGCGGCGCGTCTTCGACGTCGACGAGGATCGTGATGCGGGAGAGCCCGGGGATTTCGGTGTGGCCGACGGCGAGGCTCTCGATGTTGAAGCCGCGGCGGGCGAAGAGGCCGGCGACCCGGGTGAGCAGGCCGGGCTTGTCCTCGACGAGGAGGCTCAGGACGTGGGTGCTCACGGGTTATTCCTCTTCCCAGGTCGGTGCGTGTTCTTTGGCATACTGCACATAACTGTTGCTGACACCCTGCGGCACCATCGGCCAGACCATTGCGTCCCGGCTCACGATGAAGTCGATCACCACGGGCCGGTCGTTGGTCGCCAACGCCAGCTTGATGGCCTCGTCGACCTGGTCGGGGCTGGTGACCCGGATGGCGAGGGCACCGTAGGCCTCCGACAGCTTCACGAAGTCCGGCACCATGGCGGACCCGTGCCCGGTGTGCAGATCGGTGAAGGAGTGCCGTCCGTCGTAGAACAGGGTTTGCCACTGGCGCACCATGCCCAGCGAGGAGTTGTTGATGATGGCGACCTTGATCGGAATGTTGTTGATCGTGCAGGTGGCCAGTTCCTGGTTGGTCATCTGGAAGCATCCGTCGCCGTCGATCGACCAGACCACCCGGTCGGGCTCGGCCACCTTGGCGCCCATCGCTGCGGGGATGGAGTAGCCCATCGTGCCGGCGCCCCCGGAGTTCAGCCAGGAATTGGGCCGCTCGTACTTGATGAACTGGGCCGCCCACATCTGGTGCTGGCCGACACCGGCCGCGTAGACGGCTTCCGGCCCGGTCAGCTCGCCGATGCGCTGGATCACGAACTGCGGGCTCATGAGGCCGTCGGTCGGCTCGGAATAGCCCAGCGGGAACTCCTCCCGCAGACCCTTGAGATAGGTCCACCAAACGCTGACGTCGGGCGTCGTCGTGGTGATGGCGGCCGCGTAGGCGATGGTGAGGTCGGCGATGACCTCCTTGGCATCACCGACGATGGGAACGTCGGCGGCGCGAATCTTACCGATCTCCGCGGGGTCGATGTCGACGTGCACGATCGTGGCGTGCGGCGCGAACTCGGAGACCTTGCCGGTGACCCGGTCGTCGAAGCGGGAGCCGAGCGCGATGATCAAGTCGGCCTCCTGCAGCGCAAGCACAGCGGACACGGTGCCGTGCATCCCGGGCATGCCCAGGTGCTGGTCGTGCGAGTCCGGGAACGCGCCGCGCGCCATCAACGTGGTGACGACGGGCGTCTTGCTCAGTTCGGCGAACGCGAGCAGTTCTTCCGACGCGCGGGCACGGATGACGCCGCCACCCACATAGAGGACGGGCTTCTTGGCCTCGGCGAGCAGCTGGGCCGCAGCCTGCACCTGTTTGCCGTGGGCCTTGGTGACCGGCCGGTAGCCGGGCAGGTCCAGCTTGGGCGGCCAGATGAACGGGGCGCTCTTCTGCTGGGCGTCCTTGGTGATGTCCACCAGGACCGGGCCGGGCCGGCCGGTGGAGGCGATCAGGTGAGCCGACGCGATAGCCGCGGGGATGTCCTCGGGACGCTTGACCAGGAAGGAGTGCTTCGTGATCGGCATGGTGATACCGACGATGTCGGCCTCCTGGAAGGCATCCGTACCCATCAGGGTGGAGAAGACCTGTCCGGTGATGCACAGGATCGGCACCGAGTCCATGTAAGCGTCGGCGATGGCGGTGACAAGGTTGGTGGCGCCGGGCCCGGAGGTGGCGATGGCCACCCCGACGCGGTTGCTCGCCGAGGCGTAGCCCTCTGCGGCGTGGCCGGCACCCTGCTCGTGCCGCACCAGGATGTGCCGGATCACGGTTTGGCTCATCAGCTCGTCGTAGAGCGGAATGACGGCGCCGCCCGGCAGACCGAAGACGTCGGTGACGCCCAGCAACTCCAGCGAGCGGATGATCGCACCGGAACCGGTGAGGATTTCCGGCGCCCCCGAGTCGGGCGCCCCGGCGGCCGCGGCAGGTGAGGGCGACGGTGATGGCACGGGTGTTTCCGCGGTCATGTGATCAGTTCCCTAGTTCGATGACGAATAGTGAGTGCTAGCCCGTGACGGCGCCGACGGCCGCAGACTGGACAAGCTTCGAGTACTTTGCGAGAACGCCCCGGGTGTAGCGGGGAGGCAGAGGTGCCCAGCCAACACTCCGGGCGGTCAGCTCATCAGGGTCGACCAGTAGGTCGAGCGTGCGAGCTGCGATATCGACCCGTATCAGATCACCATCGCGCACGAAGGCGATAGGACCTTCGTCCACCGCTTCGGGTGCTATATGGCCGATGCACAGTCCGGTTGTGCCGCCTGAGAATCGACCGTCCGTTAAGAGTAGTACATCGGCGCCGAGCCCGGCGCCCTTGATGGCGGCGGTGATCGAGAGCATCTCCCGCATTCCGGGCCCGCCCTTGGGTCCCTCGTAGCGGATGACGACGACGTCGCCCTTCTGGATCTCCCCCGCGGTGAGAGCGTCCATGGCGGCGCGCTCACGCTCAAACACGCGCGCGGGTCCTTCGAAGATGTCGGAGTCGAAGCCGGCGGTCTTGACGACGGCACCCTCGGGGGCGATAGAGCCCTTGAGGATGGTGATTCCGCCGCTGGCGTGAATGGGGTTGTCGAGGGTGCGCAGCACCTCGCCGTCCAGTTCGGGCGGGTCGATCTCGGCAAGGTTCTCGGCCACGGTCTTGCCGGTCACGGTGAGCGCGTCGCCGTGGATGAGACCGGCCTCGAGCAGGGCCCGCATCACGGCCGGCACGCCGCCGTGACGGTCGACGTCGTTCATGACGTACTTGCCGAACGGCTTCAGGTCGCCGATGTGCGGCACCGTGTCGCCGATGCGGTTGAAGTCGTCGAGGGTGAGCTCGACCTCGGCCTCGTTCGCGATGGCCAGCAGGTGCAGCACCACGTTGGTGGAGCCGCCGAACGCCATCGCCACGGCGATCGCGTTCTCGAAGGCCTTGCGGGTCAGGATGTCCCTGGCCGTGATCCCCAGGCGCAGCAGGTTGACGACGGCCTCGCCGGAGCGGTGCGCGTAGTAGTCGCGGCGGCGGTCGGCGGAGGCCGGGGAAGCCGATCCCGGCAGGCTCATGCCGAGAGCCTCGGCCACGCTGGCCATGGTGTTGGCCGTGTACATGCCGCCGCAGGCACCCTCGCCGGGAGCGAAGGCGCACTCGATGCGCTTGGCGTCGGCCACGGACATCCGTCCGGCCTTGACGGCGCCCACCGCCTCGAAGGAGTCGATGATGGTGATGTCTTTTTCGGTGCCGTCGGAAAGCTTGACCCAGCCGGGTGCGATCGATCCTGCGTAGAGGAAAACGCTGGCCAGGTCGAGGCGGGCCGCGGCCATCAGCATGCCGGGCAGCGACTTGTCGCAGCCCGCCAGCAGCACGGAGCCGTCGAGGCGCTCGGCCTGCATGACGACCTCGACAGAGTCGGCGATGACCTCACGGGAGACGAGGGAGAAGTGCATTCCCTCATGGCCCATCGAGATGCCATCGGAGACGGAGATGGTGCCGAACTGCAGCGGGTAGCCGCCGCCGCCGTGCACGCCTTCTTTGGCGGCCTGCGCGAGGCGGTCCAGGGAGAGGTTGCAGGGCGTGATCTCGTTCCACGAACTTGCGATGCCGATCTGGGGTTTCTCCCAGTCAGCGTCTCCCATACCGACGGCCCGGAGCATCCCACGCGAGGTGGTGGCTTCGATACCATCGGTGACGTCTCGGCTGCGAGGCTTCATGTCAATCTCAGTCATGCACTGAGTCTAGAACGTCCGCTGAAGGCGGAGCGTCGCCCGAGGGTCACGCTCCGGCGGCGGCCTCACGCTCCGCGGCGACGGCTGCGCGGGCAGCGGCGATCAGGCCCAGCACCAGCGGCACGTCTTCGGGGCCGCGCACCCGGTAGCCGGCGAGCGAGTCGCCTGCCCCGATCTTGAGGCCGACATCGCCGGGCCGCAGCACGGCGAAGGCGTCTTCGTCGGTGGTGTCGTCGCCGGCGTAGAAGACCCGGTCGGCCCCCGCGTGCCGGCGCAACCGCTCAAGGGCGTCGCCCTTGGTGCTGGCACGCACCGCGAATTCGATCACGTCTTTGCCGTCCCGCACGGTCAGGCCGGGCAGCAGCGTGCCCAGCTCCTCGCGTGCGGCCTTTAGGGCGGCCGCCGCTTTCCGGGGCGTCGCCAGCCGGGTGTGCAGGGCGAGACCGGCCGGCTTGCGTTCGATCCAGGTTCCGTCGATGCTCCCGGAGATGCGCTCAAGCACCCGGGCGAGGACGTCGAGCTGCTCGAGTTCCTCGGTGACGAGGTCGAGTTCGATCTCGGGGGTGTCCAGCTGCACCTCGATCCCGTGCGAGCCGGTGAGGAGCACATCGGTCTGCGGCTGCGACACGTGCCGCAGGCTGACCAGGGCCCGGCCGGAGACGAACGCGACCCGCACCCCGTCGAGGTCGAGCAGGCGCTGCACGGCCTCGCGGGTGCCTGCCACGGCGCGCGCGTCTTCGGGATTGTCGACGTGTGGGGCAAGCGTCCCGTCGAAATCGAGGGCCACGAGGATGTTGTCGGCGCGGCTGAGATCCTTCAGCGCACCGGCGAGGGTGTCGGGGATCCCGGGACGAACGGCGGCCCCTTCGGTCAGGGTTCGGAGGAAGGAAGAGGACCAGGCGGCGACGTCGTTGTCGAAGACCTTGCGGCGGAGCGCGCGCATGCGTCGCAGCCGTTCCTGGCGGGGCATCGCGACGGCCCGGAGGATGGCGGCCTTCACGCCGTCGATGTCGTGCGGGTTGATCAGCACGGCCTGTTTGAGCTCGTCGGCGGCGCCGGCGAACTCGCTCAGAACGAGCACGCCGTCGCGGTCGAAGCGCACGGCCACGTATTCCTTGGCGACGAGGTTCATGCCGTCACGGAGCGCGGTCACGAGCATCACGTCGGCCGCGAGGTAGAGCGCCACCATCTCCTCGCGCGGGTAACCGTGGTGGTGGTAGCTGATGGCGGTGTGGCTGATGGTGGAGAAGTCGCCGTTGAGGCGGCCGACGGCCAGTTCGATCTCGTCGCGCAGGGCGATGTAGGCGCCGACGCGTTCCCGGGAGGGGCTGGCGACCTGCACCAGGGTGACGTCCTCCACGCTCAGGCTGCCGTCGGCGAGCAGCTCGCCGAACGCCTTGATGCGGTGGGCGATGCCCTTGGTATAGTCGAGGCGGTCCACGCCCAGCATGATCGTCCGGGGGTTGCCGAGGTCTTCCCGGATCTGGCGCGCCCGCTCCTGGATCTCGGGCCGCCGCGCCAGTTCCTCGTAGGCGGCGGCGTCGATGGAGATCGGGAAGTGTTTGGCGATCACCCGGCGATGCTTGCCCTCGGGTGCGGGCACATCGATGGCGACGCCGCGGGTCGGATAGCCGTAGAGGCGCCGCACGGCTCGGGAGAAGTTACCGGCGTCGGCGAGGCGCTGGAAACCGATCAGGTCGGCGCCGAGCAGTCCGTCGAGGATCTGCTTGCGCCAGGGTAGCTGGGCGTAGATCCCGTAGGGCGGAAAAGGGATGTGGTTGAAAAACCCGATCACGAGGTCGGGCCGCGCGTCGCGCAGCATCCGTGGCACGAGCTGCAACTGGTAGTCGTGCACCCACACCGTGGCGCCGGGCGCGGCGGCGGATGCGGCGGCGTCGGCGAAGCGGCGGTTCACCCGAACGTAGGCCTCCCACCATTCGCGGTGGTAGCGCGGTGGCGCGATCACGTCGTGGTACAGCGGCCAGATCGTGTCGTTGGAGAAGCCCTCGTAGTACTCCTCCAGCTCCGACTCGCTGAGCCGCACCGGCACGATGGAGATGCCGTCGTTCTCGAACGGATCGAAGGTGCGGTCGGCGATGCCGGGCCAGCCTACCCAGGCGCCGTCGGAGCTGCGCATCATGGGCTCGAGGGCGGTGACCAGGCCGCCGGGCGAGGTGCGCCAGCCCTCCGTTCCGTCCTCGGAAACCTCGATCTCGACCGGGAGGCGGTTGGAGACCACGACCAGCGAATAGGTGGAGTCCGGGGTGGCGGATGCCGTGGGTTCGGCTGCAGAGGTAATGGGATCGTCCGTTCCGGCGAGCGCATAGCGACGCCTTGGTGGTCTCCGAAGGCTACCAGTGGGCCGAAAGCGGTGGCCGGGTTGGCCCCTCGGCCACGATCGCCCGACATGGGGACAACTTTGAGGTAACTCGCGTATTTTATCCCGTGGATCGTGTCCGGGTGTGGCGCGACCCCGGCTGACTGTTTGAAAGAGGCGGACCCATGGACCTGAATTCACTGCTGAGCTGGGTGTTGATCTCACTCGCGACCATCAGCCTCGCTGTCTCCGTCTCGTTCTTCGTTCTGGTGCGGAGGCTGTACCGGCGCATTCGCCGTAGCCGCAGGCTGACCGGCGCGGTGTTACGTTCTCGCACCATCCTGAGTTGGGGACCGCAACACGAGGTTAGGAAGCTGCAGTTGCGGCTGAAGGAATCTCTCGACAGTGGTCAGGCAGCCGTCGACCTGGCCCGGAGCAGCCAGGGCCCGCTCGGCGAGCTTCCACGACTTTTCCGTGGCATTCAGGACGAAAGCGTCACGTTGCAATCACAGCTGCGGCTGCTGACGAGCGAGACCGATCCTGTCGTGCTCGCCGAGGCGCTGTCGGTGGCCGGCCGCCGCGTCGACCAGGTGGCCGGGTTGGTGCGCCGGCTGCGCTCGGCAGTCGCTGCCGGTCTCGGAGAGCTCACCGATGACACCCTTACGGTTCTTCGCTCCGAGGTCGACCGCGAGGTAGCCGCGCTCCGGGCTGGGGTCGATGAGTTGCGCTCCCTCAACGGCCAGTCCCTCAACGGCAACGGCGGGCTCCCCGATCCGCGCCGGCCCCTGCCCATGAATACTTTCAACAGAAGGACCGAATCATGAGCCTCATCTCGCGGCTGCGCGTCATCCTCCGCAGCAAGTCAAACCGGGCCCTGACCCGGATCGAAGACCCCCGCGAGGCCCTCGACGACAGCTACGAGCAGCAGGTGAAGTCGCTCCAGCAGGTGCGTCTGGGGCTGGCCGAGGTCGCAACGGCGAAGAAGCGGATTGAGTTGCAGGGGCAGGACATGGGCGGCCGCTATCAGCGGCTGGCCGATCAGGCCCAGGAGGCGCTGAACCAGGGCCGGGAAGATCTGGCCCGCACGGCGCTGGAACGCCGGTCGCTCCTTGAGGGCCAGGTGGCAGCCATCCGTGACCAGTACCTCACTTTGGCGCAGCAGCAGGCGCAACTGCAGGACAACGAGCGACGCCTCGCCGAACGTGTCGCCGCTTTCCGCACGGAGAAGGAGACCATCAAGGCCACCTACGCTGCCTCCGAGGCTCGGGTCAAGGCCAACGAGGCCGCGTCGGGCATCGGCTCGCAACTGGGCACGGTCGGTGCCGACCTCGACCGGGCCAAGGACCGGGTCACCCAGATGCAGGCCCGCGCCGCCGCCACCGACGAGCTGCTCTCCAGCGGCGCTCTGAACGATGTCACGGCCCCGCTCGACGCGGACCTCGAGCGGCAGCTTTCGGCGGGGGCGACCAGAGCGGCTGTCGACCGCCAGCTTCAAGCGATGAAGGACGCCCGCGCCACGGACCGAGGCCCCGGCCCGAACGCTCGCGGAGGAACCGACGCCTGGTTGAGTATCGGCCAGGGCCCGCCTCTCTCCTGATCCTGGTCGCCCCAGGGCATCCGGGATCGATCTTGACAAAATCTCCGTCGAATTCGTTCGCGCTGCACGACAGAACACGGCGCGAGGTGCATGCCCGAATCGCACAGGCACTTCGGCGCATCAGGCGGGAGATGTGGCCAACTCAGGAAATCCGGCCGGACCGAGCCGGGTATCCGCACCTGTTCCGCACTGGTCCGCGGCGACTGAAGAATGTGGGCGACGGATGTCCTGAGTCAGCCACACGCGCACAGATGGCCCGCGTCAGCCGCGGGCCTGCGCCAGGCCGAACGAGCGGGCGCCGCGCCGACTGGCGACGGTCCAGTACGAGGTCAGAACGCTCACCAGCGCGACGATCAGCAGGATGGCCGCGGGCCCGCCGGCGCTGCCGCCTCCCCCGGAGACGATGGCCTGCATGCCCCGCACCGCCCAGGTGAGCGGCAGGTACGGGCTGATCACCTGGAACGGGGCCGACACCAGCTCAATCGGGTAAAGCCCACCCACCACGGTGAGCTGCAGCGCGAGAAGTACCAGGGAGACCACGATTCCGACCCGGCCGAACGCCGCCGTGAGGAAGTGGTGCACCGCCGCGAACACGAAGGCGAGGAACACCGCGAAGGCCAGGGTCGACGGCAGGATCGACCACGAGACGCCGAGAATGGTGTGCAGCAACAACACCACGACCACGGCCTGCGCTGCGGCGATGCCGAACGCACGGCCGAGGCTGCGGGCCACGAGGTTGCCGGTCGACGCGGTCGACGCGAGCGCGAGCGCGGACAGCGGCTTCATCACCAGGAAGATCGCCAGGGCACCGATCCACAGGCCGATCGGCACGAAGACCATGCCGATGACCGGGCCGATCGACGCGAAGGCGTTGTCGCGCTCCGCGGTGATGCCGACCGGTTCGGAGACGACCGCCGCGGTCGTCACCGGGTCGGTGTCGGTGAGCGGGGCCGCGCTGTCCGCGGCGTCCCGCAGTCCGCTGGCGAGTTCGACCGCGCCCGATTCGAGCAGGCGGGCGCCCGCCGCGGCATCCGTTGTTCCGGTGGCCAGCTGCGAGAGGCCGGTGGAGATGCCGGCAACGCCGGTGGCGAGGTCACTGGCACCGCCGCGGAGGTCGCTTCCGCCGGCGGAGAGCAGGCTTGCACCGTTGGCGCTCTGAGACACTCCATCGAGCACGCTTTCGAGGCCCGGACCCGCCTGGCTGATGCCGGTGCTCTGCGCGGCGAGGGCGTCGAGTCCGCTCTGGAGCCGCAGCAGGGCTGGCGCGTAGTCGGCGACCCGCGAGTCGCTCTGCATGGCCGTGTTCAGCTGCCTGAAACCGTCGGCGCTGGCCTGCACCCCGGCCGCGTAGGCCGGTAGGCCGGTCGCGAGCGGAGCCAGCCCGGCCGCGCCCGTGCTCAGCCGGGTCAGGCCGTGGCTCAGTCCGGTGACGCCCTGGGTGTACTCGGTCACGCCGGAGGAGAAGCTGGCGGCGCCGGTCGCGGCGGACGAGGCCCCGGATGCCGCGGCGGCCGTGCCGCCGGCCAGCGAATCGAGTCCGGTGGCCACGCCGGTGACCCCGGTCGAAACCTGCGCGGCGCCATCCGCCGCCTGCGTGAGGGACTCGCCCAGCACGGCCAGGTTGGTGTAGAGCCCGTTGAGGTACTGCGAGGTGATCTCGCGGCCGAAGACGCCCGACATGGCGGTGCCCACCGACTGGGCCACCGATCCGGCCAGGAACGAGTGCGCGTCATCCGTGCGGATGCCCAAGTCGGCCTGGGTGGGAGCCGCCCCGCCCAGCGAGGTCACCGACGCCGAGAAGTCCTTCGGGATCGTGAGCACCGCGTAGGCGTCGCCGGAGTCCAGGGCCGCCGCGGCATCCGCAGAGTTGGAGATGGTCCAGTCGAACCCGGTGGCCTCGGACCCAGCATCGGTAGGCTTGGTGAGTTCGGTCACGAGCAGGCGGCCGGCGAGCACCGGCTGCTCGGTGCCGTCGGGCAGGGTGGTGGTGACGATCTCGTCATTGTTGACGACGATCGCCGGCAGCGTGTCCACGCGCTGATCGGCGGTGGCGAGGGCGCCGGCGAAGAGTCCGGCAACCGCCAACGGCACCACGATCAGACCCGCCATCAGGGCCCCGAGAGCCCCTCGGCGCTGCCCGGGCGTGCGGCTGAACAGTTTCTCGAGCCTGGTGCTCATCGCTGCAGGGCCTTTCGGTCACGGGAATCGAGTTCGAGGGTCTGCACCGGGCGGGCCCCGCGGTAGACCGGGATCGCCTCAGGAAAGGAGGCGGCACCGACGATGAGGGCGGTCGATGCCGGAGCGAGGATCGCCAGCACCTGCACGAGGTCCCGCCCCGCCGGGTCGACGGGCAGTCCCTCGCCGAGGTCGACGATGACAACTCCCGGGGTTTCGGTGAGCGCCGCCGTCACGAGCACCGCGGCGCGGCCCAGGGCGGAGAGGGACGATACCGTCGTGCCGGCCACGATCGGGCCGGAGTCCCGGCCGCTCGGCGGAGTGCCGAGCGCACCGTTCAGGCGCGCGATCCACCCCGCGAGCAGCGAGCGGCGCGACGCGGCGCGGTACCACGGATGCGCCAGGTCCAGCCGTTCGGCCAGCAACTCCCCCACGGTGAGTCCACTGTCGCGGCTGTCGCCCACGTCGGCGAGCGCCACCGCGCGGAGGGCGCGGCTGCGCTCGGACGGCAGCGGGGAGCCCATGACCTGGAGGCGGCCGAACACCGGGTCGAGCCGGCCGGCCAGGGTGGCGGCGACGACGCGGCGGTGGGTGGCGGAGCCGGTCAGTACCACCACCGCGCCGGCGTCGATGGTGAGGTCCAGCGGCCTGAAGGGGCTCTCCGGCAGCCCGAAGACGGCTCCCTCGGCTGTGATGGCGTGCGGCTGGCTGATGGCCCATTCCTTGTCGGCCAGGTGTCGGCGCAGACCCTCACCCTCGATGTCGACGTCGGGCAGAATGCGGGAGAGCCAGCGTGGCAGCCACCAGGCGGCATCGCCGGCGAGGGCCATCGCGGCCGGGACCAATGTCATCCGCACCAGGAACGCGTCGAGGAAGACTCCGACGGCGAGGGCGAACGCGATGCCCTTGATCGCCCCGGTGCCCTCGGGCACGAAGGCAAAGAAGACGAAGAACATGATCAGGGCGGCGGCCGTGACCACGCGGGCGGCGTGGGAGAACCCGTGCACGATGGATTCGCGGGCCAGGCCGGTCTTCACGAACTCCTCCCGCATGCCCGAGACGAGGAACACCTCGTAGTCCATGGCCAGCCCGAAGAGCACGGCCATCAGCAGGATGGGCAGGAAACTCAGGATCGGCCCGGGGGTTTCCACCCCGAGCAGCTCGGCGAACCAGCCCCACTGGAAGATCGCCACGGTCGCGCCGAGCGATGCGGCCACCGACAGCAGGAACCCGAGGGCAGCTTTGATCGGCACGAAGATCGACCGGAACACCATGGTCAGCAGGATGATCGAGAGCCCCACCACGATCAGGGCGAACGGCACGAGCGCGTTGCTGAGGCGGTTGGAGATGTCGATCGACACGGCGGTCGCGCCGGTCACGGCGATGGGGGTGCCCAAGTTGTCGTCGATCGATGGTGCCAGATCGCGGATGGCCTGCACGAGCGCCTTGGTCTCGGGCGCGTTCGGCGCGCTGTCCGGCATGACCTGGATGATGGCGGTGTCGACGGTCGGGTTCGGAGTGCCCGTGCCGACGAAGGCCACGTCGGGCAGGGTGCGCAGGGCCGCGCCGATAGTGTCGAGGTCACCGAAGATATCCGTCGTCTGGGTGATGTCGACGACGACGATGAGCGGACCGTTGTAGCCCGGACCGAAGCCCTCCTCGAGCATGGTGAACGCCTCTCGCTGCGTCGAACCGGCCGGCTCGGATGCCCCGTCAGGCAGGTTCAGATCGAGGCTGAGGGCCGGGATCGCCAGCGTGCCGAGCACGCCCACCACGAGGAGCACGGCCACGACCGGCGCCCTGAGCACGAGGTTGACCCAGCGGTGGCCGAGGGTGGGCCGGCCGGTGTCTGGACGGGTGGCCCGGCGGTACGCGCGGCTGCCTGTCTTGGGAGTGAGGCGCCCCTTGGCAAGGCCGAGAACGGCGGGGAGGAGCGTGACCGCCACGAAGATAGAGACCAGCACGGCGAAGGCGGCGCCCAGCCCCATCACGCTGAGGAACGGGATGCCGACCACGAGCAGCCCGAGCAGGGCGATGATCACGGTGATCCCGGCGAAGACGACGGCGCTGCCGGCGGTGGCCACGGCCGAGGCGGCCGAATCGTGTGGTTCGACCCCGTTGGCGAGCTGCGTGCGGTGCCGCGACAGGATGAAGAGCGCGTAGTCGATGCCCACGGCGAGCCCGAGCATCAGGGCGAGCATGGGGGCCGTGCTCGAGACGGGCACGAATGCGGAAATCACGGTGATGCCGCCGATGGCGACGCCGACGCCGACCAGGGCCATCAGCAGCGGCATCCCGGCGGATACGAGCGAACCGAAGGTGATCATCAGCACCACGCCGGCGAAGATCAGGCCGAGCACCTCGGAAATGGTGATGCCGAAGGTGTTGTCCTGGAACACCTGGCCGCCGAAAGCGACCTCGAGGCCGGCCTCCTCGGCGATATCCCGCGTCCCGGTCACGTCGTCGAGGGTTTCCGCGGTGACGTCGGTTGATAAGGCGGACAACTGAATCTGGCTGAACGCACTCTCCACGTCGTCGGAGATCGCGCCCGACGCATATTCGTCATAGGGCGTCAGCACCGAGTCGACGCCGGGCACGTCCGCGAGTTCGGCCGCCATGTCGACGATGGCCGTGCGGTAAGGCTCGTCGGTGACGGATGCCCCGTCCGGGGCCGTGTAGACAACCTGTACCGCGGCGCCGGCCGCCTGGGGGAACACCTCGCCGAGCTTGTCGATGGTGTCCTGTGATTCCGTGCCGGGAATCGCGTACGACTCCTGGGTCTGGCCACCGAGGGCCAACCCGGAGCCGAGGATCCCGACCAGCAGGATGGCCCAGATGCCGAGCATCAGGCCCGCACGCCGGTAGGCGAAGTGGCCGATTCGATAGAGCAGGGTTGCCATGGGTGCTACTTCCGGGACGGGGCGGTGCGAACGGTGACAGGGGCAAGCAGCTCGGTGATGACGGTCAAAAGAGCCGGTCGGACCTCTTCCACCGGGGCTATCTCCTCTCCGAGGAACGTCATGCCGGCCACCAGGGTGTAGGCGGCGCCGCCGAGGGCGATACCGAAGCGGATGCGGTCCTCCGTACTCGCATCGCCGTGGCACAGCGTGTCGGAGAGGCGCACGATCACCACTCCTGCACGGTCGATCACGGGGATGCCGCGCAGCGACTGAGACTGGTTGATGAAGGTGTGCAGCTCGAGGCGGAATTCGAGGATGAAGTCGATGAAGTCGTTCACGAACCGGCTCCGGGTCAGGGCGCTCTCCTCGGTGGCGAGGAACCGCTCGAGAATGGCCTCCAACCGGTTCACCGCCGGGGTGAGCACCTCGTCGAGGAGCGCTTCCTTGGAGGCGAAGTGGTAGAGCACGCTCGATTTGGAGTACCCGGCCGCGTCGGCGATCTGCTGCAGCGAGGTGCCGGCGAACCCGACCGAGGCGAACTGTTCCAGCGCTGTCGCGCGCAGTTCTACGCTGGTGCTCTGGCGGTTGTGGGGGGGCTGGGGCGGAACGGGCTCTGGAGTCACCCAATTACGGTACCTGACCGATCGGTCAGAGCCTGTCCGATCGGTCAGATTGTCGGGAAACGCGCAGCAGGGCGACTTCCGGGTAGCGTTAGGCGCGGAGGTCTTCATGCGAAAGTTCATTTTCAGCAGTGCCATCATCGGCGTGCTCGCCGGCGGTTGGAACATTCTGAATGCCACCCGCACCGGTCCGCGCGACTGGCGCCTAGTGCTGATGTGGGTCGGCTGGCTGCTCAGCGCCGCGGTCGCCATCGGAACCGTCATCCAGGATGCCGACGATCGCCGAATCGAGGACTAAGTCTTCCACTGTCGGCGTGTCAGCGCGGGCCGCAGGGCGCCGCACGGCAAACTGAAGAGTTCACGGGCACGTTAGCCGAAAGGGGCTCCCGATGTTTGGTCGACGACGTCGCGTCGCACCGGTCGCACCGGTCATCCCCCCGCCCGTTCCCGAGCTCAGCGACGCTCAGGTGTTCGAGCTCCTGCACACCCAAATCGCCCGTCTCGTCGGCACCCAAGGCCAGTGGACTCTGGTTCCCCGCAGCAGTGACGACACCGACGTGATCTTCCACGATCTGAAGGCGAACCAGATTGCCTCGTCCCTGGCCTCCGTGCTCCGCACCGAGACCGCCGTTCTTCGCGGCGAGGTCATCGCCGAGCCCACCGCGCTCCCCTTCATCCCCGCCCCGATCTCCGTTTGGGCCGAACCGGAGCGGGCGCCGACGGCCTCCCTTCCGCGCTTCTCCGCCGCTGCTTCGACGGACAACGCCCGCCTCGTCGCCTGACCCAGGCCACCCGCCCGGCGTGAGCCCCCCGGTGATAGAGCCGGTCGAAGTCCCCACACGTCGGCGTCGGGCAGGGCCGAGAGGACGACGCTCGACGCTCGACGACAGTGTCGTGTTCCCGTTCAAGCGCACGAAGCTGCACAGCTCAACGGAGACTCGACCTCACTCTCATCGCGGAGGAGCGGATGCGTCCCGCCGGGGTCTTCCCGGCGCACCCCTGCGCCGGGGGGCTCGCCGGACGCATCCTGATAGAGTTCCGCCGCATTCTTTGTAGGTCTTCTTCGGACTCGCCCTGCCGCGGAATTCTAGATTGAAGAACATGACTTCCAGCCCCCGCATCGCCCGCACCCCGACAACCCGCATCATGAGCGCGCGCGACCTGTCGCAAATCGCCATCTTCGCCGCCCTGATCGCCGCACTCGGACTGCCCGGCGCCCTGAGCATCGGGGCGGTGGCCGTGCCGATCACCTTCCAGACCCTCGGGGTGATGCTGGCCGGGGCGATCCTCGGCGCGCGCAAGGGCTTCTTCTCCGTGCTCCTCCTGCTCGCCCTCGCCGCCGCCGGCCTCCCGCTGCTGTCTGGCGGGCGCGGCGGCATCGTCTGGTTCACCACCTCACCCTCCGCCGGCTACCTCTACGGCTGGCTGCTCGGCGCCCTGGTCATCGGCTCATTGACCGGCCTGCTCCTCCCCCGCTACCGGCTCTGGGCGGCGCTCGGCGCCACCACGCTCGGCGGCATCGTCGTGGTCTACCTGATCGGCGTGCCCGTCACCGCGATCAACCTGGGCCTGCCGCTGTGGGTTGCTCTTGTCGACGCCGCGAAGTTTCTGCCCGGCGACCTGATCAAGGTGGTCGTGACCGTACTGGTGGCCCGCCAGGTTCACAGGGCCTACCCGGGTCTGATCCCGCCGCGCCGCCGCGCCGCTCCCGCGCCCGAGGCCGACGACGTCACCGCCGGAGCAGTCACGCCCGCATCATGAGCAGGATCGACTTCGACAGTGTCTCGCATGCGTTCGGTGAACGGATGGTGCTGCGGGACATCCGTCTGTCCCTCACCGAACAGCGCATCGGCATTGTCGGGGCGAACGGGTCGGGAAAGTCCACCCTCGTGCGCCTGATCAACGGACTGATCAAGCCCGACACCGGAATCGTCAGCGTCGGCGGCCTCGACGTGGCCCGGAACACCAAGGCGGTGCGCCGGCAGGTCGGCTTCATCTTCACCAACCCGGACAACCAGATCGTGATGCCCACCGTGGCCGAAGACGTCGCCTTCACCCTGCGCCGTCGCGGGCTGACCCCGCTCGAGATCTCGACCCGCACGCGGGCGGCGCTCGAGCGCTTCGGGCTCGACCAGCACGCCGACCATCCGGCGCACCGGCTGTCCGGCGGCCAAAAGCAGTTGCTGGCGCTGGCGGCCGTGCTCGTGGCGGAGCCTGAGATCGTGGTCGCCGACGAGCCGACCACACTGCTCGACGCACGCAATGCCCGGCGCATCACCGAACTTCTGCTCGGCCTGAGCCAGCAGGTCATCGTGGTCACCCACCAGCTGGACCTGCTCGCCGCCTTCGACCGCGTGATTGTGATCGAGGACGGCCGGGTGGTCGCCGACGGTGAACCGGATGCCGCGCTCGGCGCGTACCGGGAGCTGTTGGCATGATCGGGCCGGCATGATCGGGCTCTATCACCCTGGCCACTCGCTGATCCACCGCGCGCCGATGCTGCTCAAGCTCGTGCTTCTCTCGCTCGCCGTGCTGCTCGTCGGCTCGCTCGGCGAGCTCTGGCAGCTGGGTGCCTGCCTTCTCGGGGTCGCCGCGCTGTTCCTGGTGGCGCGGGTGCCGCTGGGCGCCGCGTGGCAGCAGATCGGCCCGATTCTGTGGATTTTGGTGATCGCCGTTCCACTCCAGGCGCTGTTCGCCGACTGGACCACGGCCGGCCTGATGGCCGGGCGGTTGCTGATCGCCGTGGCGCTGGCGGCACTGTTCACCGTGACGACCACGGTCACGGCCGTGCTCGAGGGCTTTCAGAAGCTTCTGCGACCGTTCCGTCGCTGGGTCGACGCCGACCGGGTCGGCCTCCTCCTCGCCCTCACCCTGCGGTGCATCCCGCTCGTCACCGAGATCGTGTCCGAGGTGATCGAGGCACGTCGGGCGCGCGGCACCCAGGGTTCGCTGCTTGCCCTGGCCGTGCCGGTGGTCGTGCGCTCGCTCTACGCCGCGGATGCGATCGGCGAGGCTCTGGCCGCCCGCGGTCTCGACGACTGAGGCCGGAGCGGTTCGGTCCCGGCAGTGCGGTTGCGGCTAGGTTGAGACCATCAGCGGTTTCCGGTCTCACCCCGACCGGACAGGCGAGGAGCGGAACGCGATGACCCAGCCCAGCGGTACGACCGAGGCACGACGACGAGGACGGCTGCGGAGCGGCATCCGGGCCGGCGGCTGGTGGAGCCTGACCGCGTTCGTACTCGTCGTGATCGTGTTCCTGGCCTGGGCGAACACTGTGCGCGTGGCCGATCGGGCCGCGGCAGACGAGGTTTTCGCCAGCCCGAACGTGACCGTCACCGACACCCCCACGTCGGTCGTCCTCGCGCCCGCCGACGACGCCGGGGACATCGGCTTGGTCTTCGTTCCCGGTGCCCGGGTCGACCCTTATGCCTACCTCTACAAGCTGGCAGGCACGGTTGAAGACACCGGGGTGACCGTTGTGATCACCAAGCCGGTGCTCAACCTCGCCATCTTCGACCGCCGGATGCTGTCCACCTTCACCGACGCCGTCCCCGAGGTCTCCACCTGGTTCGTGGGCGGCCACTCGATCGGCGGCGTGCGAGCCTGCATGCTGGCGGACGATCCCGCGGTGGCCGGGCTCGTACTGTTCGGCAGCTACTGCGCGGTCGCGCCGGAGCGCACCGATCTGCGGGCCCTCAGCCTCAGCGGCAGCGCCGACCGCCTCAGCACCCCGGAGAAGATCGCCGACAGCGCGGATCTGCTTGTGCCCGACACCCGTTTCGTCGAAATCGACGGAGCCAACCATGCGCGGTTCGGCGACTACGGCGTGCAGAGCGGCGACGGTGTTGCCACCAAGTCAACGGATGCCGTTGCCGCCGAAATCACCCGCGAGCTCACTGGATTCCTGACACAGACAACCCCGTAGTCGGCAACCGTTGCCGGGACAATCGCCGTCGAGCTCGGCGACGGCACCAGGGCAGTTTGTGTTCTGTGTTATGCGGTGGTCAGAGAATCCACGTACTCCTGGTTCTCGGAGATCCACTTCGCCACGATCGGCTCGTAGTCCTTGCCGTCGTAGTCGACGAACATGGCCTTCTCAAGCGAGTAGAGCTTGTCGAGGTCCATGTCGAAGCCCTTGATCCACTCGGTGGCCTGCGGGAAGTCCGCGGCGAAGTCGGACTTGACGTAGCTGTGCAGCGACTCGGTGTTCTTCAAGGTTCCCTTGGGGTCCTCGAGGGTCTTGATCGGCAGCGAACCGTAGGCCCAGTGCGGCTCCCACAGGGTGACGACGATGTTCTCGCCCGCCTTGGTGGCCGCCGTCAGCTCGGTGAGCATGGCCGCGGTCGATGAGGTCAGGTATTCCATGTCGTCGAGGCCGTAGGCCGGGATGACCTTCTCGGTGGTGGCCTTGGTCAGGCCTGCTCCGGGTTCGATTCCGACGATGCGATTGCCGAACTTGTCGGCGTTCCTGGCCAGCTCGTCGAGGGAATCGATGGGGGCATCCTTGTTGACGGCGATGGTCAGGCGGGATTCCTCGTTCCATGCGCCGAGGTCGACGATGTCATCGCCGTACTCCTTCACGTAGGACGCGTGGGTCTCCGGCATCCAGACATCCATGTTGATGTCGTAGTCTCCGGTGGAGAGACCCGAGTAGACGGGGGCAACGTCGGCGTATTCCAACTCCGCGTTGTAGCCCTTCTCGTCGAGGATGGCCTTCCACAGTTCGGAGACCGCGACGCCTTCATCCCAGCCGTTGAACACGGCGATGGTGATGTCTTTCTGGTCCTTGTTCCCGTCGCCGACGACGGCGGCCTCGGCCGAGGCGCAGCCGCTGAGTGCGAGGAGCCCAACGGCTCCGAGTGCGAGCAGGGACAGTGATCGGTTTTTCATATTGTTTCCTTTCGTGTCGCCTGGTGGGCGACCGGGGCAGAATGAGAAATCAGGAGGTTCTGTGCGCGGCGCACGGACTCAGGCGGCCAGGGCTTGCTGGGCACGGCGCTTGCGGGCCGACATGCTTCGACCGAGCGGGGTGTCGCCGGTGCCGAGTGCGGCGGTCAGGCGGTCGAGGAAGATGGCGAGGATCACCACGGCGAGGCCGGCTTCGAAACCGAGTGCGACGTCGATGCGGTTCAGACTGGCGACGACATCCGCTCCCAGCCCCCCGGCACCGACCATACCGGCGATGACGACCATCGACAGCGAGAGCATGATGACCTGGTTGATACCCGCCATGATCGTCGGCATCGCCAGCGGAAGCTGGATCTGCCGGAGGATGCGCCAGGGCGAGGCGCCGAAGGCCTGTCCGGCCTCGACCACTTCTCGGTCGACCCCGCGGATGCCCAGCTCGGTGAGGCGGACTCCCGGAGCCATCGCGAAGATGATGGTGGCCACGATTCCGGGCACGACGCCCACGCGGAACAGGATCAGCGCGGGAATCAGGTACACGAAGGCCGGCATGGTTTGCATGAAGTCGAGAATCGGCCGGATGATGTTGGACGCCACCGCGGATTTCGCCGCCAGGATGCCGAGCGGCAGGCTGAGGGCGATCGCGAGCACACTGGCGACCAGCACCAGTGCGAGGGTGTCCATGGCGTTCTCCCACTGGTCAACGCCGACGACGACGATCAGACCGAGGACGGTACCGACCATGAATTTCCAACCGCGGGTGGCCAGGGCCAGCCCCGCCGAGAGCACGATGATCACCCAGAAGGGCGGCGCCACCAGGAGGAAGTCGACCAGTTCGTAGGCACCGTCGAAGACGGCCCGGATGAGGTCGAATAAGAACCCGAACGTGTCGGTGATCCAGTCGATGAACCCCTCGACGAGCATGCCCAGAGGAAGTCGGAAGTCGTTCACAGGTCGGCTCCTTCCAGAGCGGTGTCGCGGAGGGTTTCGGTGATCACGCTGATGGAAATCGTGGCCGCGGGCTCGATCACGGGCACGTCCCCCGTATTCGTGCTCACGTTGCCGAGCGCGGCCAGCAGGGTCACCCGCGGGATGACGCCGAGCAGACGGTTCTTCTCATCGACCACGGCGATGGCCAGGTCACTGCCGACCGAGGGTTCGACCAGGTCGACCAGCGGGGTGTCCGGGTTGACGGAGATCGCATCCGTGCGCACTATCGCGCGCAGATCGGTCTCGCCGGCCTTGACCTGCCCCAGCACGTCGCGATCGCGCACCACACCGGCGAAGGTGCGGTCGCGGTTGAGCACGAAGGTGGCGGAGGTCTGCAGGTCGCGCATGGTGCGGAGCGCGGCTCGGGGGCCGCCGGTGATCGTGACCACGGAGCGCACGGGCTCCATCACGCTGGCCGCGGTCAGCACCCGGGCGCGGTCGACATCCTGCACGAACTGAGCGACGTAGTCGTTTGCCGGGTCGGTCAGGATCTCCTCGGGCGTGCCGATCTGAACGATGCGACCGTCGCGCATGACCGCGATGCGGTCGCCGAGGAACATGGCCTCGTTAAGGTCGTGGGTGATGAAGATGATGGTTTTGCCGAGCTCGGCCTGCAGCTCGATCAGCTGCTCCTGCATTTCGCGGCGGATCAGCGGGTCAAGGGCCGAGAACGCCTCGTCCATCAGGAGGACGTCGGTGTCGGCGGCGAGGGCCCGGCCGAGGCCGACTCGCTGCTGCATTCCGCCGGAAAGCTCCGACGGCAGGCTGTCAGCCCAGCCGTCGAGCCCGACGAGGCGGATGATGGTGCGCGCCTTGGCGAGCCGCTCCTCGCGGCCCATGCCCTGTACCTCGAGTCCGTAGGCGACGTTGTCGATCACGGTGCGGTGCGGCAGCAGGGCAAAGTGCTGGAATACCATGGAAATGTTTGTGCGGCGCACCTCGCGCAGCGCGGCGGCGGAAATACCGGTGATGGCCTGGCCGGCCACCGTCACGCTGCCGGAGGTGGCGTCGAGTAGCCCGTTGAGCATGCGGATCAGGGTGGATTTGCCCGAACCGGACAACCCCATCACCACAAAGATTTCGCCACGGTGAACCTCGAATGAGGCGTCGATAACGGCGGCGGTGCCCAGCGAGGACACCTCATCGCGGCTGGCTCCCGCGGTCAGCTTCTTGACGAGCTCGTGCGGACGACGCCCGAACGCTTTGTACAGTCGATCTGCCTTCACGGCAATAGTTTCGGTCACGGATTCTCCCGGTGCACGCCGGGCGGGGCCGAATCACGGCCGACGGAACGGATGCACGCTGTGTCGGACGGGTAGGCCGTGACCGGCCTCGACGCGATGGAAAGCGTGGGCTGGGGCGATCATGGGGATCGCATCCGTCATGGCCTCACCATACGAAGCGCCGTACCGATAGGGCCGTGGCTGTCCATTCGCGTCCTGGTGAAGGGTCGTAAGACCAGGAAGTACTCTAACACGGGGGGTACTTGCGTCGCAGAAGCTGCGATCTCGACGGATTCGGGTAGTGAGGGGAACCGGCCCTAGCGCAGGCCGCGAGACAGTCGCCGCGGGGCATCCGTGCCGGGTCGCGTTCGACGACCCGGCCGGACTCAGGCCTTGAGCGCCGCGATCTGCGCGGACTTCTCGGTCGCGGTGGCCGTTTCGGCGGCGCTGGGCACACCGTGGTGCGCGATCATCGTGGTCTCGTCGAACGGCTCGTGACGGTCGAGCACCCGGTCGACCTGGGCACGATCGATCTCCTTGGTCCAGGATCCGATCAGCACGGTGGCGACGGCGTTGCCGGTGAAGTTCGTGAGCGCGCGGGCCTCGGACATGAAGCGATCGATGCCCACGATGAAGCCGACTCCTTCCAGCAGCTGCGGGGCGTGGGCCTGCAAGCCGGCGGCCAGGGTCGCGATCCCGGCACCGGACACTCCGGCGGCACCCTTGGAGGCGATAATCATGAAGGCGAGGAGCCCAATCTGTTCGCCCAGGGCGAGCGGCTGACCCATGGCCGTGGCGATGAAGAGCGACGCCATGGTCAGGTAGATCGCGGTGCCGTCGAGGTTGAAGGAGTATCCGGTGGGAACCGTGACGCCCACGACCGGCTTGGAGACGCCGAGGTGCTCCATCTTGGCGATCAGGCGCGGCAGCGCCGCCTCGGAGGAGGAGGTAGAGAAGATCAGCAGGTACTCTCGGCCGAGATAGCGCATCAGCTTGAAGATGCTGATGCCGGTGACGATCTTGAGCAACCCGCCGAGGATGACGACGATGAAGAGCACACAGGTCAGGTAGAAGGCGCCCATCAGGGTGAAGAGGCTGATAACGGCCTGGAAGCCGGTGGCACCGACGACGGCGGCGATCGCACCGAAGGCGCCGATCGGCGCGAGCCACATGACCATGATCAGGATGCGAAAGACCAGGGCCTGCACGTGCGCGATGCCCTCGAGGATCGGCTTGCCGGCGGCTCCCATCTTCTGCAGCGCGAAGCCGGCGATGAGGGCCACCAGCAGGGTCTGCAGGATGTTGCCGGCGGTCAGTGCGGAGAACAGTGTGGTCGGGATGATGCCGAGGAAGAAGTCCGATTCGGCGGCTTCCGGCGGCACGAAGGTGGTCGCGGTGAGATCGAGCCCTGAGCCGGGCTTGATCACGTTGCCCACGACGAGGCCGATCGCCAGGGCGAAGGTGGACATGGTCAGGAAGTAGCCGAGGGCCAGTCCGCCGATCTTGCCGACCGTGGCCGCCTTCGCGATGGACCCGATGCCGAGGATGATCGTGCAGAAGATGATCGGCGAGATCATCATCTTGATCAGGGCGATGAAGATGTCCCCGAGCGGTTTGAGCGAGACGGCGAATCCGTCTGTGCCGCCGAAGAGCAGGCCGACGATGACGCCGATGATCACCGCGACGATGACCGCCATGTACAAGTAGTGGGACTTGTCAAACTTCTTCGCGGGCTGTGCAGCGCGAGCGCGAGGCAGTGATGCCATAAAAGACTCCTTTGTCTAGTAACTAGGCTGGGGTGAGGCGCTGGTGCGCCCGGACCATCCGTGGTGTGTTTCAGACTGGACGACCGGGGCGCCCGCGTCACTGTTGCGGTCATATTGGTCACGGTCGCGCAAATGGAAGAAGGATGCGATGGGGCAAGGCTGGAGCATTGCGCGCCGCCTGTTCCTGGCGAACGCCCTGGTCATCATGGCGATAACCGTGTTCGCGGGCACCGCGGCCTTCGTGGACGCCCGCGACCGCGGTTTCGTCGCCGCCGAGGAACGGATGCTGTCCGTCGCCAGCGCCATCGCCGACAACCCGCTCGTACTGGAGGCCAGCCGCTCAGCCGATCCCAGCGCGGAGCTCCAGCCGTACGCCGAGCGGGTCACCACCGACGCCACCCTCGACTTCATCACGATCATGGCGCCCGACCGCACCCGCTGGACCCACCCGACCGAGTTGGAGATCGGCCGCCCCTATATCGGTACCGTCACGCCCGCCCTGGCCGGGGAACCGTTCACCGAGGTGACCACGGGCACGCTCGGACCCTCGGTGCGGGCCGTCGTTCCGATCACCGACGAGCAGGGAGCCGTTCAGGGCCTGGTGGCTGCGGGGGTGAAGACGAGCAACCTCTCCATCGCGCTGAGCGCGCGGCTGCCGGCCGTGCTGGGGGTGGCCCTGATGCTGCTGGCCACGGGCACCCTCGCCGCCTGGCTGCTCGGTCGCTATCTGAGCCGGGTCACGCTCGGCTGGGGACCGGAGCAGCTCGCCCAACTCTTCGTCTACTACGACTCGGTGCTGCATTCGGTGCGGGAGGGTCTCGTACTCGTCACTCTCACGGGCGAGGTCGTGCTCTACAACGATCAGGCTGCCCGGCTGCTGGGCCTGCCGCCGCGCTCACCGACTGAGGGCCGAGCATCCTCCGCCGCCACGCAGAGCCTTGACCGTCTCGACCTTCCCCCGGCACTCGCCGAGCTACTGAAGAGCGGCCGCCCCGCCACCGACGAGATCCACGTCACCGACACGCGCGTGCTGGTCGTCAGCCAGCTGCCGGCACTGAAACCGGGCAGCGGCCGCACCAAACCCGCGCCGATGGGCTGGGTTGCGACCATCCGCGACCACACCGACCTGCAATCGATGGGCAGCGAGCTCCGGTCGATGCGCACCCTCTCGGATGCCCTGCACGCCCAGACCCATGAGCACGCCAACCGGCTTCACACCATCGTGTCCCTGATGGAACTCGGGCGCGGCGCCGAGGCCCTCGATTTCGCCACCAAAGACCTGGAGCTCAGCCAGCAACTCACCGATGACATGCTCGACTCGGTGGACGAACCGGTGCTCAGCGCCCTGCTGATGGGCAAGTTCGCCCAAGCCAGCGAGCTGGGCGTGCTGCTCACGGTTGAGGCGGCCGGAACCCTCGCCGATTCCGGCCTGACGGCGCAGGACCTGGTCACGGTCGTGGGCAACCTGGTCGATAACGCGCTCGACGCGGCCGCCGGCGGCGAGGCACCCCGCCGGGTGCACCTCTCCGTCGGCTCCACACCCTCGTCGGTGGCGATCGAGGTGGCCGACACCGGGCCCGGCGTCGACCCGGACGCCGTGACCGACATCCTCCGCCGCGGTTACAGCACCAAGGAGCCCGGCAGTTTCGGCCGCGGCCTCGGACTGGCGTTGGTGCGGCAGACGGTCAACCGGCTCGGCGGCAGCCTCAGCATCACCCGCCGCGAGGGGGCCGTGTTCACGGTCGCCCTCCCCCGGCAGCCGGAGGAGCCCGCTGCGGGCATCGAACCCGACCTCGCGGCGACGGGCGGATCGCATGACTGAACGGGACATCCGGGTGCTCGTCGTGGAAGACGAAACCATTGCGGCCGAGGCGCACGCCGCCTACCTCGGGCGTCTGACCGGTTTCGTGCACGCGGGCACCGTCGGCGACGGCCATTCCGCCCTGCGTGCCCTAGCTGCGGCCGTCACCGCCGGGCAGCCCATCGATCTGGTGCTGATGGATATGACCCTGCCCGACCTGCACGGCCTCGACGTGAGCCGGCGGATGCGCGCAGCCGGCCTGACCACGGACATCATCGCCATCACGGCGGTGCGCGAATTGCACATTGTCCGCGGCGCCGTGGCGGCCGGCATTGTTCAATACCTGATCAAGCCGTTCACCTATTCAACCTTCGCGCAGAAGCTGGTGCAGTATCGGGACTTCCGGCTCCAACTGGGCGGACTGTCCGCGATGACCAGCCAGACCGACGTGGACCTGGCGTTCGCGAGCCTGCGCACGCCCACCGAGCTGCCGCGGCCGAAGGGTCTGTCCGAGGGCACCCTAGGCGCGGTGATCGAGTTCCTGAAGCTGCAGATCGTTCCGGTCTCCTCTAGCGAGGTCATGGAGCAGCTCGGCATTTCGCGGGTGACCGCCCGGCGCTACCTTGAGCATCTGGCCGACACCGGCTCGCTCGAACGGTCGCCGCGCTACGGTACGCCGGGGCGGCCAGAAAACGAATACCTCTGGCGCCGGTGAACCGTTCGGGTAGCTGTTCCAGAGCTGCTCCTCCTTCATGATCTCGGACAGGTGGTCGTCCTGCACCCGGGTCAGACGGCGGATCAGCCACGCGATGCAGCGGGTCGGGGCGGCCGTGACCACCGGCGCGGACCGCACCGCCGAAGGAGGGCCCTCAGGCGCAACCGAAACCAGCGCTGGAACGGTTGTTGTATCCCGCGGCGGGGCACCCGGTGCCGGCCAGGGTCTTAGAGGAACCGGTCGAGGTCCACCACACCCAGCGCAGTCAGGGACCGCGCAAGCATCTCCTCGATCCGTTCCGGCAGGTCCTCCCGTTCGGCAAGCCGGTTCGATACCTCCTGAACCCCGCTGAAGTACGCCACCAGATGCCAGGCCTCGCGGTCGTGGTCGAGCCCTGCGGGGATCTCCCCCGCAGCCTCGGCCTCGCCAAGCAGCATCGCGATGCGCGCGACCCAGCCCACGTACGGGGTCGGCAGGATTGCCGGGATCAGGTGATATTCCCGCACGAGCCGCACCGAGGCCCGCACGCGCACGTCGTTCCGGAAGGCGCCGGCAACCCCGCGGATCGACGCCACGATGGCCTCGATCCCGCGCACGGGTGACGCATCGCCCAGTACGTTGGCGAACGGAGCCCGCGAAAACGAGGAATGAACGAGCGCGAGCGCCATATCCGACTTCGCTTTGAAGTGGTACTGCACCAACCCCTTGCCGGTGCCCGACTTTTCGGCAACCAGGCCGATCGAGGTGCCCGCGTAGCCGCGGTCGGCGAATTCGATTGCCGCCGCTGCCAGGATGCGTTCACGCGCCTCGATCTTGCGAGCATCACTTCCAGCCACCAGCACCTCCGAGAATCGTCACCGTTCGACCGAATGGTGCGATATGCCAGCGTAACCATCGAGGCTGGGACGCCTTCACCTGAGTGTGCTGTACGATCGTACAAGTCCCCGGGTGAGATTCGGTTCTCGACTGACCGGGGGGATTCAGGGGGACCCGGGGACCAACGCAACCCCAGTCGGATTCGCATCTGGCTGGGGTTTGCTCCCCCGAGTCAAACCCCATCGCCCGCCACGGAGTGCCTCTTTCCCGTCCCCAACGGTCAAGCCCGCGGGTGGTCGAGCCTGTCAAGAGCCGGGACCAGAGCCACGCCCTGCAGCCCCACTCGCTTGCTCGGCAGTGCGATCAATGTCTGCTCCGGGTCGACCTCGACCGGTGGTCGGAGCCAGTACTGGTTTCCGGTGCGGGTGATCTTCCAGTGCTGGTTGTGTAGCAGCAGGTGGTGCGGGTGGCAGAGCAGTACTCCGTTGGCGAGGTTGGTGTTCCCGGTGTCCTTCAGCCACTCGTTGATGTGGTGGGCCTCGGACCAGGCCGGTGACCGGTCGCAGCCGCCCCAGAGGCATCCGCCGTCACGTACCCCCATTGCGGTCCGCTGTGCCTCGGTGAAGAGTCGTTCGTCGCGGCCGACGTCGATGATCTGGGCTTCCGCGTCGAACTTGATGCCGCGGGTGCCGGTGTCGCAGAGCAGTCGGTCGATGGTTTCCTGCGAGATCGGCACCGGGTTGCCCTCGATCTGCCCGTGAGCGGCGGGTTCGGTCGTTCCCGTCTCTTCGCCCGGGACCGCCGTGAGCGCCTTTTCGGTCACGATGACCCGCACCGAGGGTCGCGACCACCGCAGACCCGGCCCGGGTCGGCCTCGCCGGCGATCTTCAGCAGCTGCAGCAGAGAGTCCGCGGCGATCTGGTCGGTGCTGCGGGGGTCGTCCTGCATCTTCTTCGCCCAGGCGGTAGATCTTCAGGTAGCGGTCGTCGTGGGCTTGCTTCTCGCGGGCGGCGATGCCGGCCTCGTCGAGCCGGTCGCGCATCCGGCGGGCCCGTTTGAAGACCTCGTCGGCATTCACCGTTGACGCCTCGGTGAGGAGCGCCGCGAGGGCCGCCGCGAGCTTCTCCGCGGTGACCGAGGCGTCGATCTGGCCGAGTCCGGCCCGGATCGACTCGGCCGCGCCGGCGGTCACGGCCCGGGCGATCGGCGTCGGGCGTCGAGAGCGTCGAGAGCGCCTCGTCGACCAGCTTGTCGGCCGCCTCGGTGTCGGCCATCATCGTGCCGACCGCGACGAGCTTGTACGCATCGCCCTTCGAGGAGCCGGTCCAGTTCTGGATGAGGGCCTCCGGCGAGAGGAACCCCTGCTGCGCGGCCAGCCCCGAGTGGCCGAGCTCCGGGCGGGACCGGCGGGCGATGGTTGCGGCCATCAACGCGGCGCGGGTGTCAAGCAGCCTGCGGGCCGCTGCGATCTTCTTCTGACCGGCCAGCACGGCGGCGTCGGGCAGGGCCTCATAGTCGGCGCTCGAGGAGCCCAGCAGGGCCACGGCATCGGCCGCCTGCCAGAGGTCTTCCGCGAGGTTCCTCATGGTACGAGGATTCCTCGTTGGGTACATATAGTTGAGACTTATTCACTTAGTGCTGTAATCTTTTCAGATCTTTGTTCTAGTACCTTAGCGCGGAGGTCGCGCTGGCATGCCGCCATGGTCTGGGGTCGCGGCGCAGGTTATGGACCGTGGCGGACGTTCTAACGTGCGCCTGCTTCCGCGCCGTGCGCCGGGAGAGGGGAGGTCAGACGGGAGCCTTCAGGGATCACCTGACCGGGTCTCGACGGGCTCGAGCACCTGGGGAGGGCACAAAAAAGCCCCTTCCATTCGGTAAAAACCTGATGAAAGGGGCCTGGTGGTGCACCCCCCCGGACTTGAACCGGGAACCCACTGATTAAGAGTCAGTTGCTCTGCCAATTGAGCTAGAGGTGCGTGTTTCTCTACTCTCCGACCCAGGGTGACCCGAACCGACTCTAGATACTAACAGCACGATTGCCTTCGGCGCCAATCGAGGTAGAAACGGGAGAGTCGCGCCAAAATTACTAGTCTTGGTCTGTGACCCAGCCCCAGAAGTACTCCCTCGACGACGACCTCCAGCTCGCGACCGAACTCGCAGATCTGGCCGACGCGATCTCGCGCGACCGGTTCACCGCGATGGACCTCGTCGTGACGACCAAACCCGACCGCACCCCGGTGACGGATGCCGACCAGGCCGTGGAGCGCGCGATCCGGACCGCCCTGGCCGAGCGGCGCCCGGCCGACGGCATCCTCGGTGAGGAATTCGGCACCGAGGGCACCAGCGTGCGGCAATGGATCATCGATCCGATCGACGGCACGGCCGGTTTCCTGCGCGGCATCCCGATCTGGGGCACCCTGATCGCTCTCGCCGTCGATGGCGATCCGGTGGTGGGGATGGCGAGCTCCCCAGCCCTCGGCAAGCGTTGGTGGGCGCGCACCGGCGGCGGCGCCTGGATGACCGACGAGCGCACGCCCGGCGCCGACCCCGTGCGCCTGGCCGTGTCCGGCGTGGCCGAGCTCGCCGACGCCTCGCTCAGCTACAACAGCATCCAGCAGTGGGACCAGACCGGGCACCTCGACGAGCTGATCACACTGTCCCGCCAGGTCTGGCGCACCCGCGCCTACGGCGACATGTGGTCGTACATGCTCCTCGCCGAGGGTCTGCTCGACATCGTCGCGGAATACGACCTGCAGCCTTACGATCTCGCGGCCCTGGCCCCGATCGTGCAGGAGGCCGGCGGCCGGTTCTCCTCCGCCGACGGCCGGCCCGGCCCCTGGCACGGCAGCGCTCTGGCCACCAACGGGCTGCTGCACGAGCCGGCTCTGCGGGCCCTCGGCACCGCGACCACCACCACGGATGCCCCCGCGTCCCCGAGCGCGCCGACCCGCTAACCGATGATCCCGCCCCGCACGCACCCCGGCACCCTGACCCTGCTGATTGCGGCGGCCAGCGTCCTGACCGGCAGCCTCACGGGCTGCAGCGTGATCGGCGACATGCTGCCGACGCCGGTCCGCAGCGTGGCTGCCGTGCCGGCATCCGCTCTCGGAGAGGTCACCGCTGTGGCGGACCTTCTCGTCGGAGACTGCCTGCGTGAGGTTTCGGAGGGACTGGACGTGAACGCAACGACCGTTCCGCGGGTTTCATGCGACGAGAGCCACGAGTTCGAGGTATTCGCCCGGTTCCCGGTGCCGGGCGACGCCTTCCCCGGCGACAACGCCGTGACCGCAGGGGCGGAAACCGGCTGCGGTTCCCTGTTCGAGGACTTCGTGCTGCTCGAGTACCGGGCATCGAGTCTGGATTTCGCCTACCTCACCCCCACGGCGCAGAGCTGGGCCGTCGCCGACGTCCTGGCCAGCCCGAACGATCCGGGCAGCCGCGCTGTGTCGTGCCTGATCACCGACCCGGCCGGCGCCGTGACCGGCACTCTGGCCGGCGCATCGCGCTGACCCGCGGCCATACTGTTGACCCATGAGGATCAATGCCTTCTCGGATGTCTCCCTGCGAGCGCTCATGTTCCTGGCGACGCTCCCCGACGGCGAGCTTCAGACCTCGCGGGTCATCGCCGAGGCGGTGGCCACCCCGTACAGCCATGTCAGCAAGGCCGTCATGCGACTCCGCGAGCTGGGACTCGTGGAGTCACTGCGCGGCCGTACCGGCGGAGTGCGGATCAGCCCGGTCGGGCGCACGGCCACTGTGGGCTGGCTGCTGCGTCAACTCGACGCCCGCGACGATGTCGCCGACTGCGAGACGCCCCACGGTGACTGTCCGCTCAGTGGCGGCTGTGGACTCCGCGGTGGGCTCCGACGAGCACGGGAGGCGTTCTACGCCGAACTCGACGACCTTGTGATCGCGGCGCTCCCCCATATCGGCTTCCCTGCTCCCGTTGTCCTCACGCTGGCACCCCCGCCACCGCGCCGCGCCGATCAGGGGTAATGGGATACACCCAGTTATTAAGCATTTGAAATGATACTTTTGGGTACGTCCCTCAATTGCTTGGAGTTTGCATGCTATCCACCCAGTCACTGCCCCTCATCAAAGCGACTCTGCCCCTGGTGGGCGAGCGCATGCCCGAGATCGCGAAGAACTTCTACGGCCGGATGCTGACCGCTCACCCTGATCTCTTCGACGGCCTCTTCAGCCGCTCCAACCAGCAAAACGGCTCGCAGCAGCAGGCCCTGGCCGGAAGTATCGCCGTCTTCGCGACCTACCTGGTGCAGAACCCCGACACCACGCCGGAGGCCATGCTCTCCCGCATCGCCCACAAGCACATCTCCCTCGCCATTGAGCCCGAGCAGTACGACATCGTCTACAAGTACCTCTTCGAGGCCATCGCCGAAGAACTCAGCGACGTCATCACGGCCGAGATCGCCGGCGCCTGGACCGAGGTCTACTGGCTGATGGCCCACGCCCTGATCAAGATGGAGAAGGGCCTTTACGCCGGTCTCGCTAGCGACAAGCCGCTCGCCCCCTGGATCGTGGTGAAGAAGGAAGCGGCCGGCACCGATGCCGTCACATTCACCCTGGAGCCGGCCGACGACACGCCTGTGACGCCTGCCCTGCCGGGCCAGTACGTCAGCGTCACGGCCACCATGCCCGACGGCATCCGGCAGGTGCGCCAGTACTCGCTGTCGGCCGGTACGTCCACGACCCGCGTCTTCACCACCAAGCTCGACGCGGACGGCGAGGTCTCCCCCGTGCTGCACCGTGATGTGCAGGTCGGCGACACGCTCATCCTCTCCGTGCCGTGCGGCGACATCACCCTCGATCAGGGCACCGGCCCGCTGATCCTGGCCTCGGCCGGAATCGGCTGCACGCCTAGCGCATCGATCCTGCGCTCCCTGGTGGACACCGGCTCGAAGCGCGAAGTGCTCGTGCTGCACGCCGAGAGCAACCTCGAACGCTGGGCGCTGCGCGACCAGATGAGCGAAGACATCGCACTGCTAGAAGCAGCCGAGCTGGAACTCTGGCTCGAGATCCCGAGCGAGGGCCACCACGAGGGCTTCATGTCCCTGGAGAACGTGACGATCCCGACGGATGCCTCGGTTTACCTGTGCGGTCCGCTCCCCTTCATGCGCAGCCTGCGCTCACAGGCACTGGAGTCCGGTGTGCCGGCCGACCGCATCCACTACGAGATCTTCGGCCCTGACCTCTGGCTTGCCGGCGTCTGATTCGCGCAGAATCTCAGCGCAGCCTCAGTGCTCGTCGCCCCATTCGGTGCCCTCGAGGTCGCCGCGCAATGTGCCGGTGACCTCGTCGACCGCCTCGCCCACGGTGCCCGCGAACCGCTCCGGTGGGAACCGTCGACTGAGACCGTAGTCGCGCAGGTGGTCCTTCACCGGACCCTTCATCTCGGCGAAGATCAGCGTGATCCCGCGTGAGGCGAGGAAATCGTCGAGTTCCAGAAGTTCTTCCACGGCGGTCGTGTCGATGTCTGTGATCGGCTCGGCCGCCAGGATGACCGTGCGCACATCACTCCCGGCCTCGGTGACGACGCGACGCACGAAGTCGTCGAAAATGCCGCCGTTGGCGAAGAACAGCGGCGCGTCGAAGCGCACGATGACGATGCCGGGCATCCGCTCGCCCTCCGGATGACGGGACAGGTCGTGGTACCCGCGCAGCCCACGGATGAGCCCGAGCTCAGCCCGGTAGGGTCGCCAGGCGTGGCTCACGAATGCGCCGAGCGACAGCACGATCGCCACGCCGATGCCCTCGATCACGCCCACGACCACAACACCGAGGAACGACGCGATGGACAGCCCGGCATCCACTTTGTTCATCCGCACGAGGGCGAGGAACCCCTTCACGTCGATCAGACCGGCGGCGGCGACGATCACGACGGCAGCGATGGTCGCCGAGGGCAGGTAGTCGGTGAGTCCGGGCGCCAACAACATGAACACCACGATGAGTGCGGCGCCGACCACGCCCGTGAGCTGGGTTTGTGCGCCCGCGCCCTCGGCAACGGGGGTGCGCGAGGACGACGCCGAAATGGGGAAGCCGCCGAGCAGACCACCCGCGATGTTCGAGGCGCCGATCGCCGCCATCTCCTGACTCCCGTCGACACTCTCGCCTCGGCGCGCGGCAAACGTGCGCGACAGCACGGCCGTATCGGCGAAGGCGATCAGGGCGACGCCGAGGGCGGGAAGGGCGAGCGCGGCGACATCCGCCCAGACCAGACCGCCGAGCGCCGGAGCGGGCAGGCCCTGCGGCATCGCCCCGACGACGGGTATGGTGCTGTGTAGCCCGAGTACGGCAGTCAGCAGTGTCGCCAGTACGACGGCCACGAGCACGCCGGGGATCCGAGATCTGCCCCAGGACAGACCCACGATGGTGAGCAGCGACCCGAGTCCGAAGAGCAACGCGGTGAGGTGGACTTCGCCCCCGGCAACACCCGCTCCGATTGCGATCACGTCGGCAATCGGCGGACCCGACTCGATCGCAAGCCCCAGCAGCGCCGGCAGTTGGGAGATGATCACCAGGAGGCCGAGGGCATTCAGGTAGCCGACCCGGATGGGCTTGGAGAGCAGGTCGGTCACGAATCCGAGGCGGATCAGTCCGCCCAGCAGGAGGATCAGGCCGACCATGATCGCGAGTAGTCCCGCCAGGGCCACCGCTCGGTCGTCGTCGCCGAGGGCAAGCGGCAGGATCACGGCCGCGATGATCGGCGCCAGGGCCGAGTCGGGGCCGAGCACCAGCACGCGAGAGGGGCCGAACAAGGCATATGCCGCCAACGGTATGATCGTGGCGTACAGGCCGGTCTCTGGCGGCAGGCCGGCCACCTCGGCGTAGCCGATGCCCACCGGAATCAGCAGGGCGGTGAGCACAAGCCCCGCCCTCAGGTCGGGGAGCAGCCAGGCGCGCCGGTAGGTGAGCGCGGTATCGACACCCGGCACCCACTTCTTCACCCACGCAGCCGCCATTGAGTTCCTCCCGGCCCATCTTCCCCCATAATCACGACGCAAAAAGGCCCGAACCCCATAAGGGGTCGGGCCTTTCGGCTTAACGACGTGTGACAGCAACCGGTGGTGGAGATGGGGGGAATTGAACCCCCGTCCACTGCTGTGGTCATATGCCTTCTACGGGTGTATCCAGTGAAATCGTTCTACTCGGCTCCGGAATTTGCCGCTGGCATCTAATCCGACGAGCCCAGCCCTCGTTTAAGTCCCCCTACACCCCGCGGCTCAGAGTAGGAGCAATCTCTCTAAATGACGTCAGGGTCCGGGTAGAGAGCATTCCCGGCCTGGCGGACTTCTTAGTGCGCTCGCTTAGGCAGCGAGGGCGAAGTCAGTGCGGTTTGATTTGGCACTTATTGTTTTGCAGAGATCGTTTACGAGATAACCCTGCATCCTCGACCCGCTTCTCATAATTGCGCAGGCAATGTCGAAACCGATCATCCCCCTGTGCACTCATTGCCAACATGGCGGCATTCGAGTGGGTCACCATCACACGCTGTTGAGTTTTCAATCTGCTGAGTGTCAATCCGCACGGCCCGGATGGATCGTGCAGCCCCTCAGCTTACAATACGACGAGGTGGAAGGCTAGTCGCCGAGGTTCTTTCGGGCGGAGATGGCCCGGTCGGACTCGCGCTTGTCCTGGCGCTCGCGCAGTGTCTGGCGCTTGTCGTACTCTTTCTTGCCCTTGGCGACCGCGATCTCGACCTTGGCCTTGCCGTTCTTGAAGTAGAGCCGCAGCGGGACGAGCGTGTAGCCGCCCTCCTTGGTTTTGTGGCTGATCTTGATGATCTCCTGCTTGTGCATCAGGAGTTTGCGCTTGCGCCGCGGCGGGTGGTTGGTCCACGTGCCGGCGACGTACTCCTGGATGTGCACGGCGTCCAGCCAGATCTCGCCATTCTCGATGAAGGCGTAGCCGTCGACGAGCGAGGCCCGACCGGCCCTGAGAGACTTGACCTCCGTGCCGCTGAGCACCATTCCGGCCTCGTAGGTCTCCTCAATGAGGTAATCGTGGCGTGCCTTGCGATTGGTCGAGACGACCTTCTCGCCTATTTCCCTGGGCACGGCATACTCCTCGAATCGGTGGGTGTGTTCGGGCGCGATGCCGACCAGCCCACTAGTCTAGCGCTCTGGGGGCGGGTCGCGCGGAGTAGGTCAGACCTTCAGATAGCGGGTGATGGCGAATTGCGCGGAGAAGGCCGCCAGCACCGCGCCGACCACCAACAGGATCGGCACCACCACGAGGGCGTCTTGCATGCCGACGAGGGAGAAGTTGGTCAGACGTTCGCCCAGATAGCCCTGCACGAACCAGTACACGAGACCGAGTACGGCACCTCCCGCCAGCAGCGATCCCAGCAGAGCCGCGAACACACCCTCCAGGATGAAGGGCGTTTGAATGAACCGGTTGGATGCCCCGACCAGCCTCATGATGCCCAGCTCGCGCCGCCTGGAGAACGCGGAGAGACGGATGGTGGTGGCGATCAGCAGGGCCGCCGCCACAAGCATCAGCGCGGCGATGCCGATCGCGGTGTAACTGGCGACGTTCAGCACGGAGAAGATCTGGTCCAGGTACTTTCGTTGGTCCGCGACGTTCTCAACACCGGCGACGCCGGACAGCGCCTCTACGAGCACATCCGATTGCGAGGGATCGCCGAGGTTGACCCAGAAGGTTTCGTTCAGCTGGTCAGCGGTGACGTAGTCGACCACCGGATTGTCGGCGAACTGCTTCTTGAAGTTCTCGAAGGCCTGGTCGTGAGTCTCGAAGTAGTACTTGTCGATGAACGGTGACAGGGTAGGCGATTCGAGCTGCGCCTTGACCGTGTCGATCTGTTCGGGCGTGGCCTCCCCGGCCGTGCACGTCTCACCCGACGAAATGGCGGTGCACATATAGATGCCCACCTGGGCGCGGTCGTACCAGAAGTTCTTCATCTGGCCGATCTGCATCTGCATCAGGATCGCGGCACCGACGAAGGTCAGCGAGATGAAGGTCACGAGCACCACGGAAACGACCATGGAGGCGTTGCGGCGCAGGCCGTTGGCTGCTTCGGAGAGCACGAGTCCGAGTCTCATCGGGTGGGCCCTACATTCTGTTCGCCGGTCTGGTCCGGTTTTTCGCCCGGCGCGCGCAGCCCGAGCTTCTCGGCCAGAGTCAACTGCTCCGGCACGTCGTGCTGGGTGATCGGAAGAACCGGCCGGGTCATGGCCCGGCTCAGGTCGGTCATCGCAGCGTCGGCGTCTGCTTCTGCTTCTGCTTCTGCTTCTGCGTCCGTTTCTGTTTCTGTTTCTGTTTCAACTTCTGCTTCTGCTTCTGCTTCTGCTTCCACTTCTGCGTCCTTGGACGATCCGTCGTCGAGGGGCGCCGGATCGGCCGGACCCTTCGCGACTGAGAACGGGGCCGCGGCAGGCTCGGCGACCGGCGCCGGCACGGGAACCGGTGGAAAGGTGAGGGGAGGGTGCGACGCAGGCACGACCTCGTCAGTGGGCACGGCGGCGGCGGCGGGCGCGAACATGGATGACGGTGCCGCAGCCGCAGGTGCCACACCCGACGAGCCGCTGGGAACCTCTCGGGCGGAACGGCGCCCGGTGCCGGCGGTGGTGGTGGGGATGGCTGCAGTGGCGTAGCCACCCTGGCGCTCGTCGCGCACGATGCGTCCGCCGACGAGTTCGATCACGCGGCGCTGCATCTGGTCGACGATGCCGGCCTCATGGGTGGCCATGATCACGGTCGTGCCGGCGGCGTTGATACGTTCGAGCAGGGCCATGATGCCGGCGCTGGTGGTGGGGTCGAGGTTTCCGGTGGGCTCGTCGGCCAGCAGGATCTGCGGCTTGTTCACGATGGCGCGCGCGATGGCAACACGCTGCTGCTCACCACCGGAGAGTTCGTGGGGCAGGCGCAGCGCCTTTTCGGCCAGTCCGACCATCTCGAGGGTGTCGGGCACGGCTTCCTGGATGAAGCCGCGCGACTTGCCGATCACCTGCAGACTGAACGCCACGTTGTCGAAAACGCTCTTGTTCGGCAGCAGGCGGAAGTCCTGGAAGACGACGCCCATGTTGCGGCGGAAATAGGGCACCTTGCGGTTGGAGATCGACCGCAGGTCCTGTCCGAGCACGTGAATGCTGCCGCTGGTGGGCCGGTCTTCCTTCAGCACAAGGCGGAGGCAGGTCGATTTCCCCGAACCGGAAGCACCGACGAGAAAGACGAACTCTCCGCGCAGCACCTCGACGCTGATGGCGTCTAGTGCCGGTCGGTTCGTTCCCGGATACTTCTTGGTGATGGTGTCAAAACGAATCATGGCCCCTTGAGCCTAGGCAGGCATCCTGATAATTCCTACTCCGACATACCTAACCGGTGACAGACCCGCAGATCGAGGCTCTAACCTTCCGGCGCCTGCTTGCGCCAACGGATGCCTGCGGCGATGAAACCGTCAAGGTCGCCGTCGAACACCTGGCTGGGATTGTTGACCTCGTAGTTGGTGCGCAGGTCCTTGACCATTTGATACGGCGCGAGCACGTAGCTGCGCATCTGGTCGCCCCAGCTGGCCGTGATCACCCCGGCCAGCTCCTTCTTGGTGGCGGCTTCCTGCTCGCGCTGCAGCACCAGCAGCCGGGACTGAAGCACGCGCATGGCGGCGGCCCGGTTCTGGATCTGGCTCTTCTCGTTCTGGCAGCTCACCACCGTGCCCGTGGGCAGGTGGGTGATGCGCACGGCGGAGTCGGTGGTGTTCACGGACTGGCCGCCGGGGCCGCTGGAGCGGAAGACGTCGACCCGGATGTCGTTCTCGGGCACCTCGATCGACTCGGTCTGCTCGATCAGCGGCACCACCTCCACAGCGGCGAAGGAGGTCTGGCGTTTACCGGCGGAGTTGAACGGGCTCATCCGCACGAGACGGTGCGTGCCGGCTTCGACGCTCAGCGTGCCGAAGGCGTAGGGTGCATCCACCTGGATGGTTGCGCTCTTGATGCCGGCCTCCTCGGCGTAGCCCACGTCGAGCACCTGCACGGGGTAGTTGTGCTGCTCGGCCCAGCGCAGGTACATACGCAGCAGCATCTCGGCGAAGTCGGCCGCGTCGACGCCGCCGGCGCCGGAACGGATGGTGATGACCGCCGGACGCACGTCGAATTCGCCGTTGAGCAGCGTGTGCACCTCGAGATCGCCGAGCACCTTCGTGATGCTCGCGAGTTCCGCGGTGGCCTCGTCAGCCGATTCCTGGTCACCCTCGGCGTTGGCGAGTTCCACCAGCACCTCAAGGTCGTCGAGGCGCGACTCGATGCTCACAATGCGGGCCAGCTCCGACTGGCGATGGCTCAGCTGGCTGGTCACCTTCTGCGCTCGCACGGAATCGTCCCACAGGTCGGGCGCACCGGCCTGTTCATTCAGGTCGGCGATATCGGTGCGGAGTCGATCGATATCGATCACCGACCGGATGTCGTCGAACGTGGCCCGCAGTGCGGCGATCTGCTCCGAGAATTCCAGCTCAATCATGTCGGACCCCAGCCTACCGGGCCACCCGGTCACGGCATCCGCTCGTGGAGTCCGCTTTCAGCGCCGGAGACGGCTGGTCCGAACCCTGGAAAGGTCCATGCTGACCATTCCGTGTGGCCGCGGTTCGTGCACGGCGGAATGCCCTGCCCGGCGTCAACCAATTCGACGGAGATTCTCGTGTGAAAGCGCTCTTTCGGCCCGCTCAGGGCTGATTCAGGCAGAATCTCCGTCGAATTCGTTCGGGTCGAAGCTGCCGCAAGGGCGCGGACTCGAAACACCAACACCCGCCCGGGGATAACATCGAGAGGCCATGAGTAACGCCGATCGCCCCTTCCAGATGCGTTCCGTCGCACTCGCCGCGTTCCTGCCGACCCTCCTGTTCTCCATCGGCGAGGGCGCGATCATCCCGCTGATCCCGATAGTGGCCAAGGACCTGGGTGCCACACTCGCGATCGCCGGGTTCATCGCCGCCATGATCATGGTGGGTGAACTGGCCGGGGACATCCCGAGCGGCTGGGTGGTCTCCCTTATCGGGGAGCGCAACGCCATGATCTGGGCATCCTTGCTCGCGATCATCGCCGTGCTGATCTGCATCGTCGCTCCCAACCCGCTCGTGCTGGGCATCGGCATTTTCTTGATCGGCCTGGCCACCGCGGTGTTCGCCCTGGCTCGCCACGCGTTCATGACCAGCTACGTGCCTCTGGCCTACCGGGCCCGGGCGCTGTCGACTCTCGGCGGCATCTTCCGCGCTGGCTGGTTCATCGGCCCGTTCATCGCCGCCGCCCTGCTCAGCCTCACCGACAGCACCGAGTCGGTGTTCTGGGTGTTCGTGGTCTGTTGCCTCGGCGCGGCCGCGATGCTGCTCCTGCTGCCCGATCCCGAGAGCACCTTCGGTGGCCCGCAACTGGTGAAGGCGCCCGACGGATCTGTCGTGCCGGCCGGGCGGGAGCTCGCGGCCGAGGAATCCCAGGGGCTGTTCCGCACCATCTGGAGCTACCGAGCGGTGCTCCTGCGCCTTGGCACGGGCGCGGGCCTGATCGGGGCGATGCGCGCCTCCCGCACGGTGCTGCTCCCGCTTTGGGCGGTCAGCATCGGCATCAGCGTCCCCGACATCGCCCTGATCATCGGCATCGCCGGCGCGGTCGACTTCGCCCTCTTCTACGCCAGCGGCCAGATCATGGACCGCTTCGGTCGCCTGTGGACCGCCATCCCGTCGATGATCGGTCTGGGTACCGGGCACCTCATCCTCGCGTTCACGCACGACCTGCCCACCAACGTGGAGTGGTTCATCGCCGTGGCCATGATCCTGTCGCTTGCCAACGGCATCGGCAGCGGTCTGCTGATGACCCTCGGCGCCGACCTGGCGCCGAAGAACACCAGTCCGGCGCCGTTCCTGGGCGCGTGGCGTTTCACCGCCGACCTGGGCGGCGCGGTCGCCCCCCTGGCCGTGGCCGGCCTGACCGCGGTCGCCACCATCTCGATCGCCAGCGGGGTGATGGGAGTGTTCGGACTGTTCGGCGCCGTGATTCTGGGCCGTTACATCCCCCGCTACGCGCCTCGCCGGCCGCGCATGCGTCCCTGACGCTACCTCGGCCCGACCGCGCTGAACCCGGGGAATAGGAGTCCGACCGTGGGCGTTTAGTGGTCGTATGCCCCTCATCGGAGAATACGAGCCCGGCACCCAGCAGTGGGTGCGCGACCAGGTCGACCTGTACGAAAGCTCCGGAGGCACGGAGGGCACCACCCTGCGCGGGATGCCCGTCATCGTGCTCACCACCCTCGGGGCCAAGTCGGGCAAGCTGCGCAAGACCCCGCTGATGCGCGTGGAGCACGACGGTGCCTACGCCGCCATCGCCTCCCTCGGCGGCAGCCCGAAGAACCCCGTCTGGTACGGCAATGTGGTGGCCCACCCGCTTGTGGAACTGCAGGATGGCCCCAGCCGTCAGGACATGCTGGCCCGCGAGGTCACCGGCACCGAACGCGCTGCGTGGTGGGAGCGGGCCGTGGCCGCGTTCCCCGACTACGCCGACTACGAAAAAAAGACCGACCGGGTCATCCCGGTGTTCGTGCTGGAGGCCGTGCCTGCCGCCACCCCTGATTCCTAGCGGTGGCACGCGCGAAAACCCGCGGCCCGCAGCTCGACCGCATCGTACTCACCGGTCTGACGGATGCCGACGGCAGCGACCTCCGCGCCGGTGACAGCCGGGAAGCCGAGCGTTTCGTCGGCTGCGACCTGTCAAGCCGGGACCTGACCGGCATCGGCTTCCAGGAGTGCGAGCTGCGGGGAGTGTCTCTCAGCGATACCCAGCTGCGCGGGGCATCCGTCGCCGACTGCGTGGCCGGCGAGCTGCACGCGTCGGTCTTCTCGGCGCCGCGCTCGAGCTGGCGGGACGTTTCGATCGAGCACTCCCGGCTCGGGTCGGTCGAGCTCTACGAGGCCACCTTGCGTTCGGTGCACATCGACGGATCCAAGCTCGATTTCGTGAACCTGCGCGGCGCCACGCTCACCGACGTGCTGCTCTCCAATTGCATCATCGAAGAGCTCGACCTGGGCGGCGCCACCGTGCACCGCATGGAGCTGCGCTCCTGCCGCATCGGCACCCTCGACGTAACCCGTTCCACCCTCAAGGACGCCGACCTGCGCTCCAGTGATTTCAGCGCCATCCACGGCCTCGAGGGTCTGCGCGGCGCCACCATCGACGACGCCCAGCTCAGCCTGCTCGCGCCCGTTCTCGCCGCACACCTCGGCATCATCGTCACCTAGCCGAGTCAGTCCCCTAACCCTGGGCGCTGCGCAGATAGCCCGTCCCTAACGAATTCGACGGAGATTTTGCCGAAATCAGCCCCAGACCCGCTGAAAACAGGCCTTTGAGACAATATCTCCGTCGAATTGGTTCAACGCCGGGCAGCCGGCGACGGATACCCGCACGCGCCCGATCGGAGAATCGCGCTCGATCAGGGCGTCGCGCCCGCGATGATCTCGAGTTCGGATTTCGGCGTTTCACGCTGGCTGGCGATGGCCGCGCCGGCCGCCACGCACACCACAAGGATGGCGATCTGCTGCTGCACCAGGAAGGTCTCCCCCAGCACCAGCGCGCCGAACAGCGCCGCGATCACGGGGCCGAAGCTGGTGATGATCGCGTAGAGGCGCGGGGTGATGCGGCGCAGGATGAAGGTGTCCAGCGTGTACGGGAACGCCGACGAGAGCACGCCGATGGCGAGCAGCAGCCCGATCACGCCCCAATTGAGGCTCGACCAGTCGACCGTGAGCAGCGCGAACGGCACCAGCAAGGTCAGGCTCACGACGCTGGCCACGGAAATGCCCTCAAGTCCGGGGAAGGTCACGGCCACCTTGCGGGTCAGCAGAATGTAGGCCGCCCATGACGCCGCCGCGGTCAGGGCGAAGAGGATGCCGACCAGATTGAGTGCCCCGTCAGACCAGGTGAGCAGGAACACCCCGCCCGCCGCAGCGGTGGCATAGACGAAGTCGAGCAGGCGTCGCGACGAGGCCAGCGCGAGTGCGAACGGGCCGAGGAACTCGATTGTGGCGGCGATGCCGAGTCCGAGCAGGTCGACGGCCTCGTAGAAGGTGAGGTTCATCACCGCGAGCACGACGCCGAGCGCCAGCGCGGGCCACAGCCGCCGCCAGGTCAGGCCGGCGAGCTTGGGCCGGTAGAACGGCAGCACCGTGGCGGCCATCACCAGCTGGCGCACTGCGACGACGACGGGTGAGCCGACGAGCGGAATGGCCAGACCGGCGAGGGACGACCCGAAGTTGATGCTCACCTCGGTCACGATCTGGGCGCCGGCACCGGTCAGGCGGTCGCGCTCGGCCGTCACGATGCTCCTCCCCTGCGCCGGGGCAGGCGCGTTTTGCTAACGCTAGCGGAACACCGAGCGCGCCACCGCCGTGACCTCCAGCGGCACCCCGGCCGGCAGCAGCACGGCCAGCACCGGCGGACGCCAATAGGCACTCAGTGAAACCGTGGCGCTTTGCCCGTCGACGGATGCCGCACCGCTCACCCTCAGCCCCTCCATTCGGCCATTCGGGGTGGCTGCGAGAAACTCTTCCGCGGCCGTCCGCACTTCAGCAGACGACAGAGAGGGTCGCAGCTCCGCGCCCGAGCCGTCGACCGTGACGGCCATCGCGCCCAAGTCGAACGCTTCGGCCCCGGCGAGCGCAGCGCCGTCCGCGAGGGTCAGCAGGCGTTTGCGCTCCAGGTACAGAGAGGTTGCGGCCACGACGACGAGGATCAGCAGCAGGGCGAGGAAGCCGTAGAAGATCGTGAGGATGAGCGTCGATCCCTTCTCGCCTCCGGGCCGGATCGGCAGCCGGCGCCGCCACCCCACTGCCCGAGATCCCGATGGCGTGCCGGCGAGAGCGGCCACGCAGGCGACCGCCGAGCCTCCGCCGCCGCTCATCCGGCCCGCCAGAAGCGGGACACCGTCTGCGTGGCCTGGGCCTCCAGGGGAACACTGGCCGATTCGCGCAGTGAGAGGAGGTCCGGCAGCAGCGGCAAGGCCACCCGGATGCGCACGGTGACCGTGACCGTGCTCTGCCGGGTCAGGCATCCGTTCACACCGGCCTCGCAGGCCACGTTGACCTCGGCACCCGCGGGGTCGATGCCGTAGTCCGTCAGCCCGAACTGCACGGCCCGCTCGGCACGGGCGTTCGCCGCGGCCTCATCGGGCGCCTGGACGTAGACGCGTGCTGCCTGGCGGGCTGCTCCCTCCACGGCGAGGGCGCCGGCCTGCAGCGCCGCCATCGCCAGCACCAGGTAGACCAGCGGCACCAGCAGGATCAGGCCGGCCGTGATGAACTCCAGCGAGGCCGAACCCTGCTCTCCGTTCGCCGACCACACACGCCAACGGCTGGCTCGGCCCCCACTACCGCAGGGTCTCGACCGCCGCATGTCCGACCACCTCCAGCCCGCGATCGACGCCGAACAGGGCCAGCAGCGGCAGCGGCGCCACGACACGCACCTGCACGCTCGGGAACCCGCCGTAGTCGCCATAGCTGGCCTCCACATCGGTCGCATACGCGGGCCCGATCGATGTCGTGATCAGCTCGCGGGTGCGTGCCGCACCTTCACCCAGCCCGCTGTCGGCGAGCGCGGCGTACCGGGCTCCCTCGGCGGCGGCGTCAAGTACGGTGTTGCGCACGAGCAGGGTCAGCCCCAGCTGCATGACGCCGAGCGTCAGCGCGGTCAGCAGTGCCCCGACCATCACGAATTCGGCGGCCGCCGAACCCTCCTCACCACCGAGCGATCGGGTTCGGTTCCCCCGCGTGCGCGTCACGGCCGGTCACATTCCGCTGACCCGGTCGATCGCCTGTTGGAACACGCCGCTCAACGCCGGACCGGCCAGACCCCAGATGATCATGACCAGCCCGGCCGTCATCAGGGTGATGAGCACCCATCCCGGAACGTCGCCTCGTTCGTCCCCGCCGGCGTCGCTCCACCGGTCGCGCACACGTCGCTGCAGTGTCTTCATGATTGACTCACTTTCTCTCGTGGGGACAGTGGTTCTCTCGTGCGGCAGTGGCTCAGTGGTTCAGTGGTTCAGTGGCTCAGTGGTTCAGAACCCGCTCTGCAGGATGAACAGGCCGGGGAAGATCGCGAACAGGATCGTCATGGGCAGAATCAGGAAAACCAGCGGCACGAGCATGGCAACCTCTTTCTTTCCGGCCACCTCGATCAGACCGCGTTTGGCCTCTTCCCGGGCATCCTGCGCCTGGGCGCGCAACACCTCCGCGAGCGGGGTTCCCCGGTCGAGCGCACCCGTGACCTGATCGACCAGCCGGGTCACCGCAGGCAGCGCGATCCGGCGTGACAACGCGTGCAGGGCGCTGGCGAGCGGAACCCCGGTGCGCACATCCGCCACCACCCCCGCCAGCTCCCGCGACAATTCGCCCGTGCTCGTGCGCGAGACCCGGGCGAGCGCATCCAGGATGCCCTCCCCCGCCGACAGCGACAGCGTCATGAACTCGAGGACGGTCGGAAACTCGCTCTGCATGCGCGCGAGGCGGGCGGTGGCGGCGCGGCCGAGCATCCAATCGCGGGCCAGCGCGCCGCCCGCCGCGGCGACCACCGGCAGAACGACCTGCACCAGCACCGGCATCGACCGAAACGCCGGTAGGGCAACCACCGCACCTGCCCCGACGAAGAGTCCAGCGAGCGCCCACACCACCTGCTCCGATCGGAACTCGTCGGCGCCGCGGACCGACCCCGACTGACTGAGCCGTCGGGCGATCGTCTCCGAGCCGCCGAGAACGGCGCCGAACGCTCGTTTGAGGGCACCGAACACGGGCGCGAACAGGGTGCCGAGCACCGGCAACGGATGCACCGTCGTACGCCCCACGAATAGCCGCGCCTCCGCCGACACGTCGAGGATGTACGGCGCCAGCCTCTGCGCGAGGCGCGGCCGACTCAGCCGAGGCACCAAGCTGGCGAGCGACCAGAGCCCCACACCCAACGCGGTGCCACAGAACAGCGCCCAGGCCTGCGCGGCGCTCATTTGAACCACCGGCGTTCCTCGGGCAGCCGTCCCAGCGCCACCATCAGGCGGTAGGCAACCACGGAGACGCCGAGGCCGCCGACGATCACGACGACACCGGCGGAGGTGTTGTAGGCAACCGCAGCCTCCGGCCGGGAGGCAAGGAGCAGCAGCACGATCCAGGGCGCGGCCACGCCCAGCCGCGCCGCGTTGACGATCCAGGACTGGCGCGCCTCGACCTCCGAGCGGATGGCGGCATCCTGCCGGAGCCAGGCCGCGAGGCTGCGCAGCACGACCGTGAGGTCGCTGCCGCCTACCTCCCGGGCCATGCGCAGCGTCTCCAGGATGCGGTCGGCCACCGGGTCGGCCAGGGAGATCTTGAGCCCGTCGACGGCGGAACCGAAGTTGCCGGTCGCCTGGTACTCCCGGGCGAACTCGGCGAAGGCGGGCCGCGTCGACACCGGGCCGGCCCCTGCCAGGCTGCCGACGCTGTCCGGCAGTGCCAGGCCTGACCGGACCGCTGACACCAGGTGGTCAACGACGTCGGGCCAGACGGCGCGGTTCGCCCGGCGCCGGGCGCGCACCCGCCAGACGACCATCAGCGTCGGCAGCGACAGCCCGGCGAGCGCGGTGACGATCGACAGGGCAGCGATGCCCAGGAGAGCCTGGCTCAGTGCCGACACCGCCAGCCCCAGCACCACAGAGAGGGCGACGAAGGCCGGCAGCGGCAGGCTGCCTAGTCCGGCCTGGGAGAGGTTCGCCCGCAGCCGTCCCTGCGTGCGGGACCGGGCCTTGCCCCTGGTTCGCGGCCAGAGGAACGGCGTGGCGACCAGGAGCAGCCCGGTGCCGAGCAGAGCCCCGAGTGCGAGCGTCATACGGCCCCGGCCCGCAGCACGATGGCCGGGTCGAGTCCGGCCGCGTGGAACTTGGCCAGCTTTGTCGGATACCCCCCGGTCGGCTCGAGGGCGCCCCGCTGGGCCAGGAAGATCGGGCTGGCCTCGATCATCGCCCCTGACAGTTGGCCGCTCGGCGCAAGGATCTCCGTCACCCGGCGCCGTCCGTGCCGGTCGATCTCGCAGTGCACGACGATGTCGATGCAGCCGGCCACGGTCGGCAGCACGAACGAGGAGTCGATGTTGCGGCCCGCCAGAAGCGGCAGCGTGGACAGTTTGCCGAGGGCATCCCGGGCACTGTTGGCGTGGATCGAACACATGCCCGGTAGCCCGCTGTTCAGGGCGATGAGCAGGTCGAGGCTCTCGGCTTCGCGCACCTCGCCGACGATCAGCCGATCGGGGCGCATCCGCAGCGACTCCTTGATCAAGCGGCGCAGGGTGATCTCCCCGGTTCCCTCGAGGCTCGGCTGGCGGCACTGCATCGCTACGACGTCGCGCGCGGCCAGGTCGAGTTCGAACGTCTCCTCCACCGTCACGATGCGCTCGTTCTTGCGCGTGGCCGAGAGCAGTGCGTTGAGCATGGTGGTCTTGCCGGTCTGGGTGGCACCGGAGACGAGGATGTTCTGCCCGGCCAGCACGCACATGCGCAGAAACTCGGACGACTGCTGCGTAAGCGACCCGAGCCCGACCAGCTGGTTCAGGTCGCGAATGCGCCGGGTGAACTTGCGAATATTGACCGCCCAGTGCTGGCGGGTGATATCCGGGATGACCACGTGTAACCGCGACCCGTCGGGCAGAGAGGCATCGACGAACGGGGAGGAGAGGTCGACGCGGCGGCCGGAGGCCTGCAGCATCCGCTCGACCAGGTCGCGTACCTCCCGCGCGGTGAGCACCATGGTGGTCAGCTCGGGCACCCCATCGCGGGCCACGAACACCCGGCTGGGCGCGTTTATCCAGATTTCCTCGATGCCGGGATCATCGAGGAACGGTTGCAGCGACCCGAACCCGGTCAGTGAGGCCACGACTTCGCGCGCCGCCTGGCGCTCGTCGGCGATCAGCGGCAGGGAGTTGCCGAGCGCCCGCTCGGCGTAGCGCTGCACCTCGTCGCGCACGTACTGTTCGGCGAGCCCGGAGTTCGACGCCAGGTCAACGCCATCGCGACGCACGCGAGTGCGAACCTGCTCGGTGATGATGCGCACGGCTTCGCTCATTCCTGCATGATCGCCCATCCCGCGCCGACCACGCCCGACTTATCCACAGCCACGAGCCCGGAGACGTGCCGATCTGGCCGACCCTGGCGGCGATGAGGCAGCGCGGTGACCCGGTGTCCGGTCCACGGAGGTGGCCAACGCTCACGGGCAGGGCACTCCCGCGAAGTACACTGGAAGCGCACTTCGCGGGAGTGGTGAAATTGGCAGACACGCAGGATTTAGGTTCCTGTGCTTTCGAGCGTGGGGGTTCAAGTCCCCTCTCCCGCACATGAGTCACATCTCGGCCCTGGACGGCCAATTGAACGAACTGCTGGAGAGTACCGGCGTCGTACTTTTCTATCTGCTCGTGTGGGCCTTGGTCTTCGCCGGAACGGCGGTGTTCCTCGGGATCTTCATCCCGTTCATCACCGGCGACTCCCTGCTTTTCGGCTCCGGCCTGGTGGCTGCATCCACGCCGAGCCTGAGCATCGCTGTTCTGGCCGTCGGAACCGGCATCGCCGCGTTCCTGGGTGACCAGGTCGGTTTCCTACTCGGTCGCCACTTCGGCCGCTCCTACCTGGACCGCCACGGCGGCCGCCACACCCGCACGGCCATCGCCAAGACGGAGACCTTCTACCACAAGTACGGCTGGTGGTCAGTGGTCGTCGCCCGGTTCATGCCATGGGGCCGCGTCTTCGTGCCAGTGATCGCCGGCGTCGGCCGCATGAATTACTACACGTTCCTGACCAGCAATCTGGTCGGAGCCCTGGCCTGGGGCGTGGGTCTCACCCTCACCGGCTACTACGCGGCCGCCATCCCCGGCGTGACGAGCGCCGCCTATGTCATCGCCGGGGTCTTCATCACGGCCTCAATCGTCTTCGGCATGCGCACCCAGCTGATGGATCGCGCCCAGAACCGGCTCGATGCCCGCAGTGCGCTCGACGACCCGACAGTGGTCCAGGCCCCGTGACCCCCTGCGAGCCCACGGCGCACTGTCGGCAAACCGCGTTAGCCTGTAACAGAGCACACAGTGATCCCGCCGCCCGGCCGATCTGACCGACGCCCACAGGAGTTTCTTAGTGATTCATACGGCCCTGCTTCCCACGGCAGTTATCCCCTGGCTCGACCCGGAAGTCCTGATCAACGGGTTCGGGCCCTGGGCCCTCCTGGGCGTCTGCGCGATCGTCTTCGCCGAGACCGGCCTGCTGGTGGGGTTTCTGCTTCCCGGCGACACCCTGCTGGTCATCACCGGCCTGCTGACCTTTGCCGGGGTCATCCAGATCGACATCTGGTGGGTGGCCCTGGCCATCGGATTCTCGGCCTTTTTCGGCGGAGAAGTCGGCTACCTGATCGGGCACAAGTTCGGGCCCAGGGTCTTCGAGCGCAAAGAATCCGGTTTGTTCAGCATTAAGAACGTCGAGCGCACGAACGCGTTCTTTGTTCGCTTCGGCGGCGTGGCCGTCATCGTGGCCCGCTTCGTGCCGATCGTGCGCACCTTCGCCCCGGTCGCGGCCGGCGTCGGCCACATGGACTACCGCAAGTACTCGCTGTACAACCTGATCGGCGCCCTCCTCTGGGGCACCGGCCTCACCTACTTCGGTTTCTTCCTCGGCTACATCCCACCAGTCGCAGATTTCGTTCAGAACTACATCGACATCATCCTGCTGGCCGCGGTCTTCATCACGCTCATCCCCACCGTCTTCCACTACCTACAGTCCGCGTCCAGAGCCCGCCGTGACGCGCGCGCCGGACGGACCATCCAGACCGGAAGCCTCGTCCTCGACGCCGACGCCTTCGCGGATCCCCACCAGCACACGCATGACGAGCACAAACACGACGAGCACAAACACGAGCTCTGAGCTCTGAGCTCTGCACAGTCCGGGCTGCCCCCGGCGGGTCACGCTACCGGTGCGGGTTCTCCTCGTGCGCCGCGTGCTCGGCCGGCTCGAGCTGGAACGTCGAGTGGTCCACATCGAAATGGTCGGCCAGACACGCGGAGAGCTCGTCGAGAAGTGCGCCGGAGCCACCCGAGCCGAGCACCATAGGTTCGACCACGACGTGGGCGCTGAAGACGTGGGCCCCGGAGGTGATCATCCACACGTGCACATCGTGTACCGCCACCACGCCGTTCGTTTCCAGCAGGTGCCGCCGGATCTCTGCGACATCCGTGTCGGCCGGCACCGATTCGCTCAGCACCCGCACCACGTCGCGCAGCAGCACGAGGGCTCGGGGCGCGATCATGCCGGCGATGATCAGCGACGCGATCGCATCGGCCTGCACAAAGCCCGTCAATAGGATGACCCCGGCCGCGGCGATGACCGCCACCGAGCCCAGGGTGTCCCCGAGCACCTCGAGGTAAGCGCCGCGCATATTGATCGACGACCCGGCCGCCGGGCGCAGCAGGAGCAGGGCCGCGACGTTGGCCAGGAGGCCGATCACGGCCACGACCAGCATGGGAGTCGCCCGCACCTCGCTGCCGCCGGCGTCGACCAGTCGGCCGACGGCGCCGATCACGACGGCGATGGCAACCCCCAGCAGGATGAGCCCGTTCAGCAGGGCGCCGAACACCTCGGCCCGTTGGTAACCAAACGTCTGCCGGTCGGTAGCCGGCCGCGCGGCCACCACGGTGGCCGTCAGAGCGATGATCAGACCCGCGAGGTCGGAGAACATGTGGCCGGCATCCGCCAGCAGGGCCAGGGAACCGGTCAGCCAGGCGCCGACGACCTCCACCACGAGCACCGCGGCGACAATCCCGATCGCCACCGACAGACGCGCCCGGTTCGTCTGCGAGGTGTGCGCGTGATCATGGCCCATGCCTCCACGCTAGGGCCGCGGGCATTCGGCCGCCAGTTCAGCCGTCAGTTGGGAATGAGTGCCGTTCTCAGCAGTCGAGACGGATACGCCGGTCAGGCTTCCAGCAGCGTCTCCAGCACCGGAATCAGCTTGCCGAAGGCCCTCGCCCGGTGGCTGTGCTCGTTCTTCACGTTCGGGGTCAGCTCGGCGGCGGAAATCGCATAGCCGTCGGGCAGGAAAATCGGGTCGTAGCCGAAGCCGCCGGCGCCGCTCGGCTCGGTCAGGATCCGCCCGGGCCATTCCCCGGTCACGTGCCACTCCGTGCCGTCGGGCATGGCCAGCGCGGCGACGCAGGTGAAGTGTCCGCCGCGGTGCTCCGCGGCCACATCGCCCAACTGCCAGAGCAGCAGCTGCAGGTTCTGGTCGGAGTCCCGGGCGGGCCCGGCCCAGCGGGCCGAGAAGATGCCGGGCGAACCGCCGAGGAGGTCCACGCAGATGCCGGAGTCGTCGGCGATGGCCGGCAGACCGGTGTGCGCGGCGGCGGCGCGCGCCTTGATCAGAGCGTTCTCGGCGAAGGTGACGCCGTCTTCGACCGGCTCGGGGCCGTCGTAGGCCAGCACGTCGAGGTCGGGGAGCCGGGGGGCGAGGATGCGCCGCAGCTCCTCGACCTTGTGCTGATTGTGGGTGGCGAGAACGACCTGCATGGCCCTAGCGCCCCAGCGCCGTCGTCTGGAACTCGGTCAGGGAGATCGTCCCGGCCAGCGCCAGATCGAGCAGAGAATTGAGTTCGGTGCGGTCGAACGGCGCGGCCTCGGCCGTGCCCTGCACCTCCACGAAGAGGCCGCGTCCGGTTACGACCACGTTCATGTCGGTTTCGGCCCGGGAGTCTTCGGTGTAGGCAAGGTCAAGCATGGGCTCACCGCCGACGATACCCACGGAGATGGCCGCGACGCTGTCGATCAGAGGCTGGGCCTTCTGGCTGAGGAACTTCTTCTCCTTGCCCCACTCGAGGGCGTCGGCGAGGGCCACGTAGGCTCCCGTGATTGCCGCGGTGCGGGTGCCCCCATCAGCCTGGAGCACGTCGCAGTCCAACACGATGGTGTTCTCGCCAAGCGCCTTCATGTCGACCACGGCGCGCAGGCTGCGTCCGACCAGACGGCTGATCTCGTGGGTACGCCCGCCGATGCGGCCCTTGACCGATTCGCGGTCCATCCGAGAGTCGGTGGAGCGCGGCAGCATGGAGTACTCGGCCGTGACCCAGCCCTTACCCTTGCCGGCCATCCAGCGCGGTACGCCGTTGGTGAACGAGGCCGTGCAGAGCACCTTGGTGCGCCCGAACGAGATCAGGGCCGACCCTTCGGCCTGGTCGCTCCAACCGCGCTCGATCGTGACGGGGCGCAGCTGGTCGTTCGTTCGTCCGTCTACGCGCACGGTGTCGGTCACGTGGTCTCCTTGGGGTTGGGATGCGATGCGGCGAACTCGGCAAGCTCGCTCAAACTGAAGGACCCGGTCTCGACCAGGTCTACGCGACCGATTTCCGGCCCGATCAGCCGGTGAGCCAGGTGCAGAAAATCGTCGGCGCTGTCGCCGGTGGCCTCGTACCGGTAGCTGGGCGGCGCCTGCTCGGTGCGTTCCAGGCCCTGGCTCACCAACAGCCGGTACACGTCGTTGGCCGTCTCGGTGTCGCTGGAGACGAGGGTTACGGTGTCCCCCATCACGTAGGAGATGGCACCACGCAGGAAGGGGTAGTGCGTGCATCCGAGAACGAGCGTGTCGACATCCGCGGTCCGCAGCGGGGCGAGATAGCCTTCGGCGACCGACAGTAGTTCGTCGCCCGTGGTGATTCCCGCCTCGACGAATTCGACGAACCGTGGGCACGCCTGCGTCAGGAGGTGGATGTCGGTGGCCGCGGCGAACGCGTCGTCGTAGGCGCGCGATTTGACTGTGCCCAGAGTGCCGATCACGCCGACCCGCTTGTTGCGGGTGGTGCGCACGGCACGGCGCACGGCCGGTTGGATGACCTCTACCACCGGCACGCTGTAGCGCTCTCGGGCATCTCGGAGCATCGCGGCCGAAGCGGTGTTGCAGGCGATGACCAGCATTTTCACATCTTGGGCAATCAGGTCGTCGAGAACGTCAAGGGCGAAACCGCGCACATCCGCGATCCTCTTCGGGCCATACGGAGAATGCGCAGTGTCTCCGATGTAGAGGATCGATTCATTGGGCAGTTGATCCTTGATCGCCCGGGCGACAGTCAGGCCGCCCACTCCGGAATCAAAGATTCCAATCGGTGCATCCGTCACGACAGTCGAGCCTAGTCGGAATCCTCGACCCCCACCGGCGCACGCGCGGCACCCGGTCCGGCGCGGCCGGGGATCACCCCCCGAACAGGGAGATTGACGGCACATTCCCAGTCTCGCCCCGGTGGCGTCAGCACGTTCCATTCGGGGAATATGGCCGTAACTACACTCGGAATATGGCTCCCGCCAACCGACGGACGCCCCACCAGAATGACGTCACATTCGTTGTTTGAGGAGATGATCACCGTGAATGATCGAGTTGTAATCACCGGGCTGGGCGCCTTGACGCCCCTGGGCAACAATTGGCGCGACACGTGGTCGGGCCTCACCGGCGGCCGCAGCGGCGTAGCCCGGATCACCCAATTCGATCCCGCCGGTCTGCCGACGCAGATCGCCGGCGAGGTGAAGAACTTCATTCCGGCCGAGCGGATGACCGTGAAGCAGGTCAAGCGCGCATCGCGGGCCTCGCAGCTCGCGATCGCCGCAGCCCGCGAGGCGGTGGCTGACGCCGGTTTCGGCGCATCCATGGAAGGCATCGACACGGCGGTCGTCGTCAACAGCGCCGTGAGCGGCTTCGCGGAGATCCAGGAAGCCACCGAGCTCGTCAACTCCGGCGACTCCCGGCGCATCCCGCCGCGCTTCGTGCCCTCCGCTCTGCTGAACATGGCCGCCTGCGAGATCGCGATCGACCTCGGCGTCCACGGACCGGTCAACGCGAGTGCCCTGGCCTGCGCCAGCGGGGCCTACGCACTCCTCGAGGCACGCACCATGCTCGTCATGGGTGACGCCGACGTCGTCATCGCCGGCGGGGTCGAGGCTGCGATCACGCCCGTCATGTTCGCGGGCCTGAACGCCATGCACGCGGCCTCCAAGAATAACGATTCCCCGGCCGAGGCCTCACGGCCGTTCGACGCTGACCGCAATGGGCTCGTCTTCGGTGAGGGAGCGGTCGTCTTCGTGATGGAGCTGCTCTCCCACGCCCGAGCCCGCGGCGCCCAGATCTACGCGGAGGTGCTGGGCGGCGCCCTCACCAGCGACGGCCACAGCATCGTCGCGCCCGAACCCACCGGCAAGTTCGCGAGCCTGGCCATGACCCGCGCCCTCATCAAGTCGAAGTTGAACCCGAGCGACATCGACATGATCTGCGCCCACGGCACGTCCACTCAGGCCAACGACCGGGCCGAGACCTCGGCGATTCGCCAAGCACTCGGGCACGCTGCCGACTCCATCGCCGTCACCGCCCCCAAGTCGATGACCGGCCACATGATCGGCGCCGCGGGTGCCCTCTCCGGCCTGCTCTGCGCCCTGTCGGTCCGCACCGGCATCATCCCGCCCACCATCAACTACACGACCCCCGACCCGGATTGCACGCTCGACTACGTGCCGCGAATCGCTCGGGAGAAGCCGGTGAAGTTCGCCCTGGCGAATGCGTTCGGCTTCGGGGGGCAGAACTGCATCGTCGCCTTCGGGGCGCTGTAGGCCCTCTACTCCGACAAGAACACGTACCGGGCCGGGCGGGGCGGGGCGGATAAGCTTTCCGGGTGACCGAATCCTCAGCATTCCGCACCGACCGTTACGAACTCACCATGGTGGACGCCGCGATCCAAAGCGGAACCGCCGGACGAGAGTGCCAGTTCGAGGCCTTCGCCCGGCGCCTCCCCTCCGGCCGCCGCTACGGCATCGTGGCCGGCACCGGGCGGCTGCTCGATCTCATTCGGGCCTTCCGGTTCACGGATGCCGAACTCACCTGGCTGAGAGACAACAGTGTGGTGCGCGAGCCCACCATCGACTGGCTCGCCGACTACGCCTTCCGCGGCACCATCTGGGGCTACCAGGAAGGCGAGGTCTACTTCCCGGGCTCTCCCCTGATCACGGTGGACGGCACCTTCGCCGAATGCGTCATTCTCGAAACCCTGATTCTCAGCGTGCTCAACTACGACAGCTCCGTCGCCAGCGCCGCCGCACGGATGGTCTCGGTCAGCCTGGGCCGCCCCCTCGCCGAAATGGGTTCGCGCCGCACGGGCGAGTACTCCGGGGTCGCCGCCGCCCGGGCCGCCTACATCGCCGGTTTCGCCTCGACCAGTAACCTGGAGGCCGGCCGCAGCTGGGGCGTGCCCACCATGGGCACCGCCGCCCACTCCTTCACTCTCCTGCACGACAGCGAGGAGGACGCCTTCCGTGCCCAGGTCGCGGCCTTCGGACCGGCCACCACCCTGCTCGTGGACACCTTCGACGTCGCCGCGGGCATCGAACTGGCCGTCAGGGTGGCCGGACCTGCGCTCGGGTCGATCCGGATCGACTCCGGCGACCTGCCGACCAGGGTGGCCGAGGCCCGCAGCCAACTGGACTCGCTCGGTGCCGTCAACACGCACATCACCGTCACCAGCGACCTCGACGAGTTCTCCATCGCCGCTCTGTCCGCGTCGCCCGTGGACGCCTTCGGCGTGGGTACATCGGTGGTGACCGGTTCGGGCTCCCCCGCCGCAGGGATGGTCTACAAACTTGTCGCGCACCGCGACGACGCCGGCGACTGGGTGCCCGTCGCCAAGACCTCGCCCGCGAAGAGCTCGGTCGGCGGCCGAAAGCGGGCCGTGCGACGGCTCGACTCCGCCGGGATCGCGCGCGCCGAGGTCGTCCTGATCGGCGAGGATCCGGCCGGCTCCACTCCGCCCGCGGAGCCTTCCGCCCGGGACCGCGTGCTGCTGGTGCCTCTGATCACCGACGGCGTGATCGACGAAAGCTACCTCGGGGCGGCAGGCACGACCCGCGCCCGCGCGCACCACGCAGCCGTCATGCAGGAACTGCCGATCGAGGCCTTCCGCCTCGGGCGCGGCGACCCGGTCATCCCGACCCTGTACCTATAGCGCTCAACCGACAGGTCAGGCCTTCATCTTCTCGTAGATGGCCTTGCAGGCCGGGCAGACCGGGAACTTCTCCGGGTCGCGTCCGGGCAACCACTTCTTGCCGCAGAGGGCGCGCACCGGCTTGCCGGAAATGGCCGATTCGAGAATCTTGTCTTTGGGCACGTAATGCGAGAAGCGCTCGTGGTCGCCCGGCTCGATGTGCTCCTGGTTGAGGAGTTGCTCGAGCTCACGGTCGAGCGTCGAGGTGCCGCCACCGGTGCCGGGGTTTCCGGGTTCTGCGATGCTCGCGCGAAAGTGATCAGTCATGCACTCAGTCTAAACAACCCGCGGGCGCACCGGCAGGCCTGCCTGATCCTGCCCGCGAGCCGGAGCCGGGCGGATACCGCGAGCGAGTCGCGCGGGAGCTGCGCCCCTCCGCGCGTGGCGTGCCACCGGCGCAGCGGCGCAGCACGCGCGCCACGCGAACGTCAGGACGCCTAGGCCCGCACGGCGGAGGCGATCATCTCCGGCCCGCGCCGTTCGAACGCGAGCGAACCCAGAAAGACCCCGCCCACGAGCGTGATCAGACCGATGGCGACACCCAGCACGAGCGCCGGGATGTTCCAGACCGGGTCGACGAAGACGCCGAGCAGCGCGCACGCGAGAGCCGGGAGCGAAAGCAGGATCGACCCCGCGAACGTGAACGACTGGATCAGCGCGGCCGCCGTGTCCGACGCCTGAGGCTGAGCGAAAGGGCTGTCTCCCGGCTTGGTCGCCGGATAGGGGAAGCGCGCCGATGAATAACTCGAGAGCCCGAGCCCGGTCAGCAGGATACTGGTGCTCACCCCCAGGATGGACGGCATCACCGCCCAGTCGCCGTAGACCGACACACTGATCGCCGACCCCGCCGCGATCATCGGGATTCCCACGAAGAGTGCGGGAACCAACCGGCCCATCCGGTCCTCGAATCCGCGGGTGCCGGAGGCCACGTGCAGCCAGACCGCGGTGTGGTCCAGGGCGACGTCGTTGTGCAGGGTCCAGCCCAGGAACACACTCATCAACGGCACCGGCAGAAGAGCGAGGTAGGAGATCGGCAACCCCGCGAATGACAGCGGCAAGATGACGATCAGAGGGATGACCGGGATGACGATCACCGACATCCAGTACCGGGAGTCGCGGCGCCAGTAGGTGAGGCTACGGGCCGCAATCGCACCCATCGGAGTGTGCGGCATGCTGTCGAACCACCCGAGCCCGCCGTACTGGCGGACCTGAGCCTCACGGCCGGGCGTGACGAGCATCCGCGCCACCAGGCCCTGCCAGGTCAGCCACAGCAGGTACGTCGTTGCCGCGGCCATCAACAGTTTGAGCACTACCGCACCCCAGAGCCCGGTGGAGGCATCTCCGGGAACGGCCCAGGCCGCACCGAGGGGCGTCCAGCCGAGGATGCCCGCCAGCCCGCCGATCAGGTCGAGGCCGTAGCGACCCCAATCGAAGTTGAGCGCCAGAAGCACGACGGGGGCGATCATCACCAGAAGCAGCACTCCGATGATTCCGGTGAATTCCCGGGATCGACGCGTGGCCAGCAAGAACGCCCCCAACGACGTGCTCACCCGGGACCCGAGCATGCAGGTGGCCAGCAGCAGGATGGCGGATACGAGGGCGAGCACCGTCTCCAAGAGGCCGCGGGACCAGGTCACGACCGTGCCGAGCAGCACGACCGCGAGCACGAACGCGGGCACCCCGACCAGAGAGGACAGCGCCAGACCGAGCGACAGCCTCCGGGTAGGGATGCCCATGGTCGCGAATTTGCGCGGGTCCATGGTGTCGTCGATTCCGAAGACCAGCGGGAACAGCAGGAAGCCGAGCACGACGAGTGATCCAGCGACGACCAGGCCGTCGCGAATGGCGACGGGATCTCCCGTGAAGCGCAGCCCGACGAGCACTACGAAGAGGCCGACGGCCAGGGCGAGGCCGTAGAGCAGGCCGATCACGATGCCGACGACCTGCCAGGGGCTGCGCCGGAACAGATTGGCGAGTAGGCGGACTTTCAGTCCGAGAAACTGTGCAACCACTCCATGCCCTCCGCCACCTTGCGTCCGCCGGCCAGCTCGATGAACCGTTCCTCGAGCGTTTTTTCGCCGCGAACCTCGTCGATGGTGCCGGAGGCCAGCACCGCGCCCTCCACGATGATGGCGACATGATCGCAAACGCGCTGGATCAGATCCATTCCGTGGCTCGACAGCACGACCGTTCCACCACTGGCGACGTATTTCTGCAGGATCTCCGTGACGTTGACGGCGGAGACCGGGTCGACGGACTCGAACGGCTCATCGAGCACAAGCAGCCGCGGCGAATGGATCATCGCGCAGGCGAGTGCGATCTTCTTCGTCATGCCGGCCGAGTAGTCGGCGACGAGGCGATTAAGCGCGTCTTCGAGACCGAAGGCGGTTGCCAGGTCGGCCGCGCGCTGCCGCACGGTGACGTCGTCGAGACCCCGGAGCACCCCGGAGTAATAGAGCAGCTGGGCTCCGGTCAGGCGGTCGAACAGGCGCAGTCGATCAGGCAGAACGCCGATGATGCGCTTGGCGGCCATCGGGCTCCCCCAGACGTCGATGCCGTTCACCGTGACGGTGCCCGCATCCGGCCGGAGCAGCCCGGTGACCATGGAGAGCGTCGTTGTCTTGCCGGCGCCGTTGGGTCCGACGATCCCGAAGAACGACCCGGCGCGAACCTCGAGGTCGATGCCCGATACCGCCACGGTTCGGCCGAAGCTCTTGTGCAGACCGCTGACCGCCAGCACAACCGGCGGGGCGAGAGCGAGCGCAGTCGGCGCAATCACCCGGGCGCGCTTGCGGGAGGTCCGTTTCACGACGGGCGGTTTCGTGGCAGCGGGGGCGGGGACAGGCAGCAGCTCCGTTTCGGCGGACCCGGGCAGCAGCTCCGTTTCGGGCATGAGTTCGATGCTTGCCGAAACGGATGCGTCGGCACCGGATGCGTCGGCAGCGAATGGCTGGGGCACGGACAGCGCGGCGACCAGGACCGGCTCGGCCTCCTCGCCCGGCGACGGGATGAACTCCGGAAGAACCTGCGTGGCAGGCTCCGCGTCAGGTTCGGCGACGGCGGCCGCGGCCGCGGCCAAGGTCGCCGCCCGGATGGCCGCAGCCCGCGCTGCGCTGGCCTTGGCCGCACTGGACCGGGCCACACCGGTTTTCACGACGGACTCAGATTTGGCCGCTGCCGTGCGCGCGGCCGTGGCCCGTGCTGGCGTCGTGCGAGCCGACGTCGTGCGAGCCGCGGTCCTGGCAGCCGCGGTAATGGGAGGAGTGGCGAGTGTCGGGGCGTCGGCCGCCGGCGAGATGCCGTCAGAGTCAGACTCCGGCGCTGCGACGGGTCTTTTCGGGGCCGGTCTCGGTGTGGGCTTTGGGGTCGTCCTGGCCGCGGGTTTCTTCGGAAGGGGCGCCCCGGGGGCGTCCTCCCTCGCCTCTGCAGCCGCTTTTGCGCGGGCCGTACTCGGTCGCCCGGCGGCTACACGGGGGGTAGCCTTCGTGCGCGGCGGCGCCTTGGGAACAGGGGCCTTGCGCACCGGGACCGTGCGCACAACAGCCGGCGTCGTGGCCTGTATTTCAGCAGAATCTGGTGCAGAAGAGGGCACCTTCTGCTCGTTGGGCTCGGATGTCGGGGGCGCTGGAGTCACCTCGCTAACCTACCAAGGACCGTCTGACAACGCAGGTTTCGGGGGTCACTCGGAAACACAGTCAGGCCCTGTCCAGCCACGGGCGCCCGTGTCACGAAAGCAACACGGAAAGGAGCCCGCCCTTCCCCCCGACCGAGGGCATAGGGTACTCTCGAGTTGGCATAACGGTGTGTCTATACGTGAACTTACAAGTGAACCCTAGACAAACTCGATCTAAATCTGAGGGAGTCTCGGTCACTCGAATTCTTTTTTGAGGAGACAATCGTGACCACCCAGGTAGTCATTTTGGCAGCAGGTATGGGAAGCAGACTCGGTCGTTCGCTTCCGAAGCCGCTCACGGAACTCAACGACGGTCGAACGATCATGCAGCAGCAGTTCGACAATATCGCGCACGCCTTCGGCAAGAAGGCGAAGGTCACCATCGTGGTCGGTTACAAGCTCGAGCACATCATCGAGGCCTTCCCGCAGGCATCCTTCGTCTACAACGAAGAGTATGACCAGACCAACACCTCGAAGAGCCTGATGCGCGCTCTCCAGGCGTCCACCACCGGCGGTGTGCTCTGGATGAACGGCGACGTCGTCTTCGACCCGGCCATTCTGGACCGCGCTGCCGCGATGGTCGCTCGAGACCAGTCCTTCGTCACCGTCAACACCTCCAAGGTGTCCGACGAGGAGGTCAAGTACACGACCAGCGCCGAGGGCTACATCAAAGAACTCTCCAAGACCGTCACTGGCGGGTTGGGCGAGGCCGTGGGCATCAACTACATCTCCAGCGCGTACAAGGCCGTACTGCTCCACCACCTGACGAAGGTCGCCGACCAGGACTACTTCGAGCGCGGCATCGAACTCGCGATCGAGAAGAACAACCTGTTGGTCGAGCCTCTCGACATCTCCGATTTCTACGCGGTCGAGGTCGACTTCGCCGAGGATCTCGAACGGGCGAACCTCTTCGTGTAGCGGCGCCGTTCGCGTAGGGCGCGCGTCGCGCCCCTACGATAGAGCGCGTGAGTAGTTACGCCGAAGTGCGCCCCGAGCAGCGCACGTCTTTCGCCAGGTACCGTCATTCCCTCTGGTTGCTCACACAGCGGGACCTGCGGGTGCGCTACTCGACGTCGCTGCTCGGTTACTTCTGGTCGATTCTCGACCCTCTGGTCATGGCCGGAATCTACTGGTTCGTCTTCACCCAGGTATTCCAGCGCACGGTGGGCAACGAACCGTACATCGTCTTCCTGCTGTCGGCGCTACTGCCGTGGATGTGGTTCAACGGCACCGTGTCCGACTGCACCCGCGCGTTCCTGCGCGAGGCGAAGTTGATTCGATCCACCCGAATCCCCCGCACGATCTGGGTGAACCGGCTCGTGCTGTCCAAGGGCATCGAGTTTGTGGCGTCCATCCCGGTGCTTCTGCTGTTCGCACTCGTCGCCGGGGCGGAACTCAGCGCGGGTGCGGCCCTTTTTCCCCTCGCGATCCTGCTGCAGACGATCCTGACCGCAGGGATCGGGCTGATCGTCGCTCCCCTCGTGGTCTTTTTCCGCGACCTCGAACGGGCCGTCAAGCTCATCCTCCGCTTCCTGTTCTATGCATCGCCGATCATCTACGGAACCGCGGACCTGCCCACGGAACTGCAGTTCTGGGCCGGCTTCAATCCGCTCAGCGGCCTGTTCAGCCTGTACCGGGCCGCGTTCTTCCCCGAACAGCTTGATTGGTTTCTCGTGCTGATCAGCGCGCTGATGTCGGTCCTCTTCCTTGTCGTCGGCCTGGTTGTCTTCACGCGCACCGAGCGCGCCGTCCTGAAGGAGATCTAGTGTCGGCACCGGTGATCACCCTCAGGGGTGTCGGCATCCGTTTCCGCCGCAATCGACGCGGTCGGCGCTCGTTCAAGGACCTGTTCGCCGCCCGGAGGCGGCGCATCCGCCCGAACGAGTTCTGGGCGCTGCGGAACGTGTCGTTCACGGTGCGGCGCGGCGAGGCGATCGGCGTGGTCGGTCGCAATGGGCAGGGTAAGTCGACCCTGTTGAAGCTGGTCACCGGGGTCGTGCTGCCCGACGAGGGCTCGGTGCGTGTGACCGAGGGTGTGGCCCCGCTGATCGAGATCACCGGTGGCTTTGTCGACGACCTCACGGTGCGCGAGAACGTCTACCTGACCGCGGGCCTGCACGGGATGACGAAGAAGCAGATCGCGGCGCGCTTCGACGAGATCATCGCCTTCGCCGAGATCGCCGACTTCGTCGACACGCCGTACAAGCACCTGTCCAGTGGGATGAAGGTGCGCATCGCGTTCGCCGTGATTTCGCGGCTCGAGGAACCCATCCTGCTCGTGGACGAGGTGCTCGCCGTCGGCGACAAGGCGTTCCGGGAGAAGTGCTACCGGCGGATCGAGGAACTGCTCGCCGGTGGGCGAACTCTGTTCTTCGTGTCCCACAACGAGCGGGACCTCAAGCGCTTCTGCACCCGAGGCCTCTACCTAGACAAGGGTGCGCTGGTTCTGGATGCCCCCATCACCGAGGTGCTGGCGCTCTACAACTCGCAATACGGCATCAAGCCGGCCTAATGGGCCGAGGCGATCACGGCATCCGGATCTTCCAGGCCGTCCCGGGAGGGCGGCAGGTGAGCGGAATTGAACCCGGTCATCAGATCGCCCGGCTCAATGCCGAGCACTGTGGCGAGCCGGATCAGGGTGTGGAAGGTGGGGTTGCCATGTCCCCGGTCTATCCGCGCGTAGTTGGACACGTTGAGGCCGGCCAGGTGGGCGACGGCCTCCTGATTGAGGGACAGTTGCCGCCTCCGCCGACGCAGGCGGACTCCGAGGATTCGGGATGCTTCTGACTTCGGCTCAGGCATTCTCCTTGTATAGGCGCGCACCGAGTTTTCCGCCAGTGGCACCCAGCCGGGGCACGTAAACTCATCGGGACACTGAGGGAGGGCACTCTGATGGCCAGAAAAACCAAGCCGATTATTTCCGAGACGGGCGGCCTGCCGAGGGGCGGCCAGCTCCCCACCGGGATCGTCACGGGCTTCGACCGCGTGATGGCGATCCACCGTCCTGCCGTGCTCGCGCACATCCGTTCCGTGCGCCGCCGTTCCCCACAGGCGTCGCCCGTGGAGATCATCCAGATCCTGGAGCGGCGCTACCTCGCCGCCGTCACCGCCGGGGGTGCCGCGGTCGGCGCGACGGCGGTCATCCCGGGGGTCGGCACCGCCGTCACCCTGGCCATCTCCGGCGTGGAGACGGCCGGGTTCCTCGAGGCCACCGCCCTGTTCACGCAGTCGGTGAGCGAGGTGCACGGCATCACGGTCGAGGACCCCGAGCGGGCACGCGCTCTGGTGATGACTATGATGCTCGGCCGCGAAGGCTCAGACCTGGTGCGCCAGCTGGCCGGCCAGGTCTCCGGCTCCGGCGTCCCGCGCACCGCTTACTGGGGCGAACTCGTCACGACCAGCATTCCCCGGGCCATCATGGGACCGCTGACCGACCGGCTGAAGAGCAGCTTCATTCGGCAATTCGCCGCCAAGGGCGGCGCCAGCTTCATCGGCAAGGCCCTGCCGTTCGGCGTGGGCGCCATCATCGGGGGTGCCGGCAACCACATCCTGGGCTCGCGGGTCGTTCACTCGTCGCGGCTCGCATTCGGCCAGCCGCCGGTCGGTTTCCGTGAGGAACTGGACCCCCGGGTGCGGATCGTCGTTCGGGAATCGCCTGTCCGCCGCATCCCCGGGATCACTCGGCCGTCGCTGACCGGCCTGTCCGGCCGGCTGTCCCCCCGGCGACGGATGCCCGGCGCACCCGACCCGACCACGCCGACACCGCCCCGTGCAGACTAGAGCTTATCGACGTCGCTGACCTCGTCCGTCGGCGCGTCGATGGCCGGTTCGGCCACGTCCAGGCTCACGGCCTGCGGGTGGGAGACGTCAAAGCGCTCCCACTCGTCCATCAGGTGTGCCACGGCGGCGTGCAACCGCTCCGTGGCGACTCCGGGACCGGTATCGCCGAAGTAGCGCTCGACCCAGATCTTGAGCCGGTCATGGGCCTCGCTGTCATGGGTGAGATCGTCGAGAACGCCGAGGATACTCCCCGCATCGTCGACGCTCAGCCACTCGCAGTCGGAGAGATAGCCGCTCGAGTCGATCTGAGCGGAGGGGTCTACCGGGCGGGTCACCATCAGGGCCTTGCCCGAGGCCAGCCGGTCGTAGACCATCGCCGAGATGTCGACGATGGCGACATCCGCTGCCGACAATTGCCAACCCAGGTCGGGGCTCGCGTCGTAGATGTGCCGGGCCGAAGCATCCCGTGCATTCGCCGTCGCGATGGCCGCAATGATGGTCTTGTTCGCCGCGCCGTACTCGCTGCTCACCACACCGCTGCGGGGGTGCGGGCGGTAGATCACGCGGTGCCGGCCCGAGGCCAGCAGTGCCGTCACCAGGGCAACGCCGTGGGACGCGATCGAGCCGTAGGCGGCGGCGGGCCGGTCGCCTTCCCAGGTCGGAGCGTAGAGGATGACCTGGCGCTCATCCGGGGCGAACGGCGTCGCCCCGGAGTAGAAGTCAGCCTGGGGGCGGCCGATCTTCAGGGCGCGCTTGTCGAAGTCGTAGTCCCAGAGCACCTTGTCGAGACGGGCGATCGCGGCGTCGCCGGCGACGAAGGCGTAGTCGTAGGCCTTGATCTGGTTCGTGACCATGTACATTTTGTCGCTCTCACCGTGGTTGATGAAAACGTGCCAGCGGCCCCCGTAGCGCATCATCTGGAAGTTGCGGGTGTTCTGGTTCACGTAGAACACGATCCGGATGTCCTGCTGCGCCAGCACCCGCTCGAGGTCGACGACCCGGCGAACGTAGGCAACCGGGAGCGGAGACTCATCGATCAGCGGCAGGGCACCTGCCCCGCTGCGGCTCAGCACCAGGACGGGCCAGGTCTCGGCGAGCTTCGCGAGCGGCTTGTACCACTGCCGCATCTGGTACAGATTGACGTCGCCGTCGGCGAAGTAGACCGCGATCTTGAAGTGATTCACGGGCAGCGGCTCACGCGTGGACAGCCGCCCGTTCAGCAGCCGCTGTGCTTTGCGGGACGCCGTGACGTCCCTGACCAGCTTGAGCCCAAGCCTGACGTCTCGTTGAATACCCACCCATCAAGAGTACCGACGATACCACTCGACCGAGAGCCGCTGGCCCCCCAAAGGGGACGTGACGACGGAATCGTTAGACGATAGGCGGCCGGCCGGCCAGCGTCATCCGCCATACCGTGCGCGCCCTGAGGGGACGCCGCTCCCCTGGGTCGGTGGTCCACCCCTCGCGGAAACCGGCGAGCCAGGCGCGTAGCGCGCCCGGATTTCGGGCCCAGCGCAGCACCTGGATCAGAAGCCAGGACCCGGTGTAGACGGGCACGAGCAGGACCGGGAGGTTGCGGCGGGCCAGCCAGACCCGGTTGCGCGCGTTCAGTCGGTAGTAGTCGGCGTGCCGGGTGGGCTCGATCACGGGATGATTCGCTTCCAGCTCGCCGGCGTACCAGGCGCGCAGGCCCAGGTCCCAGACACGCCAGGCCAGCTCGATGCCCTCATGGGCGTAGAAGAAAGGCTCGGCCCAGCCCCCGGTGGCGTCGAAGGCGGCCCGGGGTAGTAGCACGGCACCCTCCCAGACCGAGAAGACGTTGCTGGAGTGGGTGGCCGCGCCCTTGCGGATGCGCGGAATCCAGCGTCTCGGCGACGCGATCCCGGCCGGGTCGACCACCCGGGGCTGCAGGAGGCCGATGGTCGAATCCGCCCGCAGCATGTCGATGGCATCTCGCAGAAAGTGCGGGTCCGGGATGCTGGCGTCGTCGTCGAGAAAGAAGAGAAACTCGCCCGCGATGCGGGAGACCCCGCGGTTGCGGCCGGCCGGAATGCCCAGATTCTCGGGCAGGCCGAGCGTCTTCACCTGGTCCGGCAGCCCGGTCGGCTGCCAGCCATTGCCCACGCACACGCTGTCCAGGAGAACGTCCTGCTGGGCCAGCAGACTTCGGATGCCGCGGGCAAGGTCGTCGGGACGGGTGCCCTGGGTGAGCAGCACGACCCCCACGGTCGGCAGGGCGGGCCCGACCGGTGACGCGTTAGGACCGGACACGCGTGGACGCCATGATGGCCACGAAGTGACCCACCAGTGAGAGGAAGGCCAGCGGGACGAGCACGACCAGCACGAACCGGTCGACCGTCGGCTCGCCGAGGAAGCTGCCGACGACCGCGGCGACGAAGATCAGCATGGTCAGTTCGACAGAATGGTACAGCCGGTGGAATGGGAGGAACCGGGCCAAGCGGCGGGCGCGGGCGATGAGGCTCGACGTCGGGGTCTGCTCGTGCTTGCGATCGGCGAGTCTGGTGAGGCCGGCGTTCGCTCGGGCCACGTGCACCATGTCGTTGAGTGCCTTGTTCAGCACGATGATCAGGGCGAGCAGCAGTGCGAGCGTGGTCCACAGGAAGTCGGCGGGGGCCTCGAACGGGTAGAAGGCGCAACGGATCCCGAACGCGATCGGGATGAGGGCCTCTGTCGTGTAGTGCCCGACCTTGTCGAGGAACACACCGGCCGGGGAGGACTGCCGGCGCCAGCGGGCGACCTCCCCGTCGGAGCAGTCGACCAACATCTGTAGCTGCCCAAGAAGGAGGGCGAGCATCGCGCCCCAGACGCCGGGAATGAGCAGCGCGGTCGCCGTGGCCCAGCCGACCAGGATCATCAGGCCGGTGACGCCGTTCGCCGAGATGGAGGTCTTCAACAGCAGCCAGGTCAGATACGGGGAGATGTCGCGCAGGTAGAGCGACGCCGTCCAGTGCTCGGCGTTGGACCGCAGCCGAACTTCCGGCGGTTGGGCCACCCGGCGCAGCTCGCCGATTGAGGAGGGTCGAGTCGCCGCGGGATTCGCTGACGTCATTGGTGCCTTCCGGTATGGGCCGTGATGTTGGTGGTGAGTTTCAGATACCCGAACAGGAAGCCGATTCCCCAGCAGAAGTGGATGCAGGGCAAGACTACGAGAAACCACAGCCCGGCACGAAACCCGTCCGGCCGGGTCACCAGGGCCGCGGCCACGGCGACGAGCCCCAGGTAGGCGGCGGGAATCAGAAGACCGAGCAGCAACCACGGGTTCGCCCCGGTGAGGAGCTGAACCAGGCCGGCCAGGCCTGCCAGAGTGCCGACAGTGACACCCAGGACCATGACGGGTGGGGCGAAGTAACGGATGCCGTTGTCCTCGGGATAGCGGCGGGCGAGTTCCCCTCGCCAGAGGCCGGTGGACACCATCTGCCGGGCCAGCCGGGCCAGACTCGGCCGGGGCCGATAGACGACCCGGAGCCGGGGTGTGAACCAGACGATGCCGCCCTGGTCGCGCAGGCGGCGGTTGAGTTCCCAGTCCTGGCCGCGCTTGATGCCCTCGTCGAAGAGGCCGACGCGCACGATGCTGTCCATCCGGAAACAGCCCAGGTAGACGGTTTCCGCGGGGCCCTCCGGGCCTCCGATGTGCAGGGGCGTGCCGCCGAGACCAATCTTTGTGCCGTAAGCGCAGGCGACGGCCTTCTGGAACGGACTCTCGCCCTGGGCGTCCATGACGCCGCCGACATTGTCGGCGCCGGTACGCTCTAGCGTCTCCACGGCGATGCGGGCGTAGTCCGGCGGCAGCACCGAATGGGCGTCGACGCGAATGACGAACGCGTACTGCGAGGCGCGGATAGCCGTATTGAGGCCTGCCGGGGTGGAGCCGATCTCGTTCGCCACGATGCAAATGCGCGGATCAACCGCGGCCATCTCCTCAACCAGTTCGGTTGTGCCGTCGATGCTCGGGCCGAGGGCCAGGGTGACCTCGAAGGGCCCCGAGTAGTCCTGGCGGAGCAGACTGGTCACGGCGGCGCGCACATGGGTCACGTCATTCAGCACCGGCATCACATAGGAAACCCCGAGCAGGGATGCGGCTCCGGATGAGGGATCCTGGCTGGTCATAGTTCCATTCTTCTGGAGGGATATTAGAGCCTACCAGCCGGGTGTTTCCTGCCTGCATCGGGGCCGCAAACGACAGCTGCGCCGCCGGTGATCCACCGGCGGCGCAGCTGTCGTTCTCTGGAAGGAGCGAGTGGTCAGCTGGAGAGTTCGCCGACCGTGACGGATACCGTGGACGACTTTCCATCGCGCACAAAGGTGAGGTCGGCCGTCTCGCCGGCAGCGAGAGCGCGCACCTGAGCGGTGAGGTCGTTCGCGTCGGTGATGGGTAGGTCGTTGAGGTTGGTGACGATGTCGCCCTTTCGCAGTCCGGCCTTCTCCGCTGCACCGCCCGCCGAGACCTCGCTGATCAGGGCGCCGACGGTGGCGCTCTCCGGGCTGCCGGCGGCACTGGTGACACTGGCGCCGAGCAGACCGTGGGTGGCCGTGCCCGTGGCGATCAGTTCGTCGGAGATACGCTTGGCCAGGTTCGACGGGATGGAGAAGCCCACGCCGATGCTTCCGGCGGCCGCCGAGTCGCCGCCCGCGCTGGCGATGGCGACGTTGATGCCGATCAGCTCGCCCTTGGCGTTGAGTAGGGCTCCGCCGGAGTTGCCGGGGTTGATCGCTGCATCCGTCTGGATGACCGAGAGTGAGATGCTGCCGGTGGAGGGAGCCGGGGCCGGGCCGCCGTTCTGGTCGGGAAGGTCGAAGAAGAACGGGCTCTGCTCTTCGTCGGGTGCGGAGTTCTCGGGTGTCGACGGGGCAGCCGAGGAGGCGATGGAGATGCTGCGGTTCAGTGCGCTGACGATGCCGTCGGTGACGCTGCCGGAGAGGCCGAGCGGTGCGCCGATCGCGATGGCGCTGTCACCGACGTTGAGCTTGCCGGAATCGGCCCATTTGATCGGCGTCAGGCCGCTCGCCCCGTCCAGCTTGATCACGGCGAGGTCGGACATCGGGTCGGTGCCGACAATGGTGGCGGCGTAGAGCTTGCCGTCACTGGCGGTGACCTGAATGCTGGCTTCGGCGGCGGCGCCGTCGAGGGTGACGACGTGCGTGTTCGTGAGAATGTAGCCGTCTTCGGACAGGATGACCCCGGAACCGGTTCCGCCGGAGCTGCCGTCGGAGGCGGCGATGGTGACGACACTGGGCGTGGCCTTGGCGGCGACCGCCGTGATCTGGTTGACGCTGTCGGTGTTGTTGACCACGACCGTGCTGGGACCGTCGGCCTGGCTGGTCGGGATTCCGGCGGTCTGGTTAGTGACCATGAAGGCCGTGACGCCGGCGCCGGATGCACCTCCGACGAGAGCGCCGATGGCGAGCGCCGCGATCAGGGCGATATTACCCGAGCGGCGGGGCTGCGTGCGCGGGCCGCCGGGCCGGTCGGCGGTGTACCCGGTCTGATGGGCGTAGGACTGCGGCTGGGTGTTCGGCGCGTAGGGATTTGAGGTGGTGCTTTCCTCGACCGGACGACCGAAAGCATCCGTGGCGTAGGCGCGCGTGGGCTGGGCCGAGGTGGCGGTGGGCTGGGCCGGCGACTGCTCAGAAGCAGAAACTGTGTCGGGGATGACCTCGGTCGGCTTCTCGTCGTCGGGGGTGCCACCGGAGGAGTGATCCGCAGAGGGCTGGGCCGTGACGGAAGCCTCGCCGGCCGCATTGACTTCGAATGGGACTGCGTCGTCGGGATCGGGAGTGGTGCCGGGTGCCTGCGGATTGTCGGTCATGATGTGCTCCTTCCAAGCGTTTCCACCTTGACTCCTGAACCTGAACGAATGATCTGTGCAGCCTGGGAGCATTCAATGACGACGCCGTGACTTGAGCGGTGCCGGGTCGATCCCCACAGTTAGCAACCCGGACCAGCCGGATTTGTCGTGCACTCGAGGTTGACGAGCACCGTCTGGGCATCCCCCACGATCACGCCGATCGGACTGGCCGAAGTCGACAACGTACCCTGCACCGGCCGCCAGGCAAGGCCCGCGAAGCGATACTCGGCCGAGTACACCACCGCGACGACGACGGCATAGCTTCCTGGCCGGGCGAACGCGTGGCTGGTGGCGGTATCGGAGAATTCCGGCAGGCCCAGTGCCGCCCAGGTCGCGCCGCCCGAGTTCGTGCTTGCCTGGGCACCGTCGCCGTAGGTCCAGCGGTAGCCGACCGGGGTGAAACGAACCTCCGCCGGATAGCCCAGCAAGGCGCCGGTACGGGAGTGCTCGGATGCCGACGCGATGAAGTTCGCGGGCAAGCCCGCCACGCTCCAGCCGCGCGGTTCCATCGTCTGGGACGGCGCCGCGGGCTGGAAGTTGACCAGATCGCTAACCCTCACCACGAGGTTCGGGTCGCACGGCGACCCCGGAATGCAGTTGACCGTGAAGTCGTCACGCACGAACGCCAGCGGATCGACGACGGGTGCTGCACCGACTTGGCCGCCACCGGCGTTGCCGTTGCCGCTGCCGGAACCGGACCCGCTCGCCCCGGATTCTCCGCCACCGGCATCACTCCCGGACCCCTGTCCCCCGCCGGTCTCGTACCCCGCAGAAAGGTCCACCCCGCCGTTGTTGATGGCCCCGTTAGCCTCCGGGCAGCTTTTGGTTGACTGTTCGAATTTTCCGCAAGTTGAATCTGCAAAGCTTGGATTTGAACCCAACGGGATTAGTCCCACCGAGGCCGCTGTAATTATCGTGAAAATCCAGACTCGTCGCTTTATCAACAAAAGTTCTCGCCTCGCCAAGCCGACCGATACTCGAGAATTAAACGAAGGCCTGCATCCATTTTAAATCGAACTTCGAACGGGGTGATGGGTTGGCGCGAGTCTGAAACCAACGAATTCCCGACCGGATCAATCACGTCGAGGCCGGTCACGTTTTCGCAAACATAGAGCGAAATGGTCGTTTGCTCCGGTCTCAGATATGCCGCCGACTGCATGCCCTGAACGATGAAGGTCGTCTCACCGACACTTCGAGCGTTTGCGTCCACAAAGCCTTGGAAGCCCTCCAGTTCAGACTGAAAGAGGCCTGAAGAAACCAGCGGCTCCATTCGTTCCGAACCCACCCCACCAGCGGCAGATATCTCATCACTTGTTCGAAGATACGCCGCATAGGCTTCGGTAGCCGCAGCCAGAGCTTCCTCATCGGACGCGAAGACGGGGGAATCCGTCGGTGCGCTCGTCTCAGACGCCTGGGGCGCTGGGGGCGCCGGTTCGGGCGTGCAACCGGTCAGCGCGAGTGTGCCGAGCAGCAGCAGCGAGCTCAGAACGAAGAGGTCGCGCTGCACGGTCCGCATGCGGCCAACCTAGGGCATCCGGCGCAGCCCCGCTCGAACTTTCCACATGTCGTAGTTTGGAGCCATGCTGGTGACATCATGACAATCTCCGGGGCCTGGCGCCGCACGGCCCGTGGGGCCGGCCTGCTCGCCGCGGACGGCACCGTCGCCGCGAGCATTTTCGCGGAGATGAGTGCCCTCGCCCTGCGCACCGGCGCCATCAACCTGGGCCAGGGATTCCCCGACGAGAACGGCCCTGCCGAGGTTCTCGAAGCCGCACGCCAGGCGATCTCCGACGGTGCGAACCAGTACCCGCCGGGGCGCGGCTTGCCCGTGCTCCGAGGCGCCATCGCTCGGCATCAGCACCGGTTCTACGGCCTGTCCGTCGATCCGGATACCGAGGTCCTGGTGACGGCGGGTGCCACCGAGGCGCTGGCGGCGACTATTCTCGCACTGCTCGAACCCGGCGACGAGGTCGTCACGCTGGAGCCGTTCTACGACGCTTACGGCGGCCTGATCGCGCTGGGCGGGGGCATCCATCGCACGGTGCGCCTGCGGGCACCCGATTTCCAGCCGGACCCCGACGAACTACGCGCCGCCATCACGGACCGCACCCGACTGATTATCGTGAACAATCCGCACAACCCCACCGGTGCCGTGCTGCCGCGCGAGACCCTGGAACTCATCGTGTCCCTCGCACACCGTCACGACGCGCTCATCGTGACCGACGAGGTCTACGAGCACCTCACCTTCGGAGTCGCCCACGTGCCCGTCGCAACGATTCCGGGCGCGAGCGAGCGCACCATCACGATCTCCTCCGCTGGGAAGACGTTCAACACCACCGGCTGGAAGATCGGCTGGCTCACCGCCCCGTCCGCTCTTGTCACCGCAATCCTGGCCGTGAAGCAGTTCCTCACCTATGTGAACGGCGCGCCCTTCCAGCCGGCGATCGCGCGGGGCCTCGACCTGCCGGACACCTTCTTCACCGGTGTCGCCGCCGACCTGCAGGCCAAGCGTGACGTTCTCGAGAGCGGCCTGATCGAAGCGGGGTTCACGGTCAGTCGACCTCAGGGGTCGTATTTCATCGTGGCGGATGCCGCGCCGCTCGGCTACCCTGACGGCGCCGAGTTCTGCCGGGTGCTGCCCGATCTCGCCGGGGTGGTCGCGGTTCCGATCGGCGCGTTCTGCTCCGCCGCGCACCGGTCCGAGTATGCCTCGCTGGTGCGATTCGCCTACTGCAAAAAGGTGGACGTGCTCGAGCGCGCCGCCGCCCAGCTGGCCGGCATCATCGCCCATTAGCCGCCCGGCAGCCGCCGCTTTGGAGCGGTCGGAGGGGAATTCTAGTGCGCCAGTGCGGGGTAGTCCGTGTAGCCCTCGGCTCCGGCACCGTAGAAGGTAAGCGGGTCGGGAGCGTTCAGCGGCAGGTCTTTGAGCCAGCGCGACACGAGGTCGGGGTTGGCGATCACGGCACGGCCCACGACGACCGCATCCGCCAGTTCGTCGGCGATGATGGCCATCGCCTCGTCCCGGTCGGTGACCTCGCCGAAGCCGCTGTTCACCAGGAGCGGCCCCTCGAAACGGACACGCAGCTGCTGCACCAGTTCGCCGGCCGGCTCGCGGTGCAGGATGCTCAGGTAGGCAAGGCCCAGCGGAGCGAGTGCGTCGGCGAGCGCGCCGTAGGTGGCCATAAGGTCGGCGGCATCCGTTTCGAGGGCATCCTGGATGTTGTGCTCCGGCGAGACCCGGATGCCGACGCGGCCGGCGCCGATCGCCTCGGCCACCGCGGTGACGACCTCGACGACGAAACGGGCCCGGTTCTGCGGGGAGCCGCCGTAGATGTCGTCGCGCTGGTTGGAGGCCGGCGAGAGGAACTCGTGCAGGAGGTAACCGTTCGCGGAGTGAATCTCGACGCCGTCGAGTCCCGCGGCGATGGCGTTGAGGGAGGCCTGGACAAAGTCCGCGATCACGCCGGGGAGTTCGTCGAGTGTGAGGGCGTGCGGTACCGGGTAGGCAGCCTTTCCTGCGTAGGTGCGGGTTTCGCCCTGGATGGCGATGGCGCTGGGAGCCACGACCTCGCGGCCGCCGTTGGTGCCCTCGTGGGTGACGCGGCCCGCGTGCATGACCTGGGCGACCAGGCGCCCGCCGGCGGAGTGCACGGCGTCGGCGACGTTGGTCCAGCCGGCGATCTGCTCGGGAGTGACCAGCCCCGGCTGGCCGGGGAAGCCCTGACCGGCGTGGCTGGGGTAGGTGCCCTCGGTCACGATCAAGCCGAGCGAGGCACGCTGCTTGTAGTGCTCGACGACAAGGGGGCCGGGAACGCCCTCGATTCCGGACCGAACCCGGGTCAGCGGCGCCATGACGAGTCGGTTGGGCAGTTCCAGGTCGCCGAGGGACAACGGGGAGAAAAGATTCACGAATAGCTCTTTCTGTGGGTCAGGGTTTCGCCGAATGGCGCGTGCGCCGTCTCGGACAGGGGGAAGCATCTTCCGCTGAGGCCAACGGCCCTGCTCTCCCGCGCATTCCCCTCACCCGTCACGGTCGGGCAATCCACAGGAGCCGACGCACCGAACCAGCACTATGAGCACCATTGCCGGGACCCGGCCGACGACGTCGCCACGGAGCTTCACGACCCCGGGTGCACCGACCCCGGAGGCACCGACCCGGAGGGACCCGGACCGCACCGGATACTGCCCGTTCCCTCTGTCGTCCGACGCCCGGGCCTTCGGACTGACCACAAGCTCCATGCGGCTGCGCCGGGCAACGGTTTCGGTGCGGCACGGCCGCCGTACCGGGAGCGACACCGCGACCATCCTGCTGCACGGCGCCGCGGGATCCTGGACGACCTGGACGCCGCTGCTGGCCGCGGCCGACGCCTCCGGTCTCGGCCTGACCGACCTGATCATCCCCGACCTGCCCGGCTGGGGGGACTCGCCGCTTCCGGCGGCGGGACCCTCTCGTTCCATCGAGGCAACCGCTGCGGTAGTGGCCGAGATCGCCTGTGCACTCGGCTACCGCTCCTGGACCGTGATCGGCCACTCCCTCGGCGGCTTCGTGGCACTCGAACTTGCCGCAAGCGAGACCCGGTCGACCGCGTTCGTCGGCCTCGTCTCGGCCACGACGTTCTCGGTGATCGACACCGTGCGGCACCCGGTCGCCCGGTTCGCCGCGCTGCCGGGGTACAGCGCCCTGCTGCCGGTGCTGCGGGCCATCGCCCGGGCCGGGCGCGCCGGCCACGGTCTGATCCGCCTGCTCCACCGCACCGGGCTGCTGCGCACGCTGGCGGCGCCGCTGTTCCGCCGACCGGAGCTGCTGCACGAGAGCGTCATTGGGGCCCTTGCGACCGAGCTTCGCCCGCAGGCGTTCGCTGTGGCATCCGACCTCGCCGGAACCTACGACCCCAACCGCTGGGCCCGGATCGAGTGCGCCGTGCACGCAACCCAGGGTGACGCCGACATTTTCGTGGCGGCGACGGATGCGGCCAGGCTCCGCGCGGTCATCCGCGGCTTCGATCTCGTCACGGTTCCGGGCACCGGGCACTTCGCGCATGTGGAGAAACCATATGAGACGCTGCTCCACCTGTTGCCGAACGGATGCCTGTCCCGGTCAGGCGTGTTCCCGCAGTAGGAGTCGCTGTGTCCTGGACGATCCCGCGCCACGGCTGTTTCCCTTGTCAAGCGGGTTCAGAGCGACCAAACTGAGGATCAGTCCTGAGATCTGGTCACCCTGTGTGGCCGGCCTCTGAACAGCCCCCACCGATTGAAAGCGGCTCCCCATGGGTTCGTTGACGTATGACAGGGTCACGGTTGAATTCGACGACCGGATATTGGCGCATCTCCAGATCGTGATCGTACAGAAACTCCGCCGGGGCGAAAGCTTCCTGCTCTCGTGGCGCAACGCCGCCGAAGCCGGAAACGGTCGCAGTTCCGCGTGGCTGCACCCGGCCATTCCCCTGTATTTCAAGTTCTCCGGCGGTCAGCCGCCGAGCATCAACCCGCTGTGGCTCGCCCAGCTCACCCGTTCCGCTAACAGTTCCCAGGGGCTGGTGGCCACCGGCGAGGAGCGGGCGATGGGTGAACCCGAACATCCGGAGCGCACCGACCGCGGTCATCGCCCGGATCAGAAGTTCACGGTGCGCGCGGCGCCCGCCTCGCAGGACACCATCGCCACCGAACTCTGAGCTGGCTTCACGCTCAGCGGGGCACGACCGCGAAGCGGCGCAGGGCCAGCGAGGGATTGCGGGCGCGCACGGCTGTGAGGCGCTCCGACAGCACCCAGGCGACGGCGACATCCGTTGTCTCGCCGATGGTGACCAGTTCCACGCCCATCGGGTCGACCACCATGCTGTTGCCGACGCCCACCGGCGGGGCGTGGTCGGCGGCCGCCACGTAGACCGTGTTCTCCAGGGCACGCGCTGTCAGCAGCGTGCGCCAGTGCTGTTCCTTCAACGGTCCCCGCACCCACTCGGCGGGCACCAGCACCAGTTCGGCCCCCGCGTCGACCAGGCGGCGCGTCACCTCCGGGAAACGGATGTCGTAGCAGGTCTGCAGTCCCACCCGCAGTCCCACCACCTCGAACGTCTCGGGTTCCTCCACCGCTCCGGGCCGCACCCAGTCCGATTCACGGTCACCGAAAGCGTCGTAGAGATGCAGCTTGCGGTACTTCGCAACGAGTTCGCCGGCCGGACCCACCGCAACGAGGGTGTTGAAGAAGCGGCTCGGGTCATCCGCGGCCTCCAGCATGCCGGCCACGATATGAACGCCGAGTTCTGCCGCGAGCGCGGCGAGGGCGGCCACGAAGGGGCCGTCCACGGGTTCGGCCGCGGCGACGAAGGAGGGCCCCAGGACCGGTTCGAAGAAAGAGGAGTACTCGGGGAAGACGACCAGCCGGGCCCCGCGGCCGACGGCCGTCTCGGCGAGGGTACGCATGGCGGCAAGATTCACGGCCGGCTCGCGGCCGGGGGCGAACTGCGCCACCGCAACCCCCAGGGCAGCCGCAGCGCCGGAGGCAGCGGGAGCAGGATCGCACGTCTCGAAGGGATCGATCATGGCGTCAGCCTAGCCGCCGGTAACGCCTCGGCCGGGGTTGCGACATCCGTTCCCCTCGGTTCGCACCGGACCTGGGTTCCAGGGTTCAGCGGGGTGGCCTAACGTATATGCGTGTCTTCCCCTCCGCTGGTCTCGCGCCTGGTTCGCCCCGAGGCGCTGACCCTGCCCCTGCGCCGAACCGAAGGACTGGCAGCGCTCCTCGGACTGCTCGGCTTCCTCGTCTCGGTGGCCGGATCGTGGCGCCCCTCGTATTGGGGTGACGAGGCGGCCAGCGTGATGTCGGCGGAACGTTCCCTGCCGGAGCTCTTTCGACTTCTGGACAACGTCGACGCGGTGCACGGCGCCTATTATCTGCTGCTGCACGTCTGGATCGGGCTCTTCGGCTCTTCCGAGCTGGCGACTCGCGGGCTGAGCGCCCTCTTTGTCGGCGTCGCGACGGCAGGCACCTTCGTGCTGGCACGCACCCTGTTCTCCCACCGGGTCGGCGTGCTCGCGGCCATCGTTTTCGCGGTTCTCCCCCGGGTCACCTACATGGGCGCCGAAGCCCGTTCGGCCGCCGTCGCCACGGCCGTTGTGGTGTGGCTGACCGTTCTACTGGTGCACCTGCTACGGAGCCGCTCTCAGGATCGCGCCACCCGCTTCGCGCTCTGGGCGGCTTACACCGCGTTGCTGGCCCTGGGAATCTATTTCTTCCTCTTTGTGCTGCTGCTGATCCCGGTGCTCGGCCTCGCCGTGCTGCTGATATCGCCGGAGGGCGACAGGTGGGCGGCCATTCGCGCCTGGACCCTGGCCACGGCCTCCGGGCTCGCCCTGGCTGCCCCCGTGATGGCGGCCAGCCTCCAGCAGCGCGATCAGATCGCCTTCATCGGGCGCCGCCCGCCGATCGCCGTGCTCACCGCCGCAGTGCACCAGTGGTTCGGCAACGTACCGCTGGCCGTTCTGGCGTGGGGTCTGATCCTGCTGGCGGTCGTGATGGTCTTCGCCGTGCGCGGGCGGCGGGCCGCACCAACAGCGACCAGGGCCTCTCTGGCGGTCATGCTTGCCTGGCTGATCGTGCCGAGCGCAGCGCTCCTGATCGGCACGCACCTCGTCACGCCGATGTACTCGCTGCGGTACCTGTCGGTGGGCACGCCGGCGGCGGCGATCGCCATCGCCATGGGGATCGCCTGCCTCCGGCCGCTCTGGCCGCGGGCCGCCGCGCTGGGCCTGATCACGGCTCTCATGCTGCCCACCTATCTCGACCAGCGCGGCGAGTTCGGCAAGAACTACGGCAGTGACCTGCGCCAGGCGTCCGAGGTCGTGCGGGCCGGCGCGCAGCCCGGAGACGCGGTCGTTTTCGACGAGAGCGTGCGGCCCTCCCGCAAGCCCCGCCTCGCCTTGCGGCTCTACCCGGCCGCGTTCGAGGGCCTGCGGGACGTCACCCTCGCGGTGCCATTCGACGCCACCAACGATCTGTGGGACGTGGCTGTGCCGCTGGAGCAGGTGACCGACCGCCTCACCGACACGAACCGGGTCTGGGTGCTGCAGAACCAGGCCAGCGGTGAGAATAGGCGGGGGGACAACATCCGCACCCTGCAACAACTCGGGTTCACGGTCGCCGAGTCGACCATGCTGAACCGCACGCAGATCATCGAAATGACAAGGTAGCCCCATGGCTCGGACTCTGATCATCATCCCGACCTACAACGAGCAGGGCAACATCGCGTCGATCGTGGCCCGGGTGCGCGCGAGCGTGCCGGCGGCCGACGTTCTGGTCGTCGATGATTCCTCTCCGGACGGCACGGGGCGGTTGGCTGACGCGCTGGCCGCCACCGATTCCCAGGTGCACGCCCTGCACCGCTCCCGGAAGAGCGGCCTCGGAGCCGCCTATCTCGAGGCCTTCGCCTGGGGGCTCTCCCGCGGCTACGACCGACTGGTGCAGCTCGACGCCGACGGATCGCACCTGCCAGAGCAACTGACGACCCTGCTCGAGGCAGCGGAGACGGCGGATGTGGTGCTGGGCTCCCGCTGGGTCCCGGGCGGAATGGTGCGGAACTGGCCGTGGCACCGGCGCCTGCTGTCGCGGGGCGGATCGGTCTACTCGCGTGTACTGCTCCGGCTGCCCCAGCGAGACGTCACCGGCGGTTACCGCGTCTTCACGGCGCATGCCCTCCGGCGAATGGACCTCTCCGGCGTCGAGAGCCTGGGCTACTGCTTCCAGATCGACATGCTGCTGCATGCGGTTCGGGCCGGGCTCAGCGTCGTCGAGAAGCCGATCACGTTCGTGGAGCGCACCGTCGGTTCCTCGAAGATGAGTGCCGCGATCGTGGCCGAGGCGATGGCCCGTGTCACGATCTGGGGTCTCACCGGCAGGAACGCTCGCCGCGTTGCCGCGTCAACACCGACATCACTGCCGCGTGCCCGCTGACCGGACCCGCGCGCCGCACCACAGGGCGTGACTTCTGGTCAGAGTGACTATAAGATGAGTCCATTCAGTTAGAGTCACAATGACCTTTACTTGGTGAATGGCAGTGGATGCGCGAATGAACACCCAACTTGAGGCGGCCCTCGCCGTGTCGACGGTCATCTTCGCCCTGCGGCCGGATCCGGAATCCGGCCACTCGACCCTGTGGCTGCCGCTTGTGCGCCGCACCCGGGAACCCTACCTCGGCCAGTGGGCATTGCCCGGCGGCGGCCTGCCGGCCGATGAGCGCCTGGCCGGCGCAGCCGCGCGCGCCCTGCGCGAGACCACAGGCCTGACCCCCAAGTACCTCGAGCAGCTCTACACCTTCGGGGATCCGGGGCGTTCCCCCGGCGGCCGGGTCGTCTCGGTGGTCTACTGGGCGCTCGTCGAGTCCGGTGAGGCGGCGCTGGCCGTGGAGGACGAGAACGTGCGGTGGTTTCCGGCCGACCACCTGTCGCCGCTCGCCTTCGACCACAACCTCATCGTGGAATACGCACTCTGGCGCCTGCGCACCAAGGTGGAGTACTCCCGCATCGCGCACGCGTTCCTGGGCGAGACCTTCACGCTCGCGCAGCTGCGCGAGGTGCATGAGGCCGTGCTGCAGAAGGCCCTTGACCCGGCCAACTTCCGCCGCACGATCGAGGGGTCAGGCACCGTGGTTGACACCGGCCAGCGCGTGGCCGGCGTACCGCATCGGCCGCCCCGCCTCTACCGCTACAACGATTCCGTTCATGCCACCGCTCCGGGTGCACTCGAGCCGGCCATCGGCTGAGCATGACTCTTCCTCCCAGCACCCTCCTGCTGGCCACCGCTTGTCTGACTATCGCTTTGTGTGAATATCAAGGAGTAACCGCATGACCAACGCATCGGTCGACCAGACCATTCGGCTCATCAGCACGGGAGCGGCCGCCGGCAGCACGTGCAGCCCCGACCTGCTCACCGCTCCGTGGGAGTTTGATTCCGGCACGCCGGGCTACGGCCCGGGGTCGTCGATGGGCGATGTCATCCCCACCGGGTCACCGCGGCAGGGTGAGCTGCCCGAGGTCTACCGTCGCGCGTCGGCGGCGGAACTCGGCGATCGCATCCGTGCCGCCAAGGCCACGCTCGGCGACCGGGTCGTGATTCTCGGGCACTTCTACCAGCGCGACGAGGTCTTGCAGCACGCTGACTTCGTGGGCGACTCCTTCCAGCTGGCGCAGGCCACCAAAAGCCGCCCGGATGCCGAGGCGATCGTCTTCTGCGGCGTGCACTTCATGGCCGAAACCGCCGACTTGCTCTCCACGCCGGAGCAGGCGGTCATCCTGCCCAACCTCGCCGCCGGCTGCTCGATGGCCGATATGGCCGATATCGACTCCGTCACCGACTGCTGGGAGCAGCTCGAGGACATCTACGGCACCGAGCAGGGCGTCGACGGCCGCGTGCCCGTGATCCCGGTCACCTACATGAATTCCTCGGCTGCGCTGAAGGCGTTCTGCGGCGAGCACGGCGGCATCGTCTGCACCTCCTCCAACGCCGAGACCGTGCTCGAGTGGGCCTTCGCCCGCGGCCGCCGCGTTCTCTTCTTCCCCGACCAGCACCTCGGCCGCAACACCGCCAAGGCGATGGGGGTGCCCCTCGAGCGAATGCCGATGTGGAACCCGCGCAAGGCCCTCGGCGGCAACACGGCTGAGGAGCTCGAGACCGCCCAGGTCGTGCTCTGGCACGGGTTCTGCAGCGTGCATAAGCGCTTCACGGTGGACCAGATCACCGCGGCCCGCCAGTCGCACCCGGACGTGCGCGTCGTCGTGCACCCGGAGTGCCCGATGGGCGTCGTCGACGCCGCCGATTCCTCCGGCTCGACCGACTTCATCAAGAAGGCCATCGAGGCAGCCCCGGCCGGGTCCACGTTCGCCGTCGGCACCGAGATCAACCTGGTGCAGCGTCTCGCCGCACAGCACCCCGAGCACACCATCTTCTGCCTCGACCCGGTGGTCTGCCCCTGCTCCACCATGTACCGCATCCACTCGGGCTACCTGGCCTGGGTGCTCGAAGCTCTGGTCGGCACCGCGGACCGCGCGCCCGAGGTGCTCAATCGCATCCAGGTACCGGGCGAGGTTGCCGGCAACGCCCGCGTCGCCCTCGAACGGATGCTTTCCGCCAAGCCGCCCGTCTCCATCGGGGCCTGACCGTGACCCGCGTGCTCGTCGTCGGCAGTGGGCTGGCCGGACTCATCGCCGCGGTGCGTGCGACGGATGCCGGCCACCAGGTCACCCTCGTCACGAAAGCGGCCCTGCCCGACAGCAACACCCGCTGGGCCCAGGGCGGGATCGCCGCGGCCATGTTCCCCGACGACTCGGTCGAGTCACACGTGCAGGACACCCTGCGCGCCGGTGCCGGACTCTGCGACCCGGTCGCAGTGCGCGTGCTCTGTTCCGAGGGACCGGCTCGGGTGCGGGACCTGATCCGGTTCGGTGTGGACTTCGACCGCGACGAGTCCGGAGTGACCCGTGGACTGGAGGCTGCCCACTCCCGCTCGCGGGTGCTGCACTCCGGCGGTGATGCCACGGGCGCAGCCATCGAGGCTGCCCTCGTGGCGACGGTGCGTGAACGGGCCGCCCGCTCGCTGCGGGGCGTTGGCGCCCGCCTACGCGTGCAGGAACACACAATGCTGGTTGATCTGACCGTGCAGGACGGACGCGTGACCGGGGTTGTCCTCCTCGGGCCCGACGAAGCACTCCGCACGATCCCCGCCGACACGGTGATCCTGGCGACCGGCGGTGCAGGCGAGCTCTTCCCGCACACGACGAACCCGGCTCTGGCGACGGGCGACGGCGTGGCCGCCGCGTGGCGCGCGGGGGCATCCGTCGCCGACCTCGAGTTCTACCAGTTCCACCCCACCGCACTCGCGGTTCCCGGTACCCCGTTGGTCTCCGAGGCGGTGCGCGGGGAAGGCGCCGTGCTGCGGAATGCGTCGGGCCACCGCTTCATGCTCGACGTGCACCCCGATGCGGAACTCGCCCCGCGCGACATCGTGGCCAGAGGCATCGCCCGGGAAATGACCGGGCAGGGCGGCGAACCGGTGCGACTGGACGCCACCGGTCTCGGCCGTGAACTGCTCGAGCGACGCTTTCCGACCATCACCGCGGCCTGCCGCGCTGCCGGCCTGGACTGGGCCGTCGAATCGATCCCGGTCGCCCCGGCGGCGCACTACTGGATGGGCGGGGTGCTCACCGATATCTGGGGCCGCACCAGCCTGCCCGGCCTGTTCGCCGTGGGAGAAGTAGCCCGCACCGGCGCCCACGGGGCCAACCGGTTGGCCTCCAACTCTCTGCTCGAAGCGGCCGTGTTCGCCGACCGGGCCGTGCGCGCGCTGCGCCTGCCGGTTCGGGTCTCGGCGGGGGTTTCGGTCGTGACAGGCTCGACCACTGGGAGGTTACCTGCCGGCGTCGACCGTGACGCCGTGCAGCAGCTGATGTGGGAGTGCGCGGGAGTGCTGCGGAGCGGGGAGAAGCTCGCCGAGGCATCCGTCACCCTGACCGGCTGGGCCACCCGTCCGACGGGACCGGACGAAACAACGTCACTTGATATGCGGGTTCGGGCATATGAAGACGCCAACCTGCTCGACCTGGCTCGGGTCACCGTTGCTTCCGCCCTGGCTCGGGAGGAATCGCGCGGCGCACATCACCGCTCCGACTACCCCGACGGCCGGCCCGAGCTCGCCCGCACCGTCGCCTGGACCCGCGGCACAGCCCTGGACACAGCCGACGATATGCGGAGCACCCTGAATCTGGACCACCCCACTGAGGCCGAGGAGGCCATCGCATGCTGACCATGAACGCCATCGACACCGTCGTGCGCGCCGCGCTCGAGGAGGACGCCCCCTGGGGCGACCTCACCTCGCAGGTGCTGATCCCCGCCGACGCCGCCGCAACCGCGCAGCTGGTCGCCCGGGAATCCGGCGTCTTCAGCGGTGGTGCCGTGTTCGCGGCGGCCTTCCGACTGACCGACCCGCGAATCGTCGTTCGGATGCTCGTGGCCGACGGCACCGTCTTCGACGCCGGTGACACCCTGGCGGAAGTGTCGGGGTCCGCCCGCGGCATTCTGCAGGCCGAGCGCATCGGCTTGAACTTTGTGCAGCGCATGAGCGGGATCGCCACGCTGACAGCGCTCTACGTGGCCGAGACGGCCGGTACCCGCGCGCGCATCGTCGACACCCGCAAGACCACCCCGGGCCTGCGTGTGCTGGAACGTGCCGCGGTGCGCGACGGCGGCGGCCACAACCACCGGTTCAGCCTCTCCGACGCGGTCATGGCCAAGGACAACCACCTGGCCGTGCTCACCGCGGGCGGCCTGAACCTCGCCGAGGCGCTCCGGCAGGTGCGCGACCGCATCTCACACACCACGCACCTTGAGGTGGAGGTCGACCGAATCGACCAAATCGAGCTTGTGCTTGCCGCCGGTGTCGACACGATCATGCTCGACAATTTCAGCCCCGACGACCTGCGCGAGGGCGTACGCCTCACGGGCGGCCGAGCACGCGTGGAGGCCAGCGGCGGCGTCACTCTGCTGACCGTGCGCGGCATCGCCGAGACCGGTGTCGACATCATCTCGGTCGGGGCCATCACGCACAGCGTGCGCTCCCTCGACCTCGGCCTCGACGTCGTCATCCTCACCGAGGGCTGAGCGGTCCGGCCATGATCTATCTCGACAACGCCGCGACCACCCCGGTGCGACGGGAAGTTCTCGAGGTGCTCTGGCAGCAGCTCGCGGGCCGGTTCGGCAACCCGTCGAGCCACCACCGAGTGGGCGAGGCCGCGGCCGCCGCGCTCGCCGAGGCGCGGGCCATGGTCGCGGGCGTGCTCGGCTGCCGGTCGGCCGACGTGGTGTTCACGACCGGCGGCACCGAGTCCGACAACCTCGCGATCAAGGGCATCGCTCTGGGCGCCCCGCGCGGCCGACACCTCATCACGACGCCGATCGAGCACGAGGCGGTACTCGAATCCTGCGACTATCTGCGCCGCCTGCACGGCTTCGAAGTGACGCTCCTGGACCCGGATGCCTCCGGCCGGGTGGATCCGGAACAGCTCCGCACCGTGATCCGCCCGGACACCACCCTCGTCTCGGTGCAGTACGCCAACAACGAGGTCGGCACCGTTCAGCGGCTCGCGGAACTATCGGCCATCGCCCAGGACGCCCGCGTTCCGCTCCACACCGACGCCGTGCAGGCGGCCGGCTGGCTTTCGGTCGACGTGGGCGCTCTCGGTGTCGATGCCCTGAGCCTGTCGGGCCACAAACTCGGCGCACCTCCCGGCATCGGGGTGCTTTTCCTACGCCGCCGCATCGCGGTCGAACCGGTGCTGCACGGCGGCGGTCAGGAGCGCGGGCGCCGCAGCGGAACGGAGAACGTGCCCGGGGCACTGGCACTGGCGACCGCACTGCGCCTCGCCGAGGCGGAACGCGCGGAGGCAGCGCCCCGTATCACCGCGCTGCGGGATGCCTTCATCACCACGGTTCTGAGCGGAACACCGTCGGCCTGCCTCACCGGCCACCCGACGGAGCGTCTGCCGGGCACCGCCTCGTTCGTCTTCCCGGGCACGAGCGGCGAGGCGGTGTTGCTCGAACTGGAACAGCGCGGCATCGTCTGCTCGAGCGGTTCGGCCTGCGCGGCCGGCAGCGACGAGCCGTCCCATGTGCTGACCGCTCTGGGCATCCGGGCTGAGGTCGCCCAGACCGCCGTGCGGTTCACGCTGGCATCGACGACCACAGCTGCGGATGCATCTGAAGCGGCCGCATCCGTTCAAGCCGCCGTGGGCGCCGTCCGCGGTCTCGGCCGAGGCTGACCGGCAGCGGCTTCAGGCGCCGCTTCGCGCGCGTGCACGCGCGCGTAAGAACCGATCAGACTGCGAGTTGTCAGACAATTTCCAAAGGTTCCGTTTCTCGCAGCGAAGATGCTGCCGATCAGCCAATCTGCTGATGGCGACCGGCCCCTGGACCGCTGAGTGGGCGTCCCTTGACGTGCAGCCGTCTGGCCAGCGCCCTAAGGTTATAGGTAAGAGGCGATAAGCCCAAGGTGGGCCGCCAAAAAGGGACACAATGACAATAATCGACAAACCAGTCACCGAGTCACTTGCCACTCAAATTGACTCCCTGGTTAAAGCCGCTCAGGTCGCGCTTCTGGATTACGCGAACTTCACGCAGGAACAAATCGACCACATCGTTAAGAAAGCCTCGGTGGCTGCTCTCAGCAAACACGCCGAACTTGCCGTTCACGCCGTAGCCGAAACCGGCCGTGGCGTATTCGAAGACAAGGCCGTTAAAAATCTTTTCGCATGCGAGCACGTTACGAACTCGATGCAAAACCTTAAGACCGTCGGCGTTATCAGCCGAGACGACATTACTGGCATTACTGAAATCGCTGAGCCGGTCGGCGTGATTTGCGGTGTGACCCCCGTTACGAACCCCACCTCGACCGCGATCTTCAAGTCGCTCATCGCGCTGAAGACCCGCAACCCGATCGTTTTCGGTTTCCACCCGGGCGCCCAGCAGTCCTCCGTGGCCGCAGCGCGCGTCGTGCGCGACGCCGCCATCCTCGCCGGTGCACCGGCAAACTGCATCCAGTGGGTTGAAACGCCGTCCCTCGAGGCCACCAGCCTGCTGATGAACCACCCGGGCGTCGCAACCATCCTCGCCACCGGTGGCAACGCCATGGTCCGGGCCGCGTACTCCTGCGGCAAGCCGGCCCTCGGCGTCGGCGCGGGCAACGTTCCCGCCTTCATCGAGAAGAGCGCCAAGCTCAAGCGTGCCATCAACGACGTCGTGCTCTCCAAGTCCTTCGACTACGGCATGATCTGCGCGTCGGAGCAGGCCGTCATCATCGAAGAGCCGCTCTACGCAGAAGCCATGGCCGAGTTCAAGATCCTGCACACCTACCTGGTCACCCCGGCCGAGAAGCTCCTCCTCGAGGACTACATCTTCGGAGTCCAGGCCAACTCGACCAACTGTGGCGAGGCCAAGCTCAACGCCGCCGTCGTCGGAAAGTCGCCGGTCTGGATCGCCCAGCAGGCCGGATTCACCATCCCGGCCGACACATCGATCATCCTGGTCGAGGTCGCCGGAGTGGGACCGCACGAGCCGATGACCCGCGAAAAACTGGCACCCGTTCTCGCCGTGCTGCACGCCAAGGACGCTGAAGAGGGCATTTCGCTCTCCGAGCAGATGGTTGAATTCGACGGCCTCGGCCACTCGGGCTCCATCCACAGCGAAAACCCGGCCATCATCGAAGAGTTCGGAACCCGCGTCAAGGCGGTCCGGATCATCACCAACGCCCCCAGCTCGCTCGGTGGTATCGGTGACATCTACAACGCGTTCATCCCGTCGTTGACGCTTGGCTGTGGCTCGTACGGACACAACTCCGTCTCGAACAACGTCTCCGCGATCAACCTCATCAACGTCAAGCGCATCGGCAGAAGGAACAACAACTTGCAGTGGTTCAAGGTCCCCGCCAAGACGTACTTCGAGCCGAACGCCATCCGTTACCTGGCGGATATGCGCAACGTCGAACGCGTCACGATCGTGACCGACTCGACCATGACCCGCCTCGGTTTCGTCGACAAGATCCTTGACATCCTGAACCGGCGCGAGGGCCGCGTCGCACTGCAGATCATCGACAACGTGCTGCCCGAACCGACCGTCTCAGCGGTCGAGAAGGGTGCCGCCGAAATGCGGGCCTTCAAGCCTGACACCATCATCGCCCTCGGCGGCGGCTCGCCGATGGACGCCGCGAAGGTGATGTGGCTGCTGTACGAACACCCCGAAATCGAATTCTCCGACATGAAGGAAAAGTTCTTCGACGTGCGCAAGCGCGCGTTCAAGTTCCCCGACCTCGGCGAACTGGCCAAGCTCGTCTGTATCCCGACCACTTCGGGTACCGGTTCGGAAATGACCCCGTTCGCCGTGATCACCGACGAAGTCACCGGAGTCAAGTACCCGCTCGCGGACTACGCGCTCCTGCCGACCGTCGCGATCATCGACCCCGTGCTCACGGCCATGATGCCGTCGTTCCTGGTTGCTGACTCGGGTTTCGACGCTCTCACGCACGCCACCGAGGCCTACGTGTCCGTGTACGCGAACGACTTCACCGACGGCCTCTGCCTGCACGCGATCAAGCTGATCTTCGAGAACATCGTGACCAGCGTCAACGGCACCACCGCCAGCACCGACGGTGAGGTCATCAAGGCCCGCGAGAAGATGCACAACGCCTCGTCGATCGCCGGCATGGCGTTCGGCAACGCGTTCCTGGGTATCTGTCACGCGATGGCTCACGTCACCGGCGCCCAGCTCCACCTGATCCACGGCCGGGTCAACGCGACCTACCTGCCGCACGTGATCCGTTACAACGGCCTCATCCCCACCAAGCTCACCAGCTGGCCCAAGTACGAGAGCTACATCGCCCCGGAGCGCTTCCAGCAGATCGCGAAGCACCTCGGCCTCCCGGCGTCGACCCCGGCGGAGGGCGTCGAGTCCTACGCCCTGGCCGTGGAGAAGCTGCGCGACCTGGCCGGCATCAAGCCGTCCTTCCAGGCGCAGGGTGTGCCGGAGGAGGACTTCATCAGCCGCCTCGACAGCCTGGCCATGGGTGCTTACGGCGACCAGTGCGCACCGGCCAACCCGCGCATGCCGATGCTCGATGACATGCGCACCATCATGGAGGCCGCGTACTACGGCACCTCTTTCAACGAGGTCCGCGCCGGCCGCGCGGCCGTCGAAGCAGTGGCACCGGCCGAAGAGAAGAAGTCGGCCCGCAAGGCAGGCAAATAACCGTCACCGCCTGATTGACTGAGGAACGGCCCCGCACCTTTTGGTGCGGGGCCGTTCTCGTGGACGGCCCACCCTGTGGCAGGAGCGGGCCTGATCGCAGCCTGGTCAGAGCCAGCGCGCTGCCACGGGGGTCTCCCCCGCATCGGACGTAACGCCCGAGCGGGCACGGCCGGCGGCCCAGGCGGCCAAGTCGGCGAGCGACCCCGTGACCTGGTCGAGGGCATCCGGATCGCCGTAGCCTGTGTGCGTCGAATCCGTCGCGGTGAGCCGGCGGCCCGTGTCACCCCGGGAGGCCCAGGCACCGACAATCTCGCCGAGAAGCCGGTCGAGAACCTCCTCCGGCAGGTCCCGGAAGCCGGCACCGTGGTTGAGGTCGACGGCGTGGATCCAGAGTTCGCGGGTGCGCATCCAGACCGTGTCTCGCAGCGGCACCATGGCACCCTGCCCGTTCCTGACCGGAACGACCCAGCGGTCGTCCGCCAGCGCCAGCCAGCGGCGGTCCAGGTCGGTGGCCGAGTCCGCCCAGGATTCACGGAGCGCGTCGGAACTGAGGATGCTGCCGGCGGTGATCTCCGCATTCCGCGCCTCCATCGAGGCATACATCACCGTCTCGGCTCCGGTGTCGGCCCACTGCGCCAGCCGTCCGATCGCGCGGGCGTTGGACGCGACGTGTGCGACGACCTGGCGCCGGGTCCAGCCCGGCAGCAGAGAGTCCCCGTCGAGTTCATCGTCCGTGAGCCCCTGCAGTCCGCGGCCAAAGAATTCCGTGCCCCGCCGGGCGAGATCTAGCGTCAGCCGGAGTGCAGAAAGCTCAAACGGGTCGTGGGGTGCGTTCATGATGCCCCTTTCTCGGGTCAACGCGTATAGTCCCTACGCTACCCGGCGGCCCACCCTCCCCAACGTTCCCGCGACGCTGGTCGAGCCTGTCGGGACCGGGACCGGACCGGGACCGAGTCCGGGACCAGGGAGCGGAGACGAGAGACTCCCTATCCGTTCTTCCGTTCGGCCGCGTCGGTCATCCGGGTGCGCGATGTGGTGGCGTTTCGCCGGGTGCGGGGCCCGGTCTCGAGCCAGGGTGGTGCCATGATCTGCGCGGCGCCGTGCAGCATGCGGATGTTCCAGCCGGAGGCGGCGAGGTAGCGGTGGTGCCACCAGCAGAGCAGCACCCCGTTGTCGGTGTGCGTCGGTCCGCTCTCGGAGTGCGGGATCGCGTGGTGGATCTCGGCCATCCCGGCCGGGATTTTGCAGCCCGGGATGATGCAGGCGCCGTCGCGGAGTTGGATCGTCCGGCGTTGCGCGGCGGTGAAGCACCGTTCGGGTGAGCCGAGGGCGATGATGCGGCCCTCGTCGGTGATGACGACTTTCTGTTGTCCGCCGGTGCTGATCAGGTCTGTGACGGCGCTGATCGAGATCGGGGTGTCGACGCCGTCGATCCAGCCGACGCCGCGGCCCTGACTGTAGTCTGCGTTCAGGTCCTGTTCCCGCACACTGACCAGGACCGTGGCCGGGGCGCCGTCGATGGTCGGGGCCTCCCCGGCCCGGGAGTCAATGTCGAGGATCACGGCGAGCACGTCGTGGCGCCGCTGGTCGGGCGTGCGGTCGTCGCGTTCGAGCGGCGCCTGCTCCCGCTCGGCGTCGGCTTCTTCCGCGGTGTGGAAGGCGACCGGGGCGCTCTTCGGCGACAGGTACGCGTCGAAGAGGCGGCGGAGCCTGCCCGCGATCTCGGGCATCAACGCCCCCGAGACCGGCACGATGCCGTCGCGTTCGCGGCCGAGCCGGATCCCGCGCACCATCAGGGCGTGGTCGTCGGGCCGGGACCCGTCGGGCGCGAGCACGGCCCTCCAGACCGCACCCTGCAACCGGATCTCATCCGCCGACGCCGGCACCGGGGTTTCGGAGCAGGTGCCGGTGGCCGAGGCGACCAGCTCGCTCTCCGCGGCCTGTACCGAGTCCAGGTCGGTGCACCGCAGTGTCGGCGTCAACGCGGTGAGGATCGCGTCGGCCGTGTCGACGCCGATCGCCCCGGTGGCCAGGCCGATGGCCGTGGCGAGGAAGGTGGGCGGCAGCGGTTCGCCACCCAGGGAACGGCCGGTGCGCAGCTGCCTGCCCAACCGCATCCGTCGCCCCGCGGTCGGCCCGGAGACGAGCGTCAGGCGCTCGAGTAGTTCTCCAGCGGTGCGGCAGCCCCGCTTCGCCGAGAGCTGCCCGGTGCCGTGCTCGGGCCGGCACCGGTCCGCGACCTCGCCCGCCACCGCCACCCGCAGCGCGTAGACCCGCCGGCCGAGGACCTCGACCGCCGCGGACGGGCCGGGCGCGGCATCCGCTTCGGGATACTCCAGGAGGTTGGTTACGGGGTAATTCTACCCTGACTAGAACTTGAAGTTGAGAGTTGCTCACATATATTGAGAACTTGTTTTGTATATATAGACGAATAAGTCCGTGCTCTTCCGCCGCCCGCGTGGCGACGGGGCGGCCATCTCAGGCCCTACGCACGCTCCAGTTCGTGGGCCAGCGCCTCAAGTTCGGCCCCTCCGGCCATCAGCGCGGTCATCTCTACGATCGTGATCTCACTCTTGGCGAAATCGCCCATGCTGGTGCCGCGCTGCAGTAGCAGGAAGCGGTCGCCGACCGGATAGGCGTGGTGCGGATTGTGCGTGATGAAGACGACGCCGAGCCCGCGGTCCCTGGCCCGGGCGATGTACGAGAGCACCACCCCGGCCTGCTTGACTCCCAGGGCCGACGTGGGCTCGTCGAGAATGACGACCTTCGCCCCGAAATGTACGGCGCGTGCGATGGCGACGGCTTGCCGTTCCCCGCCGGAAAGCGTTCCGATCGGCTGGTCCACGTCGCGCAGGTTGATGCCCATCCGGGCGAGCTCGTGTTTGGTCGTGGCCCGCATGCCGGTGACATCGAGGCGCCGGAGCGGGCCTCTGCCGCGGGTGAGCTCGGAACCGAGGAAGAAGTTGCGCCACACCGGCATCAACGGCACCACGGCCAGGTCCTGGTAAACGGTGGCGATGCCGAAGGAGAGCGCCTCCCGCGGATGCGCGAATCGGCGCTCCACCCCGAAGACGCGCAGGGTTCCCTCCGAGTGCTGGTGGGCACCGGAGAGGATCTTGATGAACGTTGACTTGCCCGCGCCGTTGTCGCCCAGCACGCAGAGCACTTCCCCGGCGCCGACGGATGCCGACACGCCCGCCAACGCCCGCACGGAACCGTAGGACTTCCCGATGTTGCGCACCTCGAGGATCGGCTCCGGACGGATCGGCTCTGGCCGGATCGGGGCCGGCGTCATGCGCGCACCCCGGACTGGCGGCGAACGAGCAGGTTGACCAACACGGCGAGCAGCAGCATCCCGCCGAGAAAGGCCTTGAGCCAGTTGTTGTCCCACTGGGCGAACACGATGCCCTGCAGGGTCATCCCGTAGATCAGGGCTCCGAGGGCCGCGCCGATCGCCGATCCGTAGCCGCCGGTGAGCAGGCATCCGCCCACGACGGCACAGATGATGTAGATGAATTCCTGGCCGACCCCGGTCGTGGCCTGCACGGTCGACACGTCGAAGAGCTGAAGCATGCCGACGAGCCAGCCGGCACCGGCCGTGGTCATGAACAGCCCGAGCTTGACCTTGAACACGGGAACGCCGACCTGCCGAGAGCTCGTGACCTGGCCACCGACGGCGAAGATCCAGTTGCCGGGCCGGGTGCGGAGCAACACCCAGGTGGCCATTGCGGTGAGCGCGATCCACCAGACGATCGAGATCTTGACGTCCATGCCCAGAAACGGGAACGAGGAGCCGAAGAAGACCTTGACTTGGTCGAACCCGGGCACCGCCCCCATCCCCTGAATGGCGACGCTGCCCGTGATGAGTTTCGTCAACGCCAGGTTGCAGCCCTGCAGGATGAAGAAGGCTGCGAGGGTCACGATGAAGCTCGGCAGGCCGGTCTTCATGACGACCCAGGCGTTGCCGGCACCGATCACGAGCGCCACCACGAGGGCCAGCACGAGGGCGAGCCAGATGTTCAGGTCCCACTGAGTGGTGACCACGCCGACGATGAGCCCCGTGGTGCCCGTCATCGCGCCCGCCGAGAGATCGAACTCCCCGCCGATCATGAGCAGGGCGACGGCCACGGCCATGATGCCGAACAGGGAGGCCGAGTAGAGCCAGGTGGAGATGCCCGCGGGGGTCAGGAACGCTTGCGTGGAGAGCGAGAAGAAGAGGAAGATCGCGAGGGCCGCCACGAGTGCGCCGACTTCGGGCCTGCGCAGCAGGGTGAGCAGCGGATGCACCCTCCCCGGCCGTTCATCGATCCCCGCGCCCACAGCGACGGTCATCTCGTGCCGTTCTCCGCGAACTTCGCGACCTGGGCCGCGTTGTCCTTCGTCACGAAGCCCGGGCCCGAATAGACCGGCAGCCCGCCGCCGACGACGTCGCCGTTGCGCTTCTGCAGGGTGAGGAAGGTCACGGGCAGGTAGCCCTGGGAGTAGGGCTGCTGGTCGACCGCGAACAGTATCTTGCCGCCCTGGATGAGCCGGGTCACGTCGGCCGACACGTCGAATGTGGCCAGCGTGGCTGGGCTTTTCACCTCGTCGATGGCCTGGCTCGCGGCAACGGCGACCCCGGTCTGCAGGGTGAGGACGGCGTCGATGGACGGGTCGGCCAGGAGTTTGCTCTTGATGGTGTTCTGGGCATCCGCGAGGTTGGCGACGTCGACCTGCACGTTGCTGACGTCCGCGCCGACCGTGTCGGCGGCACCCGTGCAGCGTTCTTCGAGCCCCGAGTTGCCGGCCTCGTGGATGATGCAGATCACGTTGGTCACGTCGGCGGCGGCCAGTTGTTCGCCGGCTCCCTGGCCCGCGATGAACTCGCTCTGGCCGACGTGGGTCTGGGCGCCGAATTCGACGGACTTCTCCAGGCCCGAGTTGATGGTGATCACCGGGATGCCGGCGGCAACGGCTTTCTCGACGGCGCTCTTCACGCCGTCGGGGTTCGCCATCGAGATGATGAGCCCGTCGGGCTGGGCCGCGATGGCCGCTTCGATCAGCTGGCTCTGCTTGACCGGGTCGCCGTCGCCCTGATACGTGACCGTGGCTCCGAGGTCCGTGCCTGCCTGCTCGGCGCCGCTCTTGACGACGTCCCAGAAGGAATCGCCTGCGGTGCCGTGGGTGACCACGGCGATGGTGACAGGCTCCCCCGCCGCTCCACCGTCGGCATCCGTTTCCGTGGCGGTGCACCCCGTCAGCACCAGCGACGCGACACCGAAAACGGCCAGCAGGCTGATCTTGAGCTTCATGTCTGAACTGTTCCCGACTGTCGTGCGGCGGCCTGAAACAGCGAGGGTTCGCCGGTGACCTGATGCATATCGAACTTACTGGACTGGGGCCCCGCTCGATTCAGTTCGATTCGAACCAGTGGCATGAGTGACTCCTCCTTGACGATTCGTTCGGCGCACAGCCACGTGTGCCAGACACAAGAAAGCCCCCGGAACCGTGTGGTTCCGGGGGCTGATGGTTGCGGGGGCAGGATTTGAACCTACGACCTCTGGGTTATGAGCCCAGCGAGCTACCGAACTGCTCCACCCCGCGTTGCAAGAACAAACTTACCACAGCCTTGGGTTGTGAAACGCATGGTCGATCTCAGAGGTGGTGGCCACACTCTGTGTACTCCTGAATCCGCTTTCGATAGGGGGAGATTCACCTTTGACGGTTCGCACAGAAGCCCGGTCCGACACCGCCGCTTATGCCGAAGGCTTCGGCGACAAGTCCGGAAACTGATTCCGGACGTCCTGGGCGACCGCGCGCGACGCTGTGCCGGGGATGTCGAAGTTCGTCGAATTGCACTCCCTCACACCCTCCCACTGACGGTGGATCTGGGGTTCTATCGACACTGCCTGCACCTTCCCCCAGTACCCAACGAGGTATTCCGCATGCGCCGCAACCCGACCGCTGCCCGGCTTCTCGCCGTCGTGTTCACGGTGATCATCGCTGGTACGCCCCGGCAATCGCGGACAGTGGACCACGGCGGCGGAGCTGAACGTGATCGGTCGCTCCCTCTCAGCGCCGCCGCCCGCTCCGACCCCCACGGCATCGAAAGGAAGCTGGGGTGCGACGATCGGTTTCCCGCTGGTTCCCGCGGCGGCAGCCCTCTTGCCCGGCAACACAGTGCTCACCTGATCCTCGTACTCCAACACGACCTTCGGCGGGGCCAACGGCAACACCCAGACCGCCATCCTCGATCTGAACACCGGCGTGGTCACCCCGCTTACTGTCGCGAATACGGGGCCCGACATGTTCTGCCCCGGGGTGTCGATCCTCCCGGACGGCAGGATCCTGATCAGCGGGGGGAGCAACGCCGCCTCGTCGACGATCTACAACCCGGCGAACAACACGTGGTCAGCCGCCACACCCATGGACATCCCGCGCGCCTATCAGTCGAACGTCACGCTTTCCAATGGGCAGGTATTCCTTCTCGGCGGCTCCTGGGCGGGCGGCCAGGGCGGCAAGAATGGTGACATCTGGTCGACTGGCGCCGGGTGGCGCGGGCTGGCCAACGCGCCTGTCGCACCGATCCTGACGAACGACCCGCAAGGGGTGTTCCGATCCGACAACCACGCATGGCTGTTCGCGGTGGCCGACGGGAAGGTGTTCCATGCCGGCCCGAGCCGTCGGATGAACATGTACACGACCAGCAGCACCAGCGCTGTTCAGGATCTTGGTCTCCGGGCCGACAGTGGCGACGCGATGAACGGAAATGCGGTCATGTACGACGTCGGCAAAATACTCACCCTCGGTGGCTCGCCCGCGTACCAGGACAGTGACGCCACCGCGCGGGCCCATGCAATCGACATCAACAATGGTGTCACGGTGACGCGAACCGGCGACATGGCGGCGCGACGGGCTTTCTTGAACTCCGTCGTGCTGCCCGACGGACAGGTTCTGGCATTGGGCGGTCAGGCGTATGGCGACCGGCAAGTTCACCGCGCTCGCGCCGATGACTGTGCCGCGCACATATCACAGCGTGGGGCTATTGCTGCCTGATGCCCGGGTCTACGTCGGCGGTGGCGGCCTCTGCGGCACCTGCACGACCAACCATCCGGACGGGCAGGTATTCACGCCGCCCTACCTGCTCAACGCCGACGGTACGGCCCGTCCTCGTCCATCGATCACCACGGCGCCTACCACTGCGGCGCGGGGTTCCACCATCCCGGTAACGACGTCTGGGCCCACACCAGTCTTCTCCCTCATCCGCATGAGCACGGTCACCCACTCGATCAACACTGACCAGCGTCGCATCCCGCTCACGCCCACCGGCGTGACCGGCAATACCGCATCCCTGACCATTCCGTCCGATCCGGGAGTCGTGGTTCCCGGGCATTATCTCCCGTTCTCCCTGGACGCGAATGGGGTGCCGAGCGTCGCCCAGACGATCCGGATCGGGTAGTCGAACTACGGCCGTGAGGAATGTGGAGTCGGGGTGATGACCTTTCCGACACTTTCACTCAAAAGTCCGGACATGTACTGGACCCCCGAGTTAAAGCAGAAGGACCGGTGCAGCATTTCTGCTGAACCGGTCCCTCTGTACATGTGATGAGAATCACCGTGGCATTGCCTGAAGCGCACTTGGTTGCGGGGGCAGGATTTGAACCTACGACCTCTGGGTTATGAGCCCAGCGAGCTACCGAACTGCTCCACCCCGCGCTACAAGATCAAATTTACCACAGCCTGCGGACCGGTCCGACCACACGGGCTGCGGAACCGGCCATCCCTGCACACGGAACGCGGGTGCTGCGCCGTTCCGCGGGAGGCGTGCCCCCGGCGAAACGGCGCAGCACCCGCGCAGCGGATGAAGCGGCGAACGACTCGCTACTGGTCGAGCAGCACCAGCATTTCGGCGATCGCGTCGTTCAGCTTCTTGTCGGCTACCCCGTAGGCGGTGAAGTCACCGGTCGTCAGGGCCGCCTGCTTCTCGGTGACGGCCAGCTTGGCCACGGCGAGGAGCGACTTCAGCTGAGCATCCGTCGCCGGGTCACCGGTCGACGTGGACGGAGTGGTTCCACCCTCGGCAGGGGCCTCCCCCTCCACGGGCGTCTCGGACGGCGGCACATCGGTGTCGCCGGCGCTGGCGCCGGAGTCGCCGCCGAAGAGCACGTCAAGCGCCTTGTCCAGCGTGTCCTCGAACGCGATCTGGTCTCCGAAGGCGACGAGCACCTTCTGCAGCAGCGGGTAGCTGGTCTCACCCGTGGACTGCACGTAAACCGGCTGCACGTAGAGCAGGCCGCCACCCACAGGCACGGTGAGCAGGTTTCCGTTGAGCACCTTCGATTGGCCCTGCTTGAGCAGGTTCAACTGGGTAGACACGGTCGGGTCGGCGTTGAACTTCGCCTGCACCTGGCCGGGGCCGGGCACGGTCACATCCTTCGGCAGGTTGAGCAGGCGCAGCTTGCCGTAGCCTTCAGCCCGCTTCCCGTCGGTCGATCCGGCATCCGCGTCTACCGCCAGGTAGCCGGTCAGCACGTTACGGCTGGTCGCGCCGCTCGCATCCGGGATGAAGGTCGAGTAGAGCGAAAAGGCCGGCTTCTCCTGGCCCGGTACCTGCATGGTCAGGTAGTAGGGCGGCTGCAGGGTCGTGTTCGTCGACGGTGACACCGGGTCGTTCGGCGTGGTCCAGGCGTCGTCGACCGAGTAGAAGGAACCCGGGTCGGTGACGTGGTACTTGCCCAGAACCCGGCGCTGCACCTTGAACAGGTCCGCCGGGTAGCGCACGTGGCTCATCAAATCGCCACTCATCTCGGACATCGGCTTGACGGTCGTCGGGAAGATCTTCTGCCACGTCTTGAGCAGCGGATCCTCGTCGTCCCAGGCGTAGAGGGTGACCTTGCCGTCATAGGCGTCGACCGTGGCCTTGACCGAGTTTCGCATGTAGTTGATGTTGTCGAGCGCGAATGGCTGCGGGGGCGTTTCAGTGTCGGCGATCGCGTCGCTCAGGCCCACGGAGGTGGAGTACGGGTAGTCGGCCGAGGTGGTGTAACCGTCAACGATCCACTTGACCTTGCCGTCGACGATCGACGGGTAGGCGTCGGAGTCGAGGGTGAGGTACGGAGCCACCTTCTGCACCCGGGTGACCGGGTCGCGGTCATAGAGGATCTGAGACTTCTCGTTCACGGCGTTGGCCAGGAAGATCTGCTCCGACTGGAACTTGAGCGCGTAGATCAGCTTGCTGAATGCGCTGTCGAGCTTCGGCCCGCCGTCGCCGTCGAAGGTCGTATAGGTCTGCTGCGCGCCATCCGTTCCCGACGGGTAGTCGAGCTCGACCGGCTTGCTGTCCTTCGGCGCGCCCACGATGGAATACGGCGCCGACGTCTCGCCGAAGTAAATCCGCGGCTCATAGTCGGGCAGTGACCCGGTGGTCGGGATGCCGGACTCGAGGAACACAGGCTGGCCGTCGGCCGAGCGCTGGTTGCCGTAGGCCGCCACGACGCCGTAGCCGTGCGTGTAGACCACGGTCGAGTTGACCCAGGTGTTCCCGGCGTTCAAGCCGGTCAGGTTGAGGTCGCGCACGGTGACCACTGTGTCCTGGGACTTGCCGTCAATCGTGTACCGGTCGACGTCGAGGTTCTGCGGGAACTGATAATACTGCTTGAACTGCTCGAGCTGGGAGAACGCGTCGCTGACCAGAGCAGGGTCGAGAATACGGATGTTAGCGGTCGTCTCAGCGTCGGCGCGCAGGGCGCCGGGCTCGGCCGTCGTGCTCGCGTTGTACGGAATCTCCTCCACATCCGCCAGGTCGTAGGCGTCGCGGGTGAGGTCGATGTTGCGCTGAATATAGGGTTCTTCGAGCGTCTTGGCGCTCGGCACCACCTGGAAGCGCTGCACGACCCACGGGTACAGCGAACCGAGCAGGAGGCTGCTGACGATCAACAGCGCGGTGCCGACAATGGGCAGGCGCCAGCGGCCGATGAAGGCCGTGAGGAGGAACAGGATAGCGACGACGGCGGCGATTCCGGCCAGGATGGCGCGGCCCGGGATCGTGGCGTTCACGTCGGTGTAGCCGGCGCCGGTGATGATGTCGTTGGTGTTGGTCAGCGTGGAGTACTGGTCGAGCCAGATGCTGACGGCCTGCAGCATCAGGTAGAGGGCTGCCGTGATGGCAATCTGGATGCGGGCGGCCTTGGAAACGATGACCTCGCGCCCACTCACCCTGATCGAGCCATACAGGTAGCTCGTAGCCGCGGCGACGAGGGCCGAGATGAGCACCACGGCCGACGCGAACCCGAGCACGGAGTGGAGGAAGGGGAGATCGAACAGATAGAACGAGATGTCCAGTTTGAATTGGGGGTCGACTCGGCCGGTGTCCGTGCGGTTCAGCCACATCAGTACGACCTGCCAGCGGGTGGCCGCGGCGACGCCGGCGAACAGACCGAGCAGAGCCGGGATGCCGTACATGGCGAGGCGGCGCAGCGGCTCGATGACCTGCTGGTAGCGGTCGAGTTGCGAATTCAGCTTCGCATAGACCGGCCGCGAGCGGTACGCGATCTGGATGCTCGCCCAGACGGGGACCGCCATCGCTACAAACCCGATCAGAAACAGCACGGCACCGGCGAACCACTGCGTGGTCAGCACGGTGAGGAAGCCCAACTGGTCGAACCAGAGAACGTCGGCATAGAGCCCGGCGAAAACAAAGAAGATGATCACCAGCCCCGCGATAATCGCTGCCGTAATGGCAAGGGGAGCACGGCTGCGCTGTGGCGCTGGAGCGCTACGGGCTTGTTGTGACGTCACGAATTGGCCTCTTGATCTCGAAATCGGCGGTCAACGTACATTCTAGACAGCCGCCCCGAACGAAAGCCGCACGTTCGCTGGGCAGCGACCCGGGGTTAGCCGAGTGTGCACTGCTCCAGCGCGTCGGTGTCCGCACCGGTGCGGATGGCGTCCAGCGCGGCCAGCGCGTCGTCGAGGGTGTCAACGGAGAAGACCGTCATCCCGTCGGGAACGTGACCGGTAACCTCGTCACAGTTGCCGGCGGGCGCGAGGAACCAATGGGCGCCGCTTTGGTCGGCACCGATTAGCTTCTGTCGGATACCGCCGATCTGACCCACCTCGCCGGCCTGGTTTATCGTGCCGGTGCCCGCGACGTCCTCACCGCCCTGAATAAAGCCGGAGGTGAGCGTGTCGATGATGCCGAGGGCGAACATCATGCCCGCGCTGGGCCCGCCGACCGAGTCGAGTTCGATCGTGACGTCGAAGGGGAAGTCGTAGTCGCTCGTCACATTGATGCCCACCACGACGGCGTCGCCCGATTCAACCGGGGTGACCTGCACCGTCTCGCTGGCGCCGTCCCGGATGATTCCGATGGAGGCGGCGTCGTCGACCCCGTTTCGCGTCAGCGCGTCTCGCAGGGCCGTGATGTCGGCGACCTCCTCACCGTTCACCGAGACCACCTCGTCGCCGGCTTCGATGGCTCCCTCGGCGGGCGAGTCGCCGGGCAGGGAGACAACCGAGAGGATCGTCGGGTAGTCATAGTCGAGGCTGGTCAGAGCGGCGGCGATCGCATCCCGCTGCGAATTCACCATCTGCACCTGGCTCTGCTCCTCGCGCTGCTTCGTGCTCACGTCGGGCGGGAACGCCGACTCGATCGGGATCACGGCCTGGTTCGGGTCGAGCCAGGCGGCGGCGACCGTCAGCCAGCTCGGCCGGTTGTCGGGGTTGCCCACCAGTGACACGGTCAGCAGGTCGAGGCTGCCCTCGGTCGGGTAGACGGGTTCGCCGGAGATGGAGATGAGCGGCACCTGCTGGCCATCCTGTTCGGCGGTGCCGATGGTGTTGTAGACCGGTCCTGGTTTCTCGATCACATACGGTGACGGCGTCACGGCGAGGATGAGGCCGATGACCATCGCGATCCCGAGCACCACCCAGCCTGCCCCGACGGCGCGCGCGGATCGGTCGGGCGGCTGTACTGGGTGATCGGTGAAGAGGGCCACCGGTCTCCTTCCAGGGAATGTGCTGGCTGTTCGCGGCAGGCGGACACCGGTTTACCAGCGTAGGTCATTTCCCAGTCCGCGCCGGGGATCTCCGGCTAGCGTAGGAGGACGCGACTGAGAGGTGCCTGAAGTGGCCGACGACGACTCCCGACCCGACGAGGGTCACAATCCCGAAGATGAGTTTCGGGACATGCTGCGCGACATCCTGAGTGGGAAGTCGTCCATCGACCCGAGCCAGCTGGCCGGCGCGGCGGGGCTTCCCAGCGACCCGGCGAGCATTTCCGCGCTGATGAATCAGTTGCAGGGTGCTCTGCGCGGCGGCGGCGACGGATCCATCAATTGGGATGCCGCCCTCAACCAGGGCCAGGAGCGCGCGGCCCAGAGCCAGCTCGACGTGACCTCGGCCGAACGCGCCGCCCTCGACCAGGCATTCCACATCGCCTCCCTCTGGCTGGACGAGGTGATCTCGGTCGCCGAGCTCACCACCCCTCCGCGCCTGATGACCCGTAAGGAATGGGTCACCGCGACCATGCCGCTCTGGACCCAGCTCGCCGAGCCCGTCGCGACCAGCATCTCCGACTCTCTGACCCGGGTGCTCACCGATCAGGCCCCGGAAGAACTCAAGGGCATGATGGCCGGTGCCGGCCAGGTGATGCGCAGCATCGGCGGCACCCTGTTCGCCATGCAGCTCGGCCAGGTCGTGGGTCAGCTGTCCAGCGAGGTCGTCTCCGGTGGAGACGTCGGCATCCCTTTGCTCAGCGACCAGCAGGCCGCTTTGCTCCCCCAGAACGTGGCCGCGTTCGGGGAAGGCCTCGACGTTCCCGCCGACCAGGTGCAGATCTACCTCGCGGTGCGCGAAATCGCCCATGCGCGCCTCTTCCGCCACTCCCGCTGGCTGCGCCTGCACCTGATCAGCTCGATCACCGACTTCGCCCGCGGCATCCACATCGACTCAAGCCGCCTCGAGCAGCTGGCCGACGGCTTCGATCCGGCCAACCCGGAAGAGCTGCGCGCCGCCATGGTCGACGGCTCGCTGATCCCGCCGAAGAGCGAGGCCCAGCTGGCCGCGCTTTCCCGGCTCGAGACGATGCTCGCCCTGATCGAGGGCTGGGTCGATGTCGTCACCCTCGAGGCCACGAGCCGGCTGCCCCGCGCGGATGCGATCGCCGAGACGGTGAAGCGGCGCCGGGCATCCGGTGGCCCCGCCGAGTCGGCGTTCGCCACCCTGGTCGGGCTCGAGCTGCGGCCCCGGCGTCTGCGCGAGGCCGCCGCGCTGTGGCAGGCCGTGACGGATGCCGTGGGCAACGAGAAGCGCGACGAACTGTGGGCCCACCCGGACCTTCTGCCCTCGTCAGCGGACCTCGACGACCCACAGGCCCTCGTGGCCCGTCTGACCAGCTCGGCGGCCGGAGCCGAGCCCGTGCTCGACGAGGTGGACCAGGCTCTGGAAGACCTGTTGCGCGACGACGACACCGAGCGGCCGCACGAGGCGTAGCGTGGCGGGCGCGGGCTAGATCAGGCCCTTCGTGTGCCAGATCGTCTTCGTCTCGGTAAATGCCAGGACGCGCGCCAGGGAGGGACTCGCGGCATCCGGACCATTCTCGGGCTGCAGCACCCGGGTGAGCGTCTCGGCCGCGTCGATCTCGAGGTGGATCCAGTCGAGATCGCCGGCGCCAACCAGGTCGAGGGCGTTGACGTCGGCGTGGCTGGCCAGCCACGGCGCCATCTCGGCGGGAGACCCGGTGAGGATGTTGACTACGCCGCCGGGCACGTCGCTCGTGGCGATCACCTCGCCCAGGCTGATCGCCGAGAGCGGCATGGCCTCGTTCGCGACGACGACCACGGTATTGCCTGAGACCAGCGCCGGGGCGACCGCGCTGACGAGACCGAGGAGGGAACCCCCGGTCTGCGGCGCGATGATGGCGACGACGCCCGTGGGCTCCGGCACCGTGAGGTTGAAGTAGGGTCCCGAAACCGGGTTGGCGTTGCCGGCCACCTGCAGGTACTTGTCGGCCCAGCCGGCGTACCAGACCCAGCGGTCGATGGCCTCGTCGACCTGGGCGGATGCTGCCGCGGTGCTCACTCCTTCCGACTGCACGATTTCGGCGACGAACTGGGCCCGGCGCCCCTCGAGCAACTCCGCGATGCGGTAGAGCACCTGACCGCGGTTGTAGGCCGTGGCGTCGGCCCAGCCGCCGAGGGCCGAGCGGGCGGCGACGACGGCGTCCCGGGCATCCTTGCGGCTGGCCTTCGCGGCGTTGGCGAGGAATTCCCCGTCATGGGAACGGATCTCGTAGACCCGGCCCGACTCACTGCGCGGGAACTTGCCGCCGAGGTAGAGCTTGTAGGTCTTGGGAACGGCGAGGCGGGTCACTTGGCTGCCTTCTTTCGGGAAACGGGGGTCTTCTCCGCGGCCGGCGAAGCAGCGGCCGGTGCGATGGATGCCGCGGGCGCGGCCGTCACGGTGCGCGCGGCCGCGCGACCCGTGGCGGGCTTGAGGTAGGCGGCAAGCCCGTGACGGCCGCCCTCGCGCCCGTAGCCGGACTCCTTGTAGCCGCCGAATGGGCTGGCCGGGTCGAAGCGGTTGAACGTGTTCGCCCAGATCACGCCGGCACGCAACTTGTCGGCGACGGCCAGCATCCGGCTGCCCTTCTCGGTCCAGATTCCGGCGGACAGTCCGTACGGCGTGTTGTTCGCCTTGGCGATGGCCTCGGCCGGGGTGCGGAAAGTCAGCACGGAGAGCACCGGACCGAATACCTCGTCACGGGCGATGCGGTGGCTGGTGGAGACGTTGGTGAAGATGGTCGGTCTGAACCAGAAGCCGGCCTCGGGCAGCACGCAGTCCGGGCTCCAGCGCTCGGCGCCTTCCTGCTCGCCGATGTCGGTGAGCTCCCGGATGCGGGCCAGCTGCTCGGCGCTGTTGATGGCGCCGATGTCGGTGTTCTTGTCCATCGGGTCGCCGAGGCGCAGCGTGGACAGGCGCGCCTTGAGGCGGTCGATGACATCGTCGTGGATCGACTCCTGCACGAGCAGGCGGCTGCCCGCGCAGCAGACGTGGCCCTGGTTGAAGAAGATGCCGTTGACGATGCCCTCGATCGCCTGGTCGATGGGCGCGTCGTCGAAGACGATGTTCGCGGCCTTGCCGCCGAGCTCGAGGATGACCTTCTTGTCGGTTCCGGCGACCGAGCGGGCGATGGCCCGGCCGGCGCCGGTGGAGCCGGTGAACGCGACGAGGTTGACGCCGGGGTGCCCGACGAGGGCCTTGCCGGTGTCGCGGCCGCCCGTGACGATGTTGACTACGCCGGCGGGCAGGTCGGCCTGCTGCAGGATCTCGGCGAACAGCAGCGCGGTCAGGGAGGTGGTCTCGGCCGGCTTGAGCACGACCGTGTTGCCGGCGGCGAGGGCCGGGGCGATCTTCCAAGCCAGCATCAGCAGGGGGAAGTTCCACGGGATCACCTGGGCGGCGACGCCCCGCGCGGACGGCGTCGGGCCGACCCCGGCGTGGTCGAGCTTGTCGGCCCAGCCGGCGTAGTAGAAGAACCAGGCGGCAACCAGAGGCACGTCGACGTCGCGGCTCTCCTTGATCGGCTTGCCGTTGTCGAGGGTCTCGGCGACGGCAAGCTCACGGGCCCGCTCCTGCACAAGGCGGGCGATGCGGAACAGGTACTTGCCGCGATCGCTGCCGGAGAGCTTCGACCAGGTCTTGTCGTAGGCGCGACGGGCGGCGGCCACCGCCGCGTCGACATCCGCCGCGTCGGCGTGGGCGATCATTGCGATCTGCTTCTCGGTGGCCGGGTTGATGCTCTGGAACGGCTCGCCCCGACCGGCGACGAACTCCCCGTCGATGAAGAGTCCGTAGTCCCCCCGAAGGTTCAGCACGGCCTGGGACTCCGGGGCCGGAGCGTAGTCAAGAAAGCTCATGGTTATTCCAATCAAGGTTGATCGAGTTGTCGGTGATCGAGCTTGTCGAGATTCAATCGATCGTCACGTAGTCAAGGCCGGAGTAGTGTCCGGAGGTCATCTTCTGGCGCTGCATCAGCACGTCGTTCAGCAGGCTCGACGCCCCGAACCGGAACAGGCTCGGCGTGAGCCATTCCTCGCCCACGGTTTCGGCGACGGTCACGATGTATTTGGTGGCGTCTTTAGACGTGCGGATGCCGCCGGCCGGCTTCACACCGACCTTCGCCCCGGTGAGGCGATGCCAGTCGCGCACGACCTCGAGCATGGAAAGGGTCACGGGCAGGGTGGCCGCGACGGGCACCTTGCCGGTGGAGGTCTTGATGAAGTCGCCGCCGGCCAGAATGGCCAGCCACGACGCGCGGCGCACGTTGTCGTAGGTAGTGAGCTCCCCGGTCTCGAGGATCACCTTGAGGTGGGCGAAACTGCCGTCGGGGCGGCGGCAGCTCTGCTTGACCGCCACGATCTCGTCGTAGACCTGGCCGAACCTGCCGGACAGGAACGCACCACGGTCGATGACCATGTCGATCTCGTCGGCGCCGGCCGCGACGGCGTCGTGCACGTCGGCCAGCTTGATCGCGAGGGACGCGCGCCCACTCGGGAACGCGGTCGCGACGGCGGCGACGTTCACGCCGGCATCCGTGCCCGCGGAGTGCGCGGAGCCGAGAGCGGCGACGGCGTGCGGCACCATGTCGCCGTAGACGCAGACCGCGGCCACGCGAGGGCAGCTGAGGTCGCCGGCGTCGGGCGTGAGGGCTTTGCCGACCAGGGACTTCACCTTGCCGGGGGTATCGGCCCCCTCGAGGGTGGTGAGGTCGATCAGGCTGATGATCTTGTCGATCGCCCACTTTTTCGAGCTGGTCTTGATCGAGCGGGTGCCGAGGTCGGCGGCACGCTGCTCCAAGCCGACGGCGTCGATGCCGGGGATGCCGTGCAGGTAACGCCGCAGATTCGCATCCGTGGCTTCGCCGCCGATGAGCGCCAGGGCGCGTTCCCCGGTGTTCAGCTGGGCCATGGCCGTTTGGCTGGTAGTCATGAATTGTCCTTGCGGTCGGGGTGCGGTCATGCGTTTTCGCCGAGGATGGCGAGTGCGGTGTCTTCGTCGGTGACGAGCACTGTGCACAGGCCGCTGCCGACGACGGCGCGGGCGATGGAGTGTTTGGAGCCGCCGGTGATCACGGCGATGGCGGTCTTCGCGTGACGCAGCGCTTCGAGCTGGATGCCGACGGTGCGGCCGTTGAGTTCCGGGTCGACGATGTTGCCGTTGCTGTCGATGTACCGGCCGACGATGTCGCCGACCGCGCCCTTGCGTACGAGCTCGGCGACCTGTTCCGCGGTGAGGTAGCCGCTGTCGACGAGAGCCGAGTTTTGGTCGGCCTGGCCGGCGCTGAACAGGTAGGCGGATGCCGCGGAGCCGAGGTTCAGCACGGCGGCGACGGAGCGGTCGGCTTCGATCGCGATCTTGGTGTCGAGGCGCTCGAGGATGGCGGGGCTCGGCAGCAGCGTCGCCGCCCCCGAGGCCTTGTGAGCGATGGTGACGGCCGTCGCGGCTGCGGTGCCGGCGCGCCGGTTGAGGCTGACTCCGCCGTTGATCTGCACGACGTTGACGCCGTTGGCCCAGCCCTGGGCCAGGTGCAGCGACACCTCGTGCAGGGTGCGGCCCCAGCTGATGCCGAACGTTCGCGGCACCGGGCGGAGGCCCGTGAGGTAGTCGGCGGCAGCTTGGGCAGTGCGGGACTGGAGTTCTTCGTCAGTGGAGACGCCGGCGGAGGAGACGACGATGGCATCCGTCAGGTGCGTGGTCTCGCGCAGCCGGCGTTCGATGGAGAGGCGACGGGCGCGCGGATGCACGATTTCGATGCGGATGAAGCCACTGGCCTTGGCCTGGGCGAGGAGCCGGCCCACCTTCCAGCGGGTGAGGCGGAGAACGGTGCCGATTTCGTCCTGCGTCTTGTTTTCCTCATAGTAGAGCTCGGCCGCGCGAATGGACAAGAGTTCGTCGGTGTCCGTCATGGTGCTCCGTTCCGTTCGGGTCCAGCCTAAGTCTCCGGTCTCCCCCGATCAACGCCTGTTGGCCATGTTGCTCATCTGCGCATTCGGGCATCGACACCGCATCTCAGCACGCCCTAGGCTGATCTCATGCCCACCAGCTACGCTCTCGCCGTCGACCTCGGCGGCACCAAGGTTGAAGCCGCACTCGTCGACGAGCAGGGGGTCGTGCTCGCCGCCAGCCGGCACCGCGCCCCCACCGGCCCGGTGAAAACCGCCGACGAACTCGCGGACAGTGTACGGACCGTCGTGACGCGCGCCCGAGCGAGCCTGCCGGCCGGAGACGCCCTCCTCGGCGTCGGCATCGGCACCGCCGGACCGATCACCGTGGACACGGGCACGGTTTCTCCGTTGAACCTGCCGGCCTGGCGGGATTACCCCTTACGGGACCGTGTCGCGGCCCTCGTGCCCGATGCGCCCGTGCGCCTGCGTCTGGACGGCCTCTGCATCACGCTCGCCGAGCACTGGCTCGGCGCCGGGAGGGGCGCCGACAGCCTGATGGGCATGGTCGTGTCCACCGGCGTCGGCGGCGGCCTGATCCTGGGTGGGTCCACCGTTTCCGGGGCCACCGGCAACGCCGGGCACATCGGGCACATCGAAGTCGGCGGGTTCGACGACGCCTGCGCCTGCGGCGGCACCGGATGCCTCGAGGCCGTCGCGTCCGGACCGCGCACCGTGGCCTGGGCGCGCGCCGAGGGCTGGCCGGGCCTTACCGGCGAAGATCTCTCGGCCGCGTACGCCGCAGGAGACCCGATCGCAATCAGTGCGGTCAAGCGCTGCGGCCAGGCCATCGGCCAGGCGATCGCCTCCGCGACGAACCTCGTGGACCTCGACGTGGTGGCGATCGGCGGCGGCTTCTCACACGTCACGCCGGACCTGTTCGACTACGTGCGAGCGGCCGTCGCCGAGCGCACGGTGTTCTCCTTCGCGACCCGGGTGCGCGTCGTCGCATCCGCTCTCTCCGGCGACGGCCCACTGATCGGCGCCGCGGCGCTCATCCACCGCGCCGATCTGGTCGCCTGAGGCGCCCGCGCCCGCTGCACGGCGTCGGCGAGGGCAGCGGCCAGGGCGGTGCCGATCAGGAAGGCGAGTGGCCAGGTCCAGCCGCCGGTCAGCTGGTGCAACGGCCCGAAAGGCAGCCGCCTGACCAAGTAGCCGGCTCGCAACAGCGAGATGCCCGGTCAGGCCAGGATGCCCGGTCAGGCCAGGATGCCCGGTCAGGCCAGGATGCCGCGGACCTTGTCCACGTCGTCGTGCATCTGCACGATCAACGGTTCGATTCCGGTGAACGCGACCATGCCGCGGATACGTTCGACGAAGGACACCTCCACCACATGGTCGTACAGGTCGATGTCCTGGTCGAGCACAAAGGCCTCGACCTGCTTCTGCGCCACACCGTCGAAGGTGGGGTTGTTGCCCACCGAGATGGCCGCCGGGTAGCGGAGACCGGCATCCGTCAGCCAGCCCGCGTAGACCCCGTCCGCGGGGATGAGCCCCTCGGACGCCGGTGACAGGTTGGCCGTGGGAAAGCCGAGTTCGCGACCCCGCTTCGCACCGTGCACGACCTCGCCGCGCACGGTCGGGTTGTGCCCGAGCAGCGTGGTGGCCGCGCCGACCTCGCCGCGGGAGAGCAGCTCGCGGATCCAGGTCGACGAGACCCGGCGCATCCGGTCTGGTTTCACGTCGTCGATCAGGCGCACGGTGAACCCGAACCGGTCCCCCAGCTCCTGCAGTAGGTGCACATCGCCGGCGCCGCGAGCGCCGAACCGGAAGTCGCGGCCGACCAGAACGGTGCGCGCGTGAAGCCCCTGCACCAGGATGCTCTCAATGAAGTCCTCGGGCGACAGAGCGGCCAACGCCGCGGTGAACTCGAGCAGGAGGGTGGCGCGCACGCCGGTCTCGGCGAGCAGGGCAAGCTTCTGTTCGGTGCTGATCAGGGTCTGTGGGCACTCCTGGGGGGCAAGCACGGCGAGCGGATGCCGGTCGAAGGTCACCACCACGGAGGCCAGTCCGGCGCTGTCGGCGAGTGCCTGCAACTCGGCGATGACCGCGCGGTGCCCCGCGTGCACACCATCGAACTTGCCGATGCTGACCGCGGAGGCCGGCCAGTCGGCCGGGATGTCGGCTACGCCGCGCAGCACCTTCACTCGCGCACCTTCCCGCTCCGGGACAGCCACCACATGCCCAGGACCGGCAGCACGAGCGGGATGAAGAGGTAGCCGCGGCCGTACAGCGACCAGACCGAGTCGTGCGGAAACAGGGCCGGGTCGACGAGGCTGAGGGTGCCGACCACAAGCACGCCGGCGAGCTCGAAGCCGATCGTGATCCAGGCCGCCCGGCGCCAGCGTCCGCCGCTCCTGATCAGGGCCACCGTGGCGACGATGTAGACGACCGCGGCCAGAGCGGACAGTGAGTAGGACAACGGTGCCTCGGCAAATTTAGAGGCGATCTGCACGAAGGAGCGGCCCGTGGCGGCGAGCGCGAGGAGGCCGTAGACGGCGATCAGCACGCGTCCGATGCCGGTCACCGGGGTCGGCCGAGCGGTCTGGGCGGGCGTCCCTGCGGCGTTGCTCTGCTGTGCGGTCATGGCTTACTGATTATCGCAGCATCCGTGGATCCGATTTCACGGGCGCCGGACTTCTCGGCCCTGCATCTCACAGGCCCTGAATCTCACAGACCCTGGATCTCACAGGCCCTGGACGGTCCAGATCTGCCACATCCGGTAGACCATCACGGCCACGCCCAGCCCGCCGACGCCCAGGATGACCGTGCTCCAGCGGCTGCGTTCGATCAGCGCCCAGGCTGCGGCGGCCACGGGCACGAGAATGGCGCTGATCAGGTAGGTGTAGAACTCGAGCAGGCTGCCGGTCGCGGTGTTGCCCGTGAGCGGGGCGACGATCGCGACGACGAGCTGCACGATCAGCAGCAGCTCTACGAGCGCGGTGGCACCCATGGTGAGGTCGCTGGGTTTGCGCCCGGCCAAGCCGAGGGCGATGCAGAGCAGGCCGGTGAGGGTGGCCACAGCCAGCTGGAGCCACATGAACCACTCGATCATGCGGTGGCCTCCGGGGCTGCCGCGGGTTGCGGGGCATCGGCGACCTGATCGGGTGGGAAGTTGAGCAGGGACTTGGCGTGGTCGCCACGGTACTCGACCAGGCCGACCAACCGGCCGTCCGGCGCGACCGCGGCCACCGGGCCGACCGGCACCGCGGTGCCGGCTTCGGCGTCGGTGCCGACTGCACCGTCCACCGCGATGCGCTTGCCGTGTCCGAGGTCGATGGCCTGCTGCTCTGTCAGGTCGAGGCGTCCCAGGATGCGCGTGGCGGCATCCGTCGGGCCGATCAGTCCGGCGGCGACGTCGAGCTCGGCGAGCGGCTGGGCCATGTCGATGCCGAACGGGCCGATCCGGGTTCGGCGCAGGCTGGTGAGGTGGCCGCCGACATGAAGGGCGGCGCCGAGGTCGCGGGCCAGCGCCCGGATGTACGTGCCGGAGGAGCACTCCACCCGCACCTCGAGGTCGAGGAACCCGTCGGCCGGGGTCAGGGAGAGCAGCGCGAACGCGCTCACGGTGACGGGGCGGGCTGGCAGGTCCACTTCTTCGCCGGCGCGCACCCGGGCGTAGGCGCGCTTGCCGTCGATCTTGATGGCGCTGACGGAGCTGGGCTGCTGCGCGATGGCGCCGGTGAGGGCGCCGATTCCGGCCGCGACGGCTTCTGGCGTGACGGCGGCCACGGCGTCGACGGATGCCCGCGCCAGCTCTTCACCCTCGGCGTCGTCGGTCGTCGTCGACGCACCCAGTCGAATTGTCGCCAGGTATTCCTTGTCGAGGCCGACGACGTACGTCAGCAGGCGGGTGGAACTGTTGATGCCGAGGACCAGCAGGCCGGTGGCCATCGGGTCCAGCGTGCCGGCATGACCGACCTTGCGGGTGCCGGCCAGGCGGCGGGTGCGGGCGACGGCGTCGTGGCTGGTCCAGCCCTGGGGCTTGTCGACCAGGAGGAGGCCGCTGACGGTGGCGCCGACCTTCGTCGACCGCTGCCCGGGCGTCCGTTCGACTGTCGGTTCGCTGGCTGGCCCGCCGGATGCTTCGTTCATTCTTGACATGGTATCCGGCCCCGGCCCGGCGCTGACCCATCGGGCGCGACCTAGGCTGGGGGGATGGATATTGCGGTGATCGGAGCCGGCGCCCTCGGCGGCACGTTCGCGACCCTGCTCGCCCGGGCCGGTCATACGGTCACCGTGACAGCGCGCGGACCGGCGCTTACGGCCATCCGGGCCGAGGGAATTTCCCTGACCGGGGCCTTCGGAACCGTACGCCAGCATCCGCTCGCGCTCGAACGTCTGGCCCGAACTCCTCAGCTGACGCTCATCTGCACCAAGGCCCAGGATGCGGCGGCGGCCATCGGCGAGAACGTCCGGGTTCTCGACGGCTCCCCCGTGATCGTCGTGCAGAACGGCCTCGACGGGGTGCGCACCGCGGGCTCTCTGCTGCCCCGCTCGGACTGCTTCGGCGCCCTGTCGATCATCGCGGCGAACTACGCGGCACCCGGACAAGTGACGATCACAACCGCCGCGCCCACCTATCTGGGCCGGGGAACCGGCGCCGCGGATGCCGCCACGCTCGCCTGGCGGGACGTGCTCGCCGGCGCCGTGCCCACCGTCGCCCTCGACAACTTCGTCGGCGCCCAGTGGACCAAACTCGTCGTCAACATGCTCAACGCACTACCCGCGATCACCGGGATGAGCGTTCAGAATGTCATCGACCACGCCGGGCTGCGCCGCGTGATGACCGAGAGCATGCGCGAGACCGTGGGGGTGGGGATGAAGCGCGGGGTGCGTTTCGGCAGCCTGCAGGGGCTCGGCGACCGGCCGTTGAGAGCCTTCTCGCGGCTGCCGCCGGCCCTTGGCCAGGTGCTGCCGCTGAGGCTGAAGGCCCGCATGGGCGACGTGCCGAACCTGGGTTCGACGCAGCAGAGCCTGAAGCGCGGGCAGCTCACCGAGGTCGACTTTCTCAACGGCGCTGTGGTGCGGGAAGCCGCCCTGGCCGGCGTGCGGGCGCCCGTGAACGAGCTGCTGACCACTCTCGTGCACGAGGTCGAGGCACGCGGGGTGCCGCTGGCACCGTACGACGTGCTCGAGCGGTTCGCGGCGCTGCGCCACTGACCGTCGCGACCCGTGACCCCGATCAGCAGCTGTCGAGGAACACACGGCGCGGGTCGGCCGGGTTGCTCACGTCGACGATGGCCGTGGCCCGGCCGCGCGGACGCACCTCGCCGCGATACAGCCGGTCGGCGACCTCGTGTTCGGTGACCGTGCCGGCGTCCTCGGCACCGCCTGGTCCGAAGCGCACAGCGTCCGCCTCGGTCTCCACCAGAACGCTATACGACCATAGGTCGCGCAACTCCTTGCGATTCAGGTACTCGCCGTCGAGAATCAGCGTGGCGTCGGACGGCCCGGTCAGCCAGGTCGGCTGGATCCAGGCATCCCGGTCGGCGTCGAACGCCCGCGTGACGAAACCGGTGCTGCCACCCAGCCGGAACGGGTCGAGCAGCACGCGCCGCAGCAGCGAGAAATCGTACAGGTGGCGCAGCAGCCGCTCGGGAGATTCCGGGCCGAAGCGCTCCTGCTCCGCGCGCGACCGCCGGAAATCGCGCAGGGAGGCTGAGAACACCGGATGCTCCCGCTCACCGAACACGGCGGCCAGGTCGTCGGCGAAAGCGGCGCGCTCCGCGGCCTCCGTGCCGTCGATGGCGACGACCGTGCGACCGAGCCCGTAGACGCCAAGGATTTCGGTCGTGAGTTCCCGCAGGAACTCGATCCGGGGAGTGGAGGCAAGCTGCATCTTTCGAGCCTAGGTTAGAACGGTGAATGCCACGCTCACGCTCGCTCCTGCAGCCGGCTCCCCTGCCCTCAGCCTCGCCATCAACGCCTGGTTCCGGGGCAATGCCCGCGACCTGCCCTGGCGCCGGCACGGCTTCGGCGCCTGGGGTGTGCTGGTGAGCGAGTTCATGCTGCAGCAGACCCCGGTGAACCGGGTGATTCCCCGCCTCGCGGAGTGGCTCGAGCGCTGGCCGACACCGGGTGACCTCGCGGCGGTCCCGCCCGGCGAGGCGGTGCGCGCCTGGGCAAACCTGGGTTACCCTCGCCGGGCTCTGTGGCTCCACGCGGCCGCGGTGGAGATCACCGAGCGGCACGATGGGGTGGTCCCCGCCGACGTCGACGCCTTGCTGGCCCTCAGCGGGATCGGCGACTACACGGCCAGGGCGGTCGCCGCGTTCGCCTACGGCCTGCGGCATCCGGTCGTCGACACCAACACCCGGCGGGTCATCGCGCGCGCCGTGGCCGGCCAGGCCGAACCGGCCCCACCCAGCCGCACCCGCGACCTGGACGCCATGAGCGCGCTGCTCCCTCTCCCCGTGAGCGACGCCGCCGTATTCAACGCCGGCATGATGGAGCTGGGCGCCGTGGTCTGCACCGCCAGGAGCCCCCGGTGCGATGACTGCCCCATCCGCGCCGCCTGCGCCTGGCGCCTGGCGGACTACCCGCCCTATTCCGGCCCGCGCAAAGCCGTGCAGAAGAAGTTCGAGGGCAGTGACCGAAAGGTTCGAGGCTTGATCATGGCCCAGCTTCGCGCCACGCGGCACCCGGTGACGGATGCCGAGATCACCGGCCTGTGGGCCGACTCACCGCAGCGCGACCGGGCTTTGGCGGGCTTGCTGTCCGACGGCCTCGCCGTTGCCACCTTGCCCGGGGAGTACATCCTGCCGCAGGGATAAGCCCCTTCGGGCGCGAAAAAGGCCGAACCGGCCCGCACACCGCTGACGGATGGTGCGGGCCGGCACGGCCGGCCGGTCACTGACCGGCAGGTGGTGCATCCTTACTTCTGCGAATCCGAACCGGCGGGAACGTCGGCGGGAACTTCGGCGGGAACTTCGGCATGTTGGCCGCCCGCGGGCTGCGCCACGTCGTCGTCCTCGTCGTCGTCGTCACCTTCGTCCTCGTCGTCGTCGTCGTCTTCGTCTTCGTCGAATTCGCGCGGCTTGACGTAGGGGTCCTCGTCGCCGGCATACTTCGCCGTCCGAGCCTGCTCCTCGACCTGAGTGTCGCGCTCGCGCGCCTCACGCAGCAGGTCGTCGATCAGGGCCGCATTCTCCGGGATGGCGTCCGCGATGAATTCGAGCGACGGCGTCAGCCGGGCGGTGATGTTCTTACCGACCTCGCTCCTCAGCATGCCGGTGGCCGCCTTGAGCGCTGCCGCACTGTCGGCTCGTTCCTCCGCCGAACCGTAGACCGTGTAGAACACCGAGGCGTGCTGCAGGTCACCGGTCACCTTCACGTCGGTGATGGTCACAAAACCGAGCCTCGGATCGCGGAGTCCGCGTTCGATGCGCTTGGCCACGATGACCTTGATGCGGTCGGCCATTTTCCTGGCGCGTGCCGGATCTGCCATTGTCTAACTCCTATTGTCGAAAAACTACCGAAGGAGCGGGCCCCGCCTCGTCCCTGTTCAGGAACCCGGCGAAACCCGCACCCATCTTCCGTAGGTCGTTAGACCCGCGGCTTTTCCTTCATTTCGATCGTCTCGATCTCGTCACCGATCTGGATGTCGTTGAACTTGCCCAGGCCGATACCACACTCGAAGTCCGTGCGGACCTCGGTGACATCGTCCTTGAACCGGCGCAGCGACTCGATGCCCAGGTTGTCTCCCACGACGACACCGTTGCGGATGACCCGCGCCTTGGCGTTCCTCGTGATGACGCCCGACCGTACGATGACGCCGGCGACGTTTCCGAACTTGGAGGAGCTGAATACCTCGCGGATCTCGGCGACACCACTCTGCACCTCTTCGAACTCGGGCTTGAGCATACCCTTGAGGGAGTTCTCGATGTCCTCGAGTGCGTTGTAGATGACCGAGTAAAAGCGCACATCCACGCCTTCACGGGCTGCGCGTTCGCGTGCCTTCGTGTCGGGGCGCACGTTGAAGCCGATGATGATGGCGTTGTCGACGGTGGCGAGGTTGACGTCGCTTTCCGTGACCGCACCGACACCACGGTGGATGATGCGCAGCTGAACCGAATCGTCGACCTCGATCTTGAGAAGCGACTCTTCCAGGGCTTCAACAGCACCGGAAACGTCACCCTTGATGATGAGGTTGAGTGATTCGACCTTGCCCTCTTCGAGTGCACGGGTGAAGTCTTCGAGGCTGATCCGCTTACGGGCCTTGGCCAGCAGGGCGTTGCGCTCGGCGGCTTCGCGCTTCTCGGCGATCTGACGAGCCGTGCGATCTTCCTGGATCACCAGGAAGGTGTCGCCGGCACGCGGAACGCTGGAGAGGCCCTGAACCTGGACGGCACGGGACGGGGTTGCGGCGAGCACGGGCACTCCGTTCTCGTCTGCCATCGCACGAACGCGGCCGTAGGCCGTGCCCGCCACGATGGAGTCCCCGACGTTCAGTGTTCCCGACTGGATGAGCACGGTCGCCACGGCGCCACGACCCTTGTCGAGGCGAGCCTCGATGGCCACGCCGCGAGCGTCCTTGTCCGGGTTGGCCCGCATGTCGAGACCGGCGTCAGCGGTGAGGAGCACGGCGTTCAGGACTTCCTGGATGCCGGTGCCCTGCTTCGCCGACACGTCGACGAACATGACGTCTCCACCGTATTCTTCGGCGACGAGACCGAACTCCGTGAGCTGCTGGCGCACCTTCTGCGGGTTGGCGCCGGGCTTGTCGATCTTGTTGACTGCAACCACGATCGGCACGTTGGCGGCCTGGGCGTGGTTGAGCGCCTCAATCGTCTGCGGCATGATGCCGTCGTCCGCCGCGACCACGAGGATCGCAATGTCCGTCACCTGGGCACCACGGGCACGCATGGCGGTGAACGCCTCATGGCCCGGTGTGTCGATGAAGGTGATGGCGCGTTCAATGCCCTCGTGTTCGGTGATGACCTGGTAGGCACCGATGTGCTGCGTGATTCCGCCGGCTTCGCCCGCGGCCACCTTCGCATTGCGAATGGCGTCCAGGAGCGCGGTTTTACCGTGGTCGACGTGACCCATGACGGTGACGACGGGGGGACGGGCGACAAGCTCGTCATCCGTCTCGTCTTCCAGCTCCTGGTCGATGTCGATGTCGAAGGCGAGCAGCAGCTCGCGGTCTTCGTCGTCGGGAGAGACCATCTGGATCTTGTAACCGAGCTCGGAGCCGAGCACGTCGAACGTGGCCTCGTCGAGCGATTCGGTTGCCGTGGCCATCTCACCGAGGTGGAACAGGACCGTGACCAGGTTTCCGGGGCTCGCGTCGATCTTGTCGGCGAAGTCCGTGATGGACGCACCGCGGCGCAGACGCACCACGGTTCCGCCATCGCCGCGGGGTACGCTCACGCCACCCAGCGACGGAGCCTCGCGCAGCTCGAACTCTGCTCTCTTCGTCCGCTTGGACTTGCGGGCCTTGTTCTTGCCGCCACCGCGACCGAACGCACCAGCGGTTCCGCCGCCGGGGCCGCGACCGCGACCACCGGCGCCGCCACCACCGGCAGGACGGGGCGGGCCGAAGCCGGGGGCTCCGGCCGGGGCGCCACCAGGACGTTGGAAGCCGGGGCGTGCGCCGCCGGCACCACCCGGAGCGCCACCGGGACGCTGGAACGCACCCGGACGCTGACCGAAACCGGTCGGGCGCGGAGCCTGCCCGGGGCCACCCGGACGAGGTGCACCGGGGCGCGGGGCCGCGGGGCGCGGAATGTTACTGGGCGAAGACGTGGACGGCGGGCGCTGGCCCATGCCCTGCGCGCTCGCAAACGGGTTGTTGCCGGGACGCGGACTCGGGGTCTTGCCCATGCCCTGGTTGCTGGCGAACGGATTGTTGCCCGGACGAGCCGTCGGCGGCTTCGGCACGGACGCACCGGGCTTGGCTGCGCCCGAAGCGCCACCCGCGGTCTTGGCGACCGGGGCATCCGTCGCGGTCACGGTCTCGGTGACGATCGCGGCGGCCGCAGCCTTCTCGGCGGCGGCGGCCTTCTCGGCAGCCTGAGCCTGACGCTCGGCGACGGTGAGCGGGGCAGTCGGCATCGGCGGGGCGTCCGCGGCGGGCGCAGCTGCGGGGACCTCGACGACGGGACGTGCACCCGGCTTGACGGCCAACTTTGCCGGGGACGGACGTGCGCCGCCCGGCTTCGCGGGGGTTGTCGCGGCGACGGGGGTGGTGCCCGCTGGGGCTGTAGCAGTGGCGGCGGGAGCCGCGGTGCTGGAGCCATCGGCCGCCAGGGCGGCGCGCAGACGGCGCGCTACCGGGGGTTCGACGCTACTGGACGGGCCCTTGACGAACTCGCCCATCTCTTTCAATTTAGCAAGGGCAACCTTGCTGTCGACGCCGAGCTCGCTAGCGATCTCGTGTACGCGTGGTTTCGCAGCCACAATTCTCCTGTTCCGGGTCTGCACCCGGAAAGGGGCAGACCGTTAGTAACGGACGGGTCTCATTTCGAGCCGCTCATTAGTTATCCATAAGCCTGTTCAGCCTGTTCTCTAGTTGATTCGCGTCCATTGAACTGGTCACGCGAAGGGCACGCCCGAAAGCGTGTCGCCGCAGTGCGTCCTGGAAGCACGCGGTAGTGGGATGCAACCACGCACCTCGCCCAGGCAGAGTGGCGGTTTCATCCACCACGAGTTCCGATTCTCGGGCCACAACCCTCAGAAGTGAGGATCGCGGAGCGCGCAAACGGCATCCAATGCACGTTCTAACGGGATCCATCGTACCCCCTATTCCGTGTCCTCCAGAATGCTGTCCGGCTGAATGTCGATTTTCGCACCCGTGAGCTTGGCCGCGAGGCGCGCATTCTGGCCTTCCTTGCCGATCGCCAGTGACAGCTGGTAGTCGGGAACGAGGGCTCGGACGGCCTTGATCGATTCGTCGATCACATAGGAACTGGTGACCTTGGCCGGCGACAGTGCGCTCGCGACGAAGGTGGCCAGGTCTGGCGAGTAGTCGACGATGTCGATCTTCTCGTTGTTGAGCTCCACGGTGACGGCGCGCACGCGCTGGCCGAGCTCGCCGATGCAGGCGCCCTTGGCGTTGACGCCGGGCTCCGTGGCGCGAACGGCCATCTTGGTGCGGTGACCGGCCTCACGGGCAAGCGAGACGATTTCGACGACGCCGCTGGCGATCTCCGGCACCTCGAGGGCAAACAGCCGACGCACCAGCGAGGGGTGCGTGCGGGACACGGTGATCTGCGGGCCTTTGAGGCCCTTGCCGACGGCAGTGACATAGACGCGAATGCGCTGTCCGTGCACGTAGCTCTCGCTCGGCACCTGCTCCTCGGGCGGCAGGATCGCCTCGATCGTGCCCAAGTCGACGTGGATCATGCGCGGGTTCGGACCCTGCTGGATGATCCCGGCGACGATCTCACCCTCGCGGCCCTTGAATTCGCCGAGCACAGCGTCATCGGCCAGGTCGCGCAGGCGCTGGTTGATGACCTGCTTGGCCGCGAAGGCCGCAATGCGACCGAAGTCGGTGGGGTTGTCGACGGCTTCGCCGACGACGTTGCCCTCTTCGTCGTGTTCGGGCACAAAAATGTCGACGTGGCCGGTCTTGCGGTCGAGGACGACGCGCGCTTCCGGCTCTTCCTCGACGGCCTGCTTCGTGGAGACTTCACCCTGCTGGGTGTGCTTCACGTAGGCCGTCAGAATTGCTTGCTCAATGATCCGCACGAGTTCCTCGAAGGGAATCTCTTTCTCGCGCTCCAACTGCCGCAACACGCTGAGGTCGATGTCCATGGCCGGCCTCCTCTATTCAGATCTTGCCGCCGCGAAACTGCGCAACGGGCTCGTCTTAGATTAGCCGACTCCCCGGACGCCCGTCACCCGTCCCCGGCCCGTTCCGCGCCGAAACCGCCTTCCCCTCGGCCCGCACGCGGCGCTACGCTGGGCGGATGGCAGCCGATTCCGTATCTGACAACGCTCAGCATGCTGCACGCACCGCCGAGGGCAGCCGCACCTTCCAACTTCTGGCCCGCGCCGGTTATGCGGTGAACGGCCTGCTTCACGTCATGATCGGCGCCATCGCAATCAGCGTGGCAACGGGCGCCGGTGGCGAGTCGGCAGACCAGTCTGGCGCGCTCGGGCAGTTGGCCCAAACCCCCGGCGGCGTGTTCGTGCTCTGGACGGTGGTTCTCGGCCTGTCCTCGCTCGGCCTCTGGTATCTGGTACAGGTGTTCCTTGAACCCGCCCAAGATCCGAAACGCAAGTGGGCCCACCGCGCCGTCCTGATCGGCAAGGGTGTCGTCTTCCTGTTCATCGCGGGGACGGCGTTCACGTTCGCCCGCGGAGCCTCGGCAAGCTCGTCGGAAACAGCCAGCGACTCGACCGCGAGACTGCTGTCGATTCCCGGGGGCGTCGTGCTGCTCTTCGTCGCCGGCCTGGCCGTGGTCTCGATCGGCGGCGTCTTCGTTCACCGCGGGGCCAGCCACGGCTTCACCGACAGCATCACGGTGCCCGGCGGCCCGGCCGGCACGGTGGTCGTCATCCTCGGAACCGTGGGCTACATAGCGGAGGGCATCGCGCTGTCCGCCGTGGGCATCCTCTTCACCGTGGCGGCTTTCACGCTCGACCCGGAGAAGGCCACCGGCATGGACGGTGCGCTGAAGTCACTCGTGGCGCTGCCGTTCGGGGTGGCAATCCTGGTGCTGGTCGGCGCCGGAGTGATCGCTTATGGCGTGTACTGCTTCGCCCGGGCCCGGCTCGCCCGCCTCTGAACCTTCAGCCGGGCCGGGCACTCAGGCGACGTTGGCGGCCAGCTCGGCAACGGCCACCTGGGTGCGATCACCGGTGCGGCGGTCCCAGAGTTCCACGATGCCGTCGGCGGCTCCACGGCCCACGATGACGATGACGGGGATGCCGATCAGTTCCGCGTCGCCGAACTTGACGCCCGGCGACACCTTGCGGCGGTCGTCGTAGAGCACGTCGCGCTGGATGCCTTCCAGCATGGCGACAACGGTTTCGGCAGTCTCGAAGACGACATCATCCCGGCCGGTGGCGATCACGTGCACGTCGAACGGTGCGACCGTCTCGGGCCAGATCAGGCCCTTCGGGTCGTTGTTGAGTTCGGCGATGGTGGCGAGGATGCGGGTGACGCCGATGCCGTAGGAACCCATCGTGACCGTGACGAGCTTGCCGTTCTCGTCGAGAACCTTGAGCCCGAGCGCCTCAGCGTACTTTCGGCCGAGTTGGAAAACGTGGCCGATCTCCATGCCGCGGGCCAGCTCCACCGGGCCGGAGCCGTCGGGCGCGGGGTCGCCGACGCGAACCTCGGCGGCCTCGACGGTGCCGCCCAGCTCGAAATCCCGGCCGGCGACGAGACCGAAGACGTGGCGGCCGGGCTCGTTCGCGCCCGTGATCCACTCGGTGCCCTCCACGACGCGCGGGTCAACCAGAAAGCGGATGCCGGTGGTCGACTTCTCACCGAACACCGCTCCGTTCGCGCTCCAGGGTCCGATGTAGCCCTTGACCAGCCCGGGGAACTTGGCAAAATCCGTTTCGTTCGCGGCCTCGACCTCGGCGGGGGTGACGGCCACCTCGACGCGCTTGAGGTCCACCTCGCGGTCGCCGGGGAGGCCGATCACAAGGAGTTCACGGGTGCCGTCGGGTTGGATCAGCGCGAGGACGACGTTCTTGAGGGTGTCCGCGGCGGTCCAGGCGCGGCCGTCGGGACGCGGATGGTCGCTGTTGGCCCGGTCGACCAGGGTCTGGATGGTGGGGGTGTCCGGGGTGTCGAAGACCTCGGCGGTGGGGAAGCCAGCCCAGTCGATCGATGGCGGGACGATCGTGCGGAAGGCCTCGATGTTGGCCGCGTAGCCGCCGGCCGACCGCACGAAGGTGTCTTCGCCGACCGGGGTCGGGTGCAGGAACTCTTCGCTCTTGGAGCCGCCCATTGCGCCGGCATCCGCCTGAACGATGACGTACTCGAGGCCGAGCCGGGTGAAGATGCGCTCGTAGGCGTCGCGCTGAGCCTGGTAGCTCGTGTCGAGGCCGGCATCCGTGTAGTCGAAGGAGTAGGCATCCTTCATCGTGAATTCGCGACCGCGCAGCAGTCCGCCGCGGGATCGGGCCTCGTCGCGGTACTTGTCCTGGATCTGGAAGATGGACAGGGGCAGGTCCTTGTAGGAACTGTAAAGGTCCTTCACGAGGAGTGTGAAGACCTCTTCGTGGGTGGGGGCGAGGAGCATGTCGCTGCCCTTGCGGTCCGTGAGCCGGAAGAGGCCGTCGCCGTATTCGTCCCAGCGGCCCGTGATCTCGTAGGGTTCCCGCGGCAGCAGGGCCGGGAAGTGCACCTCGAAGGCGCCGGCCGCGGCCATCTCCTCGCGCACGATCGTCTCGATCTTGGCCTTGACGCGCAGGCCGATCGGCAGCCACGCAAAGATTCCGGGGGCCTGGCGGCGGATGTAGCCGGCGCGCACCAGCAGGCGGTGGCTGGTGACCTCGGCGTCCGAGGGGTCTTCGCGGAGGGTACGGAGGAAGTAGTTGGACATACGAGTAGGCACTCACCTACTTTACGGCGCGCGGACAGACGTCGCGGCGCACCCGGTGGACGGCGGCGCCCGTTCCGCGGTCCGCCGGCTTCCGCAACCAGCGCCGCGAACCGTCTGACCGAGGTGCCGCCAGCGGTGGTCGAGCTCGCCGAGACCTGGCGACCCGACGTGCGGAGGCTCCCGCCTCGGGCATCCGTTGCGGCCGGTCGCTAACCTCGGAGATTTTTTCGCAACACGCCGCACAATGCGGCGCCAAAACCGGTGTTTCCCAAAAATCTCCGCGTTGACGTGACGACGGATGCCCATGACGAGTATGCGCGGCTGGCCCAGCGACGCGACTTGGCGAAGGGGACTCGCCGAACTCGGTGGATCTCGACTAGTTGGATCCGACCGTCACGACGGGAGCGCCGAGGGAGTCTTCGCTCGGCGGCATCTCGGCGGCCATCCGGTTGGCCTCCTCGATCAGGGTCGCGACGATCTCCGACTCCGGCACGGTCTTGATGACCTCGCCGCGCACGAAGATCTGGCCCTTGCCGTTACCCGACGCCACGCCGAGGTCGGCGTCGCGGGCCTCGCCCGGACCGTTCACGACACAACCCATCACGGCAACCCGGAGCGGCACGGTCATGCCCTCGAGGCCGTCGGTGACGTCGTTGGCGAGCTTGTACACGTCGACCTGCGCGCGACCGCAACTCGGGCAGGACACGATCTCCAGCTTGCGCTCGCGCAGGTTCAGTGACTGCAGGATCTGCAGACCCACCTTGATCTCCTCGGCCGGGGGCGCGCTCAGCGACACCCGGATGGTGTCACCGATGCCTTCGCCGAGCAGGATACCAAACGCCGTGGCGCTCTTGATGGTGCCCTGGAACGACGGTCCGGCCTCGGTGACGCCGAGGTGCAGGGGCCAGTCGCCGCGTTCGGCGAGCAGCCGGTAGGCCTTGACCATGATCACCGGGTCGTTGTGCTTGACGGAGATCTTGAAGTCGTGGAAGTCGTGTTCCTCGAACAGGCTGGCTTCCCAGACGGCGCTCTCGACGAGCGCCTCCGGGGTGGCCTTGCCGTACTTCTGCAGCAGGCTCGGCTCGAGCGAGCCGGCGTTGACGCCGATGCGGAGGGAGACGCCGGCTGCTTTGGCCGCGGCGGCGATCTTGCCGACCTGGTCGTCGAACTTGCGAATGTTTCCCGGGTTGACGCGCACGGCGGCACAGCCGGCGTCGATCGCGGCGAACACGTAGCTCGGCTGGAAGTGGATGTCGGCGATGACCGGGATCTGGCTCTTCATCGCGATGATCGGCAGCACCTCGGCGTCGTCGCGGCTGGGCACGGCGACGCGCACGATGTCGCAGCCGGATGCCGTCAGCTCGGCGATCTGCTGCAGGGTCGCGTTGATGTTCGTGGTCGGCGTCGTCGTCATCGACTGCACGCTCACGCGCGCGTCACCGCCGACGAGTACCTTGCCGACCTTGATCTGACGCGTCTTGCGACGCGGAGCGAGTACTTCAGGTACTTTGGGCATTCCCAGGTTGATTGCAGCCACGGCGACAGCTTACGCGGCGAGACCGGGCGAAATCTGAACGGATGCCGGATGACTCCCGACGGTCGGGGCCACCGCCGGAACGCATCGCCACACCTACCCGATCGGCCCTCGGCCCGATCGGTCTTCTGAAGGAGATCCGCTATGAACCACAGTGCCGTGAACAGCAGCGACGTCGTCATCCTCGCGGGCTCGCGCACACCGCAGGGGCGGGTGAACGGGCAGCTCGCCGGCCTCACCGCCGTGCAGCTGGGGACCGCTGCCATCACTGGTGCGCTCGCCCGCGCCGGCGTGACACCCGACCAGGTGCAGTTCGTGCTGATGGGCCAGGTCCTGCAGGCCGGCTCCGGCCAGAACCCGGCCCGGCAGAGCGCGATCGGCGCCGGCATCCCGTGGAACGTTCCGGCGATGACTCTGAACAAGGTGTGCCTCTCGGGGTTGGCCGCCGTGATCGACGCGGCCCGGATCATCCGTCTCGGTGAAGCGGATGTCGTCGTGGCCGGCGGCCAGGAATCGATGTCGAACGCCCCGCACCTGCTGCCCGGCTCGCGCACGGGCTGGGCCTACGGCAGCGTCACCATGCTTGACCACGCCGCCAGCGACGGGCTGACGGATGCTTTCGACGGCCTCTCGATGGGCCTCTCCACCGAGCATGTCAACGGGCGGCTCGGCCTGCTTCGGGCGGACCAGGATGCCATCGCGGCCGCCTCGCACCAGCGCGCCGCCGCCGCCGCCGCGAACGGCGTCTTCGACGACGAGATCACCCCGATCAGCGTTCCGCAGCGGAAGGGCGAGCCGCTTCTGGTCACCACGGACGAGGGTGTGCGCGGCGACAGCACCACGCAGACGCTGGGCCGGCTGCGCCCGGCCTTCAGCGAGGACGGCACCGTCACGGCCGGCAACTCGTCGCCGCTGAGCGACGGTGCCAGCGCCCTCGTGCTGTGCAGCCGCCGCTTCGCCGACGACAATGAGCTCAGCTGGCTGGCGGTGGTGGAGTCCTCCGGCCAGGTCGCCGGACCCGACAACTCGCTGCACTCACAGCCGGCGAACGCGATCCACCGCGCGTTGGAGCGCCAGGGCTGGGCGGCCGACGAGCTCGACCTGGTCGAGATCAACGAGGCCTTCGCCGCGGTGTCGCTCGAATCGACCCGGGAGCTCGGCCTCTCCCCCGAGCAGGTCAACATCCACGGCGGCGCGATCGCCCTCGGGCATCCGATCGGGGCCTCGGGCGGCCGCCTCGCGCTGCATGCGGCGCTCGAGCTGGCCCGGCGGGGCACCGGCAAGGCCGCCGTCGCCCTCTGCGGCGGCGGCGGCCAGGGTGAGGCGCTGCTGCTCTCGCGCTAACGCCCGTACCGGACGCCGCTCGCAGACGCCGAGAGTCGCCGTTTCTGCCCAGTTGACCTGGCGGAACGGCGACTCTCGGCATTTTCGGTGAATCTCGCCGGGCAGAGCCGCTGAGAGCTGCGCCGGGACGCGCCGCGGGTCAGCCGAAGATGTTGATCGGTTTGACGATGTCGGCGTAGATCAGCAGCAGGCTCATGGCACCGAGCACCACCACGACGGCGAAGGTGAGCGGCATCAGTTTCGCCGTGTCGACGGGGCCCGGGTCGGGGCGTCTGAACAGCTTGGCGAGCTGACGCCGCAACCCTTCCCAGAGCGCGCCGGCGACGTGTCCGCCGTCGAGCGGCATCAGCGGCACCAGGTTGAACACGAACAGGGCCACGTTGAGTGAGGCCAGGAGCCCCAGCATGCTCGCGATTTTGCTGTTCACCGGGATGGCGTCGATGCTGGCGATCTCGCCGGCGACGCGGCCGACCCCGACCACACTGATCGGGCCGTTGGGGTCGCGCTCCCCCGGTCCGAAGGCCGCGTTGGCGATATCGATCATGCGCTGCGGCAGGTTCGCGATCATGTGCACGACCGCGCCGATGTTCTCGCCCACCGCGGGCAGCACGGCGGTCGCCGGCTGCGGCACGAGCTCGCCAGCCGGGCCGATTCCGACGAAGCCGATCTCCTGGGTCCTCGGCTCGCCGGCGGCATCCTCTTCGATCTCGCCGTCGGCATCGCTCACGTAGCGTTCGGTGAGTTTCGGGGTGATGGTCAGGGTCTGCTGGGTGCCGTTGCGCTCGACGACGGTGGCAAGCGGGATGCCCGGCGACTCGCGAATGATCTCGGTGGACTGGTCCCAGCTGTCGATCGGGGTGCCGTTCATGCTGACCAGGCGGTCGCCCGGCTGCAGGCCGGCCGCGGCGCCGGGCGCCTTCTCGTCGGTCGGTTCGCAGGTCTGCCGGGCGCTCGTGGCCGGCAGCACGCACTCGGACACACTGCCGACGGTGGTGCTGACCTGGGCCGTTCCGAAGCCCATCAGGAGCACGGCGAAGAGCACGACCGCGATGAGGAGATTCATCGTGGGCCCGCCGAGCATGATGATGACACGCTTGAAGACGGGCAGGCGGTAGAACGCGCGGTGCTCCTCGCCCTCACCGACGGTGTCGGCGCTGGACTGGCGGGCGTCGTCGACCATGGTGGCCATGGCGCTGGGCTTCTTTTCCGGTTCGCCCTCCTGTACCAGCTGGTTGAAGAAGCCAGTGCTGGATGCCTGCACTCGGCCGCCCTTTTGGGCCGGCGGGAACATGCCGATCATGGCGATGTAGCCACCGAGCGGGATGGCCTTCACGCCGTACTCGGTCTCACCCTTGCGACGGGACCATAAAGTGGGGCCGAAACCGATCATGTACTGGGTGACCTTGACGCCGAAGAGCTTGGCGGGAAGCAGGTGGCCGATCTCGTGCAGGCCGATGGACAGGGCAAGGCCGACCACGACGATCAGAACGCCCAGAATATACAGCAGCACGGTTTCCACAGTCGTAGATTACCCACTCCACCCTGCGAGGGCGCTGGCCGTTCGTCCTGCAAGGTGTGGTTTGCTTGACTTCACGGATCCACGAGGAGGTCCCCTCTGTCCAAGCCACACACCGTCGGTCCCATCGGCATCAGCCTGGCCGACCGTTTTCGTATCGACGCTCTGCTCGGAACGGGCGGGATGGCATCCGTCTACCGGGCCACCGACCTCTTTCTGGGGCGTACTGTCGCCGTGAAGCTGTTCCGTCTCGACACGGCCGACGACGCCGGGCCCGAGCGCCAGAGCGGCGAGGTCACGGTGCTCGCGAGCCTCAACCACTTCGCCCTGGTCACCCTGTTCGACGCCGGCACGGCCGTGATCGACGGCGTCTCGCGCACCTACATCGTGATGGAGCTCGTGGACGGCACGGACCTGCGCAGCAAGATCGCCGATGGGGCCCTGCACCCCGACGAGGTGGCAGCCATGGGCGCCGACCTCGCGGAGGCGCTGCACTACGTGCACGCGCAGGGCATCATCCATCGCGACATCAAGCCCGCGAACGTGCTGCTCGCACCGTCGGGATTCCCCGGCCGCGCCATGCATGCCAAACTCGCCGACTTCGGCATTGCCCGTCTCTTCGACGCGACCCGCCTCACGGCGACCGGGTCTCTGCTCGGCACGGCCGGCTACCTCAGCCCCGAACAGGCACTCGGCAGCACCATCGGCCCGCCCAGCGACGTGTACTCGCTCGGACTCGTGTTGCTTGAATGCCTCACCGGCGAGCGCGCCTTCACCGGAACGGCGATCGAATCGGCAATGGCCAGGCTGCAGCGGCAGCCGCACATTCCGGCCGATCTCGGCCAGAGCTGGGCCACCGTTCTGGGCGGCATGACCATCCGCGAGCCGGCCGACCGGCTCAGCGCGGGCGACGCAGCCGTGCAGCTGCGACGCCTGGTCAGCGGGGGAAATACCGACGCTGGAACCGCAGTCACCGTGGCAATGGGGGCTCCGGGGGCCACCGAGCTATTGGAGCCCACCGCCGTCCTGGGCGCCACCGAAACCCTCCAGCCCACCGCGGTACTCAGGTCCGCGACCCTCGATCCGACTGCGGTTCTGGCCGCCACGAGAGTCATCGCCGCCCCGAAACCCGTCGCGGATGCCCCCACCGAGTTTCTGACGCCGGCCGGCGCTCCGGCCCGCTCACCGGGCAGCGCCCGTGCCACCACCACCGCTCCCGCATGGCGCCGTCCCCGAGTGCTCGCCGCGCTGGGAGTGCTGGCCGCACTCATCGTGCTCGCCGTGGTGGTCTTCACCCCCCGGGGGGCCGAACCGGCCACGCCCGCCGCCACCTACCCGGCCGTTGACGGTTCCCTCGGCACCAATCTGAAGCGACTCCAGGAAAGCGTGACGCCATGATGCCTCGAGACCGCCTGACCCTCGCGCTGGCCGCGGTCACGCTCGTCGCGTCCACCCTGACCGGGTGCGGGAGCACGCCTCCCGACCTGCAGCAGAGCACCGCCACCCAGTTGCAGGCCGGTGTGCAGGACGTGACAGCGGCCGCCGCGGCCGGCGACTTCGACGCCGCCCAGGTTTCGCTCGAAGCCGTTCAGGCCGACCTGCTCACCGCGGCCGCGGCGGACGAGGTAAGCGCCGCCCGTGCTGCCGACATCCAGTCAGCCCTCAACCTGGTGTTCGCGGACCTGACCGCTGCGATCGAGGCGAGCGAGCCGGAGCCGACCGTGGCCCCGGTTCCAGCCCCGAGCCCGACGTCCGTTGACAACGGCAACGACAAGGACGACGGTAGATGCAAGAAGAAAGACGACGGCTGCGACGACGAGGACTAGCGTCGGCCTCACCTCAGGAGGATTCATGCCCCAGCAGCTGGTTGTCGGCGCAGGCATGGTCGGACGACCGCTCGCCGAGCGTCTGGTGGGTCGAGGCGACCAGGTGACCGTCGGAACCCGCTCCGGCGCGGCGGCACCCGGGGCAGAATCGCTCGTGCTGAACGCGAGCGATGCCCAGACCTTCACCCGGGCGGCGACCGGCATGTCGACGATCTTTCTGTGCATCAACCCGCGGTACACCGACTGGCCCACCCAGTGGCCGCCGGTCATCGACGCGGCGCTGACGGCGGCATCCGTCACCGGCGCCCGCCTGGTGATGATGGGCAATCTTTACCCGTACGGGTCTCCGACCGGGCCGATGACCGAGCATTCGCCGGAAACGACCACCGAGACGAAGGGGCTCGTGCGCAAGGAGCTCTGGCACCGGGCGAAGGACGCGCACGACCGCGGCGAGATTCGGGCCGTCGAGGTGCGGGCGAGCGATTATTTCGGGCCGGGCGTCGTCGGCACTGCGCACCTCGACGACCGGTTCTTCAGAGCCATCCTGGAATCGAAGACCGCCCGGGTCGTGGGCCGGCCCGGGCGCGTACACAGCTGGAGCTTCCTGCCCGACATCGTGACAACCCTCGTGGCCGCCGCCGACTACCGGGGCGAATGGGGCCGGCTCTGGCATGTGCCGAGCACGGCCATCACCCGTGACGACATCGCCGCCCAGCTCAACCGCCGCTACGGCACGCACGGCACGGTGGCGGGCTACCCGCAGTGGCTGCTCAAATCGCTCGGCGCGCTGAACCCGATGATGCACGAGATCTGGGCCTCGAGCTATCAGCTCAGGGTGCCGTACATCATCGATTCCGCCGAAACCGAGCGCGAGCTCGGCGTCGGCAAGACCCCGTGGCCGGATGCCCTCGCCACAACCGCGGACAGTTACCTCAACTCAGGCGACACGGCCTGAACCGCACGGCCGGCTTTCTCAGCGGGCGAGGAGCTTGTCCGCCGCGGCGCGCGCCCACGCCTCGGCGCCGGCGAGCGACTCGCGTGTGAGCGGGCCGTCCTGCTCGTGCCGTTCGACGACACGCTGGATGGTGTCGACGATGTCGAGGAACCCGATGGTGCCGGCGTGGAAAGCCGCAACGGCCTGCTCGTTCGCCGCGTTGAACACCGCGGGGTAGGTGCCGCCGGCACGCCCGACCTGCTTGGCCAGGTCGACGGCCGGGAAGGCAATCGTGTCGAGGGGCTCGAAGGTCCAGTTCTGCGGGATGGTCCAGTCGATCGGCGTGCCGACTGCCGCGACGCGGTTCGGCCAGTCCAGCCCGAGCGAGATCGGCAGACGCATATCCGGCGGGGACGCCTGGGCGATCGTCGATCCGTCGATGAATTCCACCATGGAGTGCACGACGGACTGCGGGTGCACGACCACATCGATGCGCTCGTAGTCCACGTCGAAGAGCAGATGCGCTTCGATCACCTCGAGGCCCTTGTTGACGAGGGTGGAGGAGTTGGTCGTGACGACGAGCCCCATCTGCCAGGTCGGGTGCGCGAGCGCCTCGGCCGGCGTGACGTCGGCGAGCTGCCCGCGTCGTCGGCCACGGAACGGGCCCCCGGATGCCGTCAGCACCAGGCGTCGCACCTCGCCGGCCGTTCCCGAGCGGAGCGCCTGCGCGATGGCGGAGTGCTCGGAGTCGACGGGCACGATCTGCCCCGGCGCCGCCAGCGACTTCACCAGGTCGCCGCCGACGATGAGCGATTCCTTGTTTGCCAGGGCCAGCGTGCGACCGGCTCGCAAGGCGGCGAGGGTCGGCCCGAGGCCCACCGAGCCCGTGATGCCGTTGAGCACCACGTCGGCCTCGACGTCGCGCACGAGCTCTTCGGCCTCGTCCGCGCCGAGCGCCGTGTGCTCGACCTCGAACTCGGCGGCCTGCGCCTCGAGCATCGTCCTGTTGTTGCCGGCGGAGAGCCCGACCACCTCGAACCGGGTGGGGTTGGCCTTGATCACATCAAGGGCCTGGGTTCCGATCGAGCCGGTCGAACCGAGAATTACAACTCGTCTGCGCATCCCACAATTTTAGGTGGCGCCGCCGCCTTTCGTGCCGGGGCGGGCCGTGGCGGTAGGGTCCAAGGATGACCGGTTCCAAAGCAGATTCCCAGGATGCAACTCCCGTCGACCTGTCGGCGGAGGAATCGGAGCCCACGAAGCGCCCCGGATTCGTCTACTTCCTCGGTTACGGCATCATGGCGCCGATCGCCCGGCTGGTCTTCCGCCCCACCATCACCGGCCGGGATAACATCCCGCGCAGCGGCCGTGTCATCCTGGCCAGCAACCACCTGTCGTTCATCGACAGCATCGTGATTCCGCTGGTCGCTCCTCGGCGCGTGCAGTTCCTGGCCAAGTCCACCTACTTCACCGGCACCGGGTTCACGGGTTTCGTCTCGCGCACCTTCTTCACCTCGATCGGAGCGGTCGGGGTCGAACGCGGCGCGGGGCAGGCCGCCCAGGACGCACTCGACGCGGGCCGCAACATCCTCGAATCCGACAGCGCGTTCGCGATCTACCCGGAGGGAACCCGTTCCCTCGACGGCCGCCTGTACAAGGGCCGCACGGGCGTGGCGTGGCTCGCCCTCACCACGGGGGCCGTCGTGGTTCCGGTCGGGCTGATCGGCACACAGGAGATCCAGCCGGTAGGAGCAAAATTCCCGCGGATCCGCAAGGTCACGGTCACTTTCGGCGAGCCCCTCGACCTCCGCCGCCACGGTTCCGCCGAGTCCGGCAAGGCACGGCGCGGCGCGACCGACGAGATCATGGCCGCGATCCACGCCCTGTCCCGTCAGGAATTGGCCGGCCGGTACAACGAGTCGCCGCCCTCGGGCACCCTGCAAAAGATCGCCGACCGGGTCTTCCCGCGCGAACGCGTCTAGCCGCTTTCGGGCCGGCCGAGCCGAGCATCCGCCGCCCGGAAACACCGCGGAAACGGGCGCGACCTAAGCTGGGGTCATGTCTGACACGTATTCGGTACCCCAGCAGCGCAAGCTCGTCACCGCCCTTCCCGGCCCCAAGTCGGTCGAATTGCAGGAACGCCGCCTGCGCGCGGTTTCCCGCGGTGCGGGCACGCTGGCGAACATCTATATGGATCACGGAGCGGGAGCGATCCTCGTCGACGTCGACGGCAACCAGATCATCGACCTCGGCTGCGGCATCGGCGTGACCACCATCGGTCACGCGAACGACGAGGTGGCCGCGGCCGCCGCGGCGCAGGCCGCCAAGCTCACCCACACCCTGTTCACCGTCACCCCGTACGAGAACTACGTGGCCGTCGCGGAGAAGCTCGCAGAGATCACCCCCGGAGACTTCGAGAAGCGCTCCATCCTGGTGAACACCGGCGCGGAAGCCGTCGAGAACGCCGTGAAGATCGCCCGCAAGTTCACCGGCCGGCGCGCCATCGTCGCGCTCGACCACGCGTTCCACGGCCGCACCAACCTGACCATGGCGATGACCTACCGCCCCTGGCCCGAGCGCGCCGGAATGGGACCGTTCCCCGGCGAGATCTACAGCGTGCCGACCAGCTACCCCTACCGTGACGGCCTGACCGGCGAAGAAGCCGCCGAGAAGACCATCGACTACATCAACACCCACATCGGCGCCACCGAGATCGCGGCATTCTTCATCGAACCGATCCAGGGCGACGGCGGCATCGTCATCCCCGCCCCCGGATTCTTCAAGCGGCTGAGCGAATTCTGCACCGAGCACGGCATCGTCTTCGTCTCCGACGAGATCCAGGCCGGCATCGCCCGCACCGGTGCCTGGTACGGCATCGAGCACCACAATGTGGTGCCGGACCTCGTCACCACCGCCAAGGGCATCGCCGGCGGATTCCCGCTCGCCGCCGTCACCGGTCGCGCCGACATCATGGACTCTGTACAGCCCGGCGGCATCGGCGGAACCTTCGGCGGCAACCCGGTCTCGACCGCGGCCGCCCTCGCCGTCTTCGACCTGATCGAGCGGGACGACCTCCTCGGCGAGGCGCGGCGCGTCGAGAAGGCCCTCTGGGCGCGCATCGGCGACTGGCCGAAGCGGTTCTCCGTCGTGGGCGACGTGCGCGGCAAGGGTGCGATGTTCGGAGTGGAGCTCGTTCACCCGGGCACGACCACTCCGTACCCCGAGGCTCTCACCGCGATCATCAAGCACGCGACCACCAATGGCGTCATCGTGTTGGATGCCGGCAGCTGGGACTCGGTGCTGCGCATCATGCCGTCGGTTGTCATCTCCGAGGCGCTGATCGACGATGCCGCCTCCGTGATCGAGGAAACCCTCGCCGCCCTGTCCGGCCTGTAGTACCGATAGAACCCCGGGTAGGTGGCGGCGAGCGTGCGGCGGAAGCCGTCTGATCGCCGCCGCCGCCGAGAGCACGGCCATCGACCGCACGGTGCGGTGACCGGGTCGGCGTCACACCTCAGTGTCGGCGAGCGCCACCGTCTGAGGCTGGTGCACGACGGGGAAGTTCACGGATGCGCCGATGAAGCAGAGGCCGGCGGCCTCCGCGTGCAGAGACTGCGCGAGTTCGACCTGGCCGGGGTCGGCAACCGTGACGCGCGGTCGCAGGGTCACCTCGGTGAAGTGGCCGCCACCATCCGTCGTTTGAGTCATCGACCCGGTCGCGTCGTCGGTGTAGTCGACGACCTGCACGCCGTGCTTCACGGCGACGTGCAGATAGCTCATCAGGTGGCACTCGCTGAGGGCGGCCAGCAGCAGTTCCTCCGGGTTCCAACGGTCGGCGTCCCCGTGGAAGGTCGGATCGGCCGATGCGCTGATCGGCTCCTTGCCGGGCGCGGTGATCAGGTGATCCCGGCCGTAGTCCCGGTAGCCGCTCGTTCCGGTCCCTCGGTTGCCTGTCCAGGCGATGTTCACGGCGTAGTGGTGGTGTGCACCGATCACGGCGCCTCCTTCGATTTGCGCGGCTCTGCGGGCCGATTCGCGGCCGACAGCGGGCCGTATCGCGGCCAGGGAACCGATTGTTGCAGCAATTCGCCGCGCCTTGCGTCGCATCGATCGGTAAACTGGTCAGATCATGACTGACACGCTGACGCCTTCGACCTCCCCGTCCACCCCCGCCGCACCGGTTTACACCGTGCCGCAGGAACGCAAGATCGTGACCGCGATCCCGGGTCCGCGATCGAAGGAACTCCAGCAGCGCAGGCTCGCCGTCGTCTCCGGCGGCGTCGCATCCGCTTTGCCCGTCTACATCGCCAAGGCGAACGGCGCCATCCTCGTCGACGTCGACGGCAACCAGTTCATCGACCTGGGCGCCGGCATCGGCGTGACCACGATCGGCCACACCGAGACCAGCGTGGTCGCGGCCGCCGTCGAACAGACCCAGGACTTCATCCACACCCTCTTCACCATCACGCCCTACGAGGAGTATGTGCGTGTCTGCGAGCTTCTCGCCGAGCACACCCCCGGCTCCTGGCCGAAGAAGTCGGTGCTGATCAACTCGGGCGCCGAGGCCGTCGAGAACGGTGTCAAGATCGCCCGCAAGCACACCGGCCGCCGCGCCGTCGCCGTGCTCGACCACGCCTACCACGGTCGCACGGTGCTGACCATGGCCATGAATTACAAGGCCATGCCCTATGCCACCGGCTACGGCCCCCTCGCCAGCGATGTCTACCACGCCCCCAGCTCCTACCCGTATCACGACGGTCTGAGCGGCGCGGATGCCGCGGCGCGCACGATCGCGTACCTCGAGAAGGTCGTCGGACCCACCGACCTGGCTTGCCTGGTCGTCGAGCCCATCCAGGGTGAGGGTGGCTTCATGGTTCCGGCCGAGGGCTACTTCAACGCCCTGCAGACCTGGTGCACCGCGAACGGCGTCGTCATGATCGCCGACGAGATCCAGAGCGGCATGGCCCGCACCGGCAAGTACTACGCCAGCGAGCACTTCGGCTGGACCCCCGACCTCGTGCTCACCGCCAAGGGCATCGCCGGCGGCATGCCGCTGGCCGCCGTCACCGGCCGCGCCGAGATCATGGATTCCTCGCAGCCCGGCGGCCTCGGCGGAACCTTCGGCGGTAACCCGGTCTCCTGCGCCGCGGCCATCGCGGTCTTCGAGTCGATTGAGCGGGGCGACCTGCTCGCCGAGGGTGCGCGTATCGAGAACACCCTGCGCGCCGGCCTCGGTTCTCTCAAGGAGAAGTACGACATCATCGGCGAGATCCGCGGTCGCGGCGCCATGATCGCCATCGAACTCGTGCAGCCGGGCACCGGTGACACGGAGAAGGCGCCGAACGCCGCCGCCGTGTCCTCCATCGCCGCCTACGCCGCCCAGCACGGCGTGTTGCTGCTCACCGCCGGAACCTACGGCAATGTGCTGCGCTTCCTCCCGAGCCTGGCCGTGAGTGATGCCCTTCTGAACGATGCCCTCTCGGTCATCGACGACGCCATCGCCGCGCTTTAGGCGCGAGACACACACCGTGACAACGACATTCGAGGTGCCAATCCACGCCGGGCAGACGTTCTTCGTCCCCGATGCGGTCGAACTGGCCGTGGTCGAGCGCAGCGGCTTCATCGAATCGAGGCACGCCGGTAGCGCGGTCGTGCTCACCAGCGAGGGCGCGGTCCTGCGCGCCCTCGGCGATGTGACCACCCCGATCTTCCCGCGGTCGTCGATGAAGCCCTTCCAGGCCATCGCCGTAATGGCCAGCGGGGTCACCCTGCGCGGGGAGGACGCCGCCATCGCGACCGCCAGCCACACCGGAACGCAGCGCCACGCCGACCTCGTGCGCGGGCTCCTCGCCCGCGCCGGCATCCCCGAGACGGCGCTCGCCTGCCCGGCGGCCTGGCCGGACGACTCCCCCACCCGCGACGCCCTGGTGCGACTGGGTGCCGCCAAGGCCCCGATCTACATGAACTGCTCGGGCAAGCACGCCGCGATGCTCGTGGCCTGCCAGCAGAACGGCTGGGCGCTTTCTGGATACTTGGAGCCGGCGCATCCGTTGCAAAAGCGCATTCTCGACGTGGTGGAGCGCTTCACCGGCGAGCGGCCGTCGGCGTCGGGCATCGACGGATGCGGCGCGCCGGTTCACGCGCTGTCTCTCACCGCTCTGGCACGCGGCATCGCCCGCATCGCCACATCCAAGTCAAATTCGCCCTTCGCGATCTACCGCGAGGCCGGCTTCCTGGGCGAGGCAGTACGGCAGAACGGCTGGGTCATCGCCGGACCCGGCATGCCCGACACGGTCGTGATCGACCGCCTCGGACTGTTCGTGAAGACCGGCGCGGAGGGCATCTGCGTCGCCTCCGCCGCCAACGGCACGACGGTCGCCCTCAAGATTCTCGACGGCAGCCTGCGGGCAACCGCCATCGTGGCCCTGCGTCTTCTCGCGGATTCCGGTGCCATCGCACACAGCGACGTCGAGGCCATCCTGCCCGAGCTGAACCTGGCGGTGCTGGGCGGCGGGCTCCCGGTCGGGGAGATCCGCGCCAGCTACGTGTAGGGCGCGGGCCGGGAGTCAGCCCTGCTTTGCCAGCCGTTTCTCCTTGGCCGCCCGGGATACCTGCGCGGTGACCACGATCACCAGGGCGAAGATGAACACCGCCGACGCGATCACGTTCGCCTCGGCCGGGATTCCCCGGGCGGCGGATACGTAGATGTACTTGGGGAACGTGGTGACGGCGCCGGAGTTGAAGTTGGTGATGATGAAGTCGTCGAAGCTCAGCGCGAAGGAGAGCAGCGCGGCCGCCAGGATGCCGGGCAGCAGGAGCGGGAAGGTGATCCGCGCGAACACCTGGGTTGCCGAGCCGTAGAGGTCCCGGCCGGCCTCCTCGAGCGCGGGGTCGAGGCTCGCGACTCGCGCCTTGACCGTCACCACCACGAAGCTGATGCAGAACATGGTGTGCGCCAGGATGATCGTGGACATGTTCTTCGGCACGCCGAGCGACAGGAACTGCGCGGCCAGGCCGGCGCCGAGCACGACTTCCGGCGTGGCCATCGGCAGGAACAGGAGCAGGCTCGTCTGCGACCGGTACCGGAACCGGTACCGCACGAGGGCGATCGCGATCATGGTGCCGAGCGTGGTCGCGGCCACCGTGGCCACCACGCCGATCAGGATGCTGTTGCCGAACGCCTCGCAGACGGCGCCGTTCTGCACTTGGCACACGTTGAGCCACTTGTCGAAGGTGAACCCGCGCCAGGTGATGTTGGACTTGAGCGAGTCGTTGAACGAGAACACGAACGTGTAGACGATCGGCACCATCAGGAAGATCAGCGCCAACACCGTGTAGAGCGGCAGCAACCACTTGCCCAGGGAGATTTTCACAGCAGCTCCTCCGTGCCCGACCGTTTGACGTAGACGCTCACGATCACCAGGATCACCGACATCAGGATGATCGACAGCGCGGCCGCCGCCGGATAATTCTGCAGCACCAGGAAGTTGGCCTCGATCACGTTACCGATCATCTGGGTGTCCGGCCCGCCGAGGAAGTCCCGGCTCGCGTTGATGTAGTCGCCGGCCGCCGGGATGAAGGTCAGCAGGGTTCCGGCCACGATGCCGGGCATCGACAACGGGATCGTGATCTTGCGGAACACGTCGAACGGATGCGCGTAGAGGTCGCTGCCGGCCTCGAGGTAGCGCAGGTCGAGCCGTTCGAGCGTCGTGTAGAGCGGCAGGGTCATGAACGGGATGAAGTTGTAGGTGAGCCCGAAGATGACGGCGAAAGCAGTGCCCGTGAAATGGGCATCCGGTGCCAGCAACGACAGAGCCTTGAGTGAGGTGATCACGAACGACTCGTCGGACAGGAGCTGCTTCCAGGCCAGGGTGCGCAGCAGGAAGCTGATGAAGAACGGGGCGATCACCAGCACCAGCATGAGGCTCTGCAGCAACGGCCAGGGCCGCGCCTTCACGCCGATGAAGTACGCCAGCGGGTAGCTGAACACCAGGGCGAGCAGCGTGGCGATCAGCGCGTAGCCGAAGGAGCGCATGATGTGCGGCCAGTAGGCCGTGATCACGTCGACGTAGTTCTCCCAGCGGAAGGCGTAGGAGTACTGGCCGACGTCGCCGAATTCCGAGGGGGCCTGGAACGACGTCAGCAGCAGCGAGACGAGGGGGGCCAGAAAGAACAGCACCAGGTAGAGGATGCCCGGCAACAGCAGGAGCAGCGCGACCGGGCTCTTCCGGCGCGGCGCCGGTTCGGGCGCGGTGGTGCTGGTGGAGAATGCCGCGAACGCCACCCTAGGCTCCCTCAAGCTCCGTGAGCAGGGAGGAGCGTTTCTGGGTCGCGATGCTCCGGGTGGTGTCGTCCGCCTCGAAACGGGGTTCCGCCGAGGCGTCGTCTTCAAGCCCGAAGCCGTGTTCGATGTTCCAGTCCAGCCAGACCTCGGACCCCTCATGGGCGACGGGGCCGAATGCCATGTTCTGCGCGAAGACGATGAGGGTGCCGACTCCGGCGACCTCGACCAGGTACTGGGTGCTGACCCCGCTGAACGAGACGTCGATCACCCGGCCGGGACCCATCAGGTTACGAGCGACGTCGGCGACGGGTTCGGTCACGTGCAGGGTCAGCTTCTCCGGGCGGACGCCGATGGTGACCTCGCCGGTGTGCCGGTGCGCGCGCGCCGCCGGAACCACGACTTTCTGGCCGGCCACGGCCACGGAGATGGCCTCGCTCGTGCTACCGACCACGGGGCCGGTGAACAGGTTCGACTGGCCGAGGAAGTTGGCGACGAACGCCGTGCGCGGCAGCTCGTAGAGTTCCTCGGGGGCGCCCATCTGTTCGATCCGGCCCTTGTTCATGACCGCGACGGTATCGGCCATGGTCATGGCCTCCTCCTGGTCGTGGGTGACGTGCAGAAACGTGAGGCCGACTTCCTCCTGGATGGTCTTCAGCTCGAGCTGCATCTGGCGCCGCAGCTTCAGGTCGAGCGCGCCGAGGGGCTCGTCGAGCAACAGCAGGGCCGGCCGGTTGACGATCGCGCGGGCGAGGGCCACGCGCTGCTGCTGTCCGCCGGAGAGCTGTTGCGGGCGGCGGGCGGCGAGGTGGTCCAGTTCCACCAGGCGGAGCGCCTCGTGGGCCTTGGCGACCGGGTCGTCGATCCGCCGGCGACGCAGCCCGAAGGCGACGTTCTCCAGCACCGTCATGTGCGGGAAGAGGGCATAACTCTGGAACACCGTGTTGACCGGACGCTGGAAGGATTTCTGGTTCGTCACATCCGTGCCCCCGATCAGGATGCGCCCGGCCGTCGGTTCCTCGAGGCCGGCCACCAAGCGCAGGGTCGTGGTCTTGCCGCAGCCGGACGGGCCGAGCAGCGCGAAGAACGACCCCGCGGGGATCTTCAGGTCGAGGTGCTCGATGGCGGTGAAGCCTGGGAACCTCTTCTGGATGCCCACCAGCTCCAGGTCGGCCCCCGCGCTGGCGAATTCTCCGTTGGCCATCCCTACGAGCCCAGCAGGATGCCCTGGAAGGCGGCGTCGTACTTCTGCTCCTCCGCGCCGGTCAGGGTGCGGAAGACGCGAGCCTTGGCCAGGGTCGTATCGTCCGGGAAGATCAGCTGGTTGTTCGCGAGCTCGGGGTCGATCGCCATCGCGGCTTCCTTGGCGCCGGCAACGGGGGTGATGTAGTTCACGTAGGCGGCGACCTCGGCGGCAACGGCCGGGTCGTAGTAGTAGTCGATGAGTTTCTCGACATTCTTCTTGTGCGTGGAGCCGATCGGCACCAGGAAGTTGTCGTTCCAGAGGGTGCCGCCCTTGTCGGGGACCACAAACTCCCATTTGTCCCCGTTCTCGGCGTTGAGCTGCACGATGTCGCCGGACCAGACGATGGCGGCGAGGGTGTCCTCGTTGATGAGGTCTTCCTTGTACGCATTGCCCTTGATGTTGCGAACCTGGCCGTCGCCGACCTGTTTCTCCAGCACGTCGATCGCGGCGAAGAACTCGTCGTCGCCCCAGTCGCCCGCGATGTCGACACCCATGTCGAGCATGATCAGTCCCATGGTGTCGCGCATCTCGGACAGGACGCCGACCCGGCCCTTGAGGTCGGAGCTCCACAGGTCCTCGACCGACGCGATGCCGTTCGGAAGTTTCTCCTTGTTCCAGCAGATGCCGGCGAACCCGCCCTGCCACGGCACGCTCATTTTGCGGCCGGGGTCGAAGCCGACGTCTTTCAGGGACGGGAGCAGGTTTTTCAGGTTGGGGATGTTGGCCTGGTCGAGTTCCTGGGTGTAGCCGAACCGGATCCAACGGCCGACCATCCAGTCGGTCAGGCAGACGGTGTCGGCGCCGATGTCCTGGCCGAGGGCGAGCTGGTCCTTGACCTTGCCGTAGTACGTGTTGTTGTCGTCGACGGCCTCGGTGTACTCGACCTTGATGCCGGTTTCGGCCGTGAACGCATCCAGTGTGGGGTAATCGCCGGCGTCATCGACGTCGATGTAGAGCGCCCAGTTGTCCCAGCGCACGAGCTTGCTGCTGTCGGACTCGTCGGGGGCGGCGGTGGGCTTCGTGGCCCCTCCGGTCGAGCATGCGGCGAGCGCCAGGGCTGCGGCCCCGCCACCGGCTCCGGCGAGCAGAGCGCGGCGCCCCATCGTGGTCGCCCGGGCCTGACGGACCAGCTGAGCGATCATGGGATCTGCGGGCAACGGCCTGGGCTTCATGGTCGGGTCTCCTTGCACTTCTCAGCGGATGAGCTCTCACAGCTTTCATTGCGAGTTGCTAGATACTTGCACAGGAGCGCCCCCAGCGCACCCAAGAGTGACCAAATCGTTAATTTTTAGTGCGATCACGCACGAAATCAGCACTCTATGGCGACACTCTCATTCGAAATGAGCTGTTCGGCGGCGGTAGGATTTCGCTCAGGACAGAGTGGTCCACCGCCCGGAGGTCCACCGCTGTGGGTTTGAACCACTTCGACGGAGATTTTCACCATAAGGGCCGTTTTTGGCCTCTAAAACGGGCTGTGCATCAACATCTCCGTCGAATTCGTTAGACAAGGGAGCGCCATGAAGGTCGCAGTTCCGGCAGAAATCAAGAACAACGAGTTCCGGGTTGCGATCACCCCGGCCGGCGTACACGACCTCGTGGCGCACGGGCACGACGTGTTGATCGAAACGGGGGCCGGGCTCGGCTCCGGGCTCAGCGACGAGAGCTATGCGGCGGCGGGCGCGACGATCATGCCGGATGCCGCGTCAACCTGGGCAGCCGCCGACCTGCTGCTCAAGGTGAAGGAGCCCGTGGCGAGCGAGTACGGTTATTTTCGCCCCGATCTGCTGCTGTTCACCTACCTGCACCTGGCCGCGGAACCCGCCCTGACCCGTGCGCTGCTGGAGGGCGGTGTCACCTCGATCGCCTACGAGACGGTGCAGCTGCCGACGCGGGCGCTGCCGCTGCTCGCGCCGATGAGCGAGGTCGCGGGCCGCCTGGCACCCATCGTCGGCGCCAACGCGATGCTCAAGCCCAACGGCGGACCGGGCCTGCTCGTGCCCGGAGTGCCCGGAACGCATCCGGCTCGGGTCACCGTGCTCGGCGGCGGCGTGGCCGGCACGGCAGCCATGCAGGTCGCCCTCGGGCTCGGCGCCCAGGTGACCGTACTCGACACCAACCTGTTCCGCCTGCGCGAAATCGACGCGCTGTACTACGGGCGGGTGCAGACCATCGCCTCGAACAGCTACGAGATCGACCGGGCGTTGGTGTTGTCCGACCTGGTGATCGGATCGGTCCTGATCCCCGGGGCGCGGGCCCCCAAGCTGGTCAGCAACGAGCTCGTGTCCCGGATGAAGCCGGGCAGCGTGCTCGTGGACATCGCTGTGGATCAGGGCGGATGCTTCGCCGACTCCCACCCGACGACGCACGCCGATCCGACGTTCACCGTGCATCAGTCCCTGTTCTACTGCGTGGCGAACATGCCCGGGGCCGTGCCGAGCACCTCCACCTATGCGCTCACCAACGCCACGCTTCCCTATGTTCGGCTGATCGCGAACCGAGGCTGGAAGGACGCGCTCCGCACGGATGCCGCGCTCGCCCTCGGCCTATCCACGGTCGGCGGCCTCATCACCAGCGGCCCGGTCGCGAGTGCGCACTCGCTGCCGCTCCGCGGTCTGGTGGACGCGCTGGCCTGATCCACGGCGGGGCCGACACCGCGGAACTGTGCTGCGGGACCGTGCTGCGGGACCGTGCTGCGGGGCTTCGCGGCCGGCGGCTACACGACCGGCGGCTACACGACGGGGGCCCGCAGCGTGGCCCGGTGCACGGCGCCGTCCGGGCGCAATACCCACACCCGACCTTGGTTGGGTGCCAACGGCGGAGGCAGGTCCCGGCGTCGGCTGATGGCCCGGTAGTCGGCCAGGCTGCAGCCGTCGAAGACCAGGTCCGCGTGCGGGCGCAGGGCACCCAGCAGGGACCACTGCGCCTGCCACGCGTCCACGTCGCCGACGAAGGCGGTGCCTGATTGTGACCCGCTCAGCCGGAGCGGCGGGCCTGCCTGCGCGGCCTCCGCCAACTCGTCGTGGGACACCGCGGCGAGGTCGACGACCCGCGCCCCGGGAACCGTTCCCAGCACTGCGGCCGAGCGGGACGGCGAGCCCGACACGACGAGAAGGGTCTGCCCGGGCCGCCCCAGGAGCGCGGCGGCATCCGCGAGTGGCTCGATGTCCCGTTGCGCCGCGACATCCGGGATTGCACCGCTCTGCTCCGGCGCGAGGAGCTGGATGCGATGGTCCTGCCAGCTCCCGCCGCCGGGCGGAAGGCGGTCGTCGAACAGGGCAGCCACTCCTCCGGCCGCGACGTGCTCGGCGACATCGGACAGGCGCAACACCAACCGTCTCTGGCACAGGGCAGGCAGGGACTGCAGCGAGCCGGTGAGCCTTTGCGCGGCGATGACGATCCGCAGGCCGCCCTCCGCGCCGTCGCGGATCAGCCCGGCGAGCAGTTCGAGGGCCGCCGAACGGTGCTCCTGGTCCCAGCGGGCGTGCACGCTATCGAAGTCGTCGAGTAGCAGCAGCCGGGCAGCCGGACTCCCGCCGGCGTCGAGGCATCGGCGCGCCTTGACGAGGCAGTCCCACACCGCCTCGACGTCCGCCCCGAGCAGCACGGCATCGCCAACGGTCGCAAACCCCGCCGCGACCGACGCCAGCGCCGTTGACTTACCCGAGCGGGGACCGCCGAGCACGAGCAGGCTGCCCTCGGCGATCGGCTCGTAGCGGGCCACCCGGTAACGCTGCAGTTCCGGCTCGTCGAGCAAGCCCAGCAGACCACCGGGCGCGGCACGAGCGTCGGAAGCAGCACGGTCGTGCCCGGCCGCCACCGCGGCGCCGCCGAACGCGCTCTTGTCGACCGCCGTTCCGCCCGCGACGAGGGCGAGGAGGTCCTCGCGGCTCACCGTCTGAGGTAGCAGGTCGAGCCAGGGGCGCCGAGGGTTCGGCGCCTCGGCGTCCGCCGCTGCGAGGGAGCGGATCTCGCGCGGCGAGGTCGTCGCCACCTGGCAGAGCACGGGCCCCGAGGCGTCCGCGGCGATCAGGCAGCGGCCGGCTTGGTCCGCGCCGAGGGCCGCTGCGGCATCCGTGCCCAGCACCGCCACGCTGTCGGCGCGGTTGTTCACCCGCAGCGACACCCGAAGCGTGCAGTTGGCGAGCAGGGCGTCACGCACCACACCGGTGGGCCGCTGGGTGCAGAGGATCAGGTGCACGCCCAGCGACCGGCCCCGCGCGGCTATGTCGACGAACAGAGCGTGCAGGTCGGGGAATGCGGTGAGCATGGTCGCGAATTCGTCAACCACGATCACGAGCCGCGGAAGCACCCCGCCGGCATCCTGCATCCGCAGGTCCACGATGTCACGCGCGCCGGCACGCCCGAGTACGCGTTCGCGATACCGCAGCTCGGCGGCCAGGCTGGTCAGCGCCCGGGCGGCCTGGTGCACGTCCAGGTCGGTGATCAGACCCACGCAGTGGGGAAGGGCGCAGAGCGGGCCGAACGCGGCCCCACCCTTGAAATCAACCAGCAGGAACGTCACTTCGTCGGGGCCGGCCACCGCAGCCATCGCCGCCACCCAGGTCACCAGCAGTTCGCTCTTGCCGCTGCCGGTCGTGCCGCCGACGACTGCGTGCGGCCCTGCCCCGACCAGGTCGAGCGACACCTCCCCCGCTTCTCCCACCCCGATGACGCAGCGGAGGTTCCGCGATTGGGTCTGCCCATGCGGTGCCCGATACCCGGGCTGGAAGCCGGAGAGCTCGCCAAGGGCAACGGATGCGGGGACTCGCCGCGCATTCTGGACCAGTCCAGCCGCCGCGGCCCGGGCTCGTAGCACGCGGGCGACCACGATCGCCTGTTCGACGGTGATCAGCTCGGGCCGGAAGCCACTCCCCCAGGCGTGCACGCTGGAGCGCAGCACCTCGGCCCGGCCGGGACCCTGCACCCGCACGATGGTGTCGCAGCCCCACGGCAATTCGGCGAGAGTGCCGGCCAGGGCGACGACCAACCCCGACACCGGGGGTGGCCCCCAGGGTGCCCCGCCCGACGGTGCCCCGCCCGACGGCGTCCCGCCCGACGCCGCCCCGCCCGACGGCGCCTGGCAGATCACGAGGCGGCGGGCGCAGGACGGCCCGGTGTCGTGCGGGAGGGCGACCGTCCATTCCCAACCGCGATCAGGCACGGTGAGTCCGACCTGGTCTGGGGCCAGGGAGCAGGCCAGCTGCACCAACAGGCCGCGGGCCAGCGCCTGCCCGAGCGACAGCGGTCCGACGATGCCGATACCACCGCCGGCATCGGCATCGATCGGTGCCTCGGTGAGCGTGGCCGCCCAGTCGCGCACGTCGCGATGCTCGTCGGGAGCGGCACCACCGTCGAGGCGTAGCCCGCTGGGCACCGCACCGGAGCCCAGGCTCACGTCTGCTCCCGAATCGGTCCAACGGATGGCGGCGTGCGGGGCGGCGACGATGCTGTTGGCCGAGGGCGTGCGCCGCCAGTGCGCGCGAAGCAGCTCCTCGTGGCGCAGGGCCACCTCGGCCCGCAGTGTCGCCAGTGCCCGCTCCTGGTCGAGGGCGTTGGTGCGCCGGACGCGGCGGCCCGTGCGCCGCGCGTCGAGCATGCCGGCCACGGCGATGACCGGGCCGAGTACCGCGAAGATCAGCACGAGGGCCGAGCCCGTGATCAGCCAGATCGCCCCGGCCGCGGCCAGCGGCGCCACGCTCGCGATCAGCGGGAAGCCAGGCGGCGGCAGGTCGGCCGGACGGGTGGGGAGGGTCAGCGGGACATCGGCTCGGATCACCGCGTCAGCCCATCACTCCGGGGGCAGGCACAACCGCACGCGCCGGCATCCGTACCGGGATGACGGCCGGTAGGGTTGGGGAGGAGCCGGCGCAGTGAGTCCGGATCGATCGGTTGCGTCGCTCACAGCGTCGAACCAATTCGACGGATAATTTCGTCTGAACTGCTTCTGCGGAGTATTTCCGTTGTTTGGGCGAAATCTCCGTCGAATTCGTTGGGGTCGAATTCGTTGGGGTCGAATTCGTTGGGGTCGAATTCGTTCGGGTCGACTGCGTCCGCAGCGGCGGCGGCTCGGTGCGGCACCGGCACCGGCACCGGCACCGGGCATAACCGCCTTGGAACACCCCAATCCGCGGACCTTCAGCGCCCACGGTCATTGGGCGCACTGATCTGGCCGGGAAGGGTCAGTTGGTGAGGGACTAGTTGAGGATGAAGAACTGGTCCGCGATCTCGATCCGGGAACCACGCGGCACCAGGTAGCGCCGGCCGGGTTCGCAGCGCACCGCCACCGCATCCGGGCGACGGATGATGGTGCCATTGCCCGAGAACCGGTCACTGACCCAGAACTCGCCGTCGTGCTGGCCGAACTCGAGGTGGCTCTTCGACACCGAACGGCCGAGGTCGTTGATCTGCACCAGGATGTCGACGCGTTCGGTCGGCTGGGGCAGCGGCCGGCGTCCGATCAGGCCGGTGCCGAGGGCCGAGATCGTCTCCCCCGTGCTGAACTGGAGCACGAACAGGGACGCGGATGGGGCGGCGGCGGGTTCCGGAGCCTGGAGCGGCACGGCGGCGGGTTCCGGAGCCTGGAGCGGCACGGGGGCGGAAGCCTCCACCGGAACGGCGACGACTGGAATATCAGCCGGGACGTCAACCGGAGCCGAGACAACCGGGAACTCGACCGGGGCGGACACGACCGGCACCACGACCGGCACCGACACGACCGGCACCGACACGACCGGCACCGAGATCACGGAGCGCCGACGGAGCGGCAGGATGACCGTTGTGTCGCTGGGCCGAGGGTCCGGTCGCTTCCGGGTTAGCGGGGTGGCTGTGCTCGAGCTGCCGCATTCGCCGCAGAACATGGCGCCGACGGGAAGCTGCGCACCGCAGATCAGACAGTTCATGGGTGGGCTCCTCCCGGTGCAGGGCCGCTCCCGCGCGGGGCTGTTCGGTGAACGGATGCCCCTCCAGCGTACCGACCCAGCGAACGCAACGACACGAGGGCCCGAAGCCGGTCGGTGCGCCTGCTCCCCGCGTTGAGCGAGCGGCGCAGGTCGGTGACCGCGGTCCACACGTCCTCGGCGGCGGCATTGCCCGGCCGTTCCGGGGAGAACACGGCACGGTCAACGGCGACCGCCAGAGTCAGAGGTTCCGCTCCCGGCACCAGCGCGGCCAGTTCCGTGCGGGTCGCCCCCACCGGAACATCGATGCCGTGGTCCACGGCGGCGTCGGCGAATTCTCGCCAGCCGCCCCGAATCCGGTCGAGCGGTGTGGACCGGGTGCGGCGCAGGTAACGCCTGCGTGCCTTGGCCAGGGCGATCAGCAGGAGGGGTGAGATCAGCACGCCGAGACCGAGGAGTGTCCAGGCGGCGACGGTCGCCGCGGCGAGCAGGAAGACCAGCAGCGGGTTGGGCGGTTCCGGCGGGTCGTTGCTGGTGCTCTCCGGCGGGGCTGGCTCGCGCAGTTCCACCGGGTCGGGGAGGGCCGGGGGCACAACCGACTGTGGCCGGGAAACCACCGACGGGTCATCGGGGGCCCGAGCCGGGATGTCCCGCACGGCCGGATTCGGATCGATCGTGGCCCAGCCCTCGGTGGAGGAAACCTCAATCCACGCCGAGATGTCGGAACCGACGACGGGGACCGCCTCGGCCTCGGCGGCCGCCTGCGGCACGAAGCCGATGACGACCCGGGCCGGGAAGCCGAGCCGGCGCGCCATCAGGGCCGCGGCCACGGCGTACTGCTCGGCGTCGCCGAGCATGGGCTGGTCGGTGAACAGCTCGCTGATGCGGTCGGCGCCGTGCCCGGACCGGCTCGCCGGTTCGTCCGGGAGGATACCGTGGCTGATGTAACCATCCGTTTTCAGGCCGTCGAGCATGGCCTGCAGCTGCACACCGGGCGGGTCGCCGGCTTGCACGTAGCGGGCGAGCGCCTGATCGACCTCGTCCGGCAGAACGGCGGGCGCAGGCAGCACGGCGCTGCCGGGGCGCAGGTCGGCCAGGCTGTCCGGTGACCGCGGGATGACGCCCACGCTCCGGTAATTATCGCCCCGGACCAGCCCGGTGAGCACCGCGGCCGTGCCGCTGTTGTCGTTGTAGTAGAAGGAGTCGGAGCGCAGGATCCGGGTGGGGCCGGTGAACGTGATGCGTTCGAGCTGGCCGGCGCCGGGCACCCAGACGCCGGTGTAGCCCTCGACGGTCACCATGAGGGTGGCCGGGTCGCCGTCGACCAGGGACTGGTCGAGACGGTCCGGCAACCGGGTGAAGGAGCCGGACGCGCTGCTGACCTGGTCGCTGCCGACCGAGTAGACGATCCCGTCGTAGCTGTCCAGGGTGGCCAGGCGGAGGCGGCCGCCGCTCGGGAGGCCGGTCACCTCGAGGAGCACCGCATCCGCCCGCCCGGCCTGCAGGTAACCGCGGAACTCGCTCAGCGGGCTCGGGTAGGCCCGAGGGTCGAACGGCTGCTGCACCCGAGCGCGCAGCACGTCGCGCGGCACGTCGACCGGCAGCACGACCGCGGCCCCGGTTCCGGCGGCGATCGCCACCGCCACGATCACGGCGGCGCTGACCAGCCCGCGGGCCGCCGCGAGCCGCCGGTCGGACGACGACGCCGTGCTGCGGCGGGATTGCTGCAGGGCGAGCCGCACGCCGGAACGGCGGCGCATCCAGCGAAACCAGAGCAGCCAGAGCAGGAGCACGACGAAGAGGCCGAGACCGGTTCCGATCGGCATGGTCGCGACCGTCGGCCCCAGCACGATGCCGCTGACGAACAGGGTGGCGGGGGCCAGTGTGCCGAGCTCGCCGACCGGGGCGCGGAGGGCGACCGACAGCCCGATCACGGTGCTGAGTAGCACCAGGATGAAGGCTGGCACGAGCAGCGCCTGATAGGAACCGACCGGAAGCACGATGGTGACGAGCTGTTTCCAGCTCAGCGCGGTCGCGGCGAGCAGGTCGAGCAGGCCGTCCGGGGTGGGCAGGATGCCGCGCACCGCCCGACCGGGAACGGCCAGTGGCACCCCGGCGAGAAGGTAGACCCCCACGGTGGAAAGCGCCACCAGCCAGGTGCCCCAGCGGAACAGCGCCCCCAGTATGGCGACGACGGTACCCAGCCCGAAGGTGACGCCGACCAACACGATGAACTCGCGGCTCTGATAAACCGGCCAGAGCGAGGCGCTCGCGATCAGGGTCGCCAGGAGCAGCCCGACGGTGTTGCCGACGATGAAGCGCCAGTCCAGGCGGATGCTGCGGACCGCCATCCCGTCTCGGCGCGCGCCGCCCCTCCTCACCCCCCGTGCGCTCATGCCGCCTTCGTTCGGGCGAGACTGTGCTGGAGGTCGTCGAGGTAGCCGATGGTGAGCACACTCAGCTCGGCCACGCGGCGGAGGCTGGGGACGGTCTCCGGGGCGCAGATCACGGCGACCACGTCGACACCGGCCGGGAAACGGCTGGCGGCCGTGCGCACCTGGGTGAGGGTGGTGGCCGACCCGCACACCAGGAAGGCCACCGAGATGCCGGCCACGGTGTCCGCTGCGGCCCTGGCCAGCTCGCCGACCGGCAGGGCGGCCAGGGAGCGCTCCACGCCGCTCAGATCGTCGAGCAGCCGGGTGCGGGTGAGGGTGCTCAGCGGACGGAGTCCCGGCATCCGTTGTCGGCTGGAGTCCGGCGGCACCGCACTGGCGACAACGGAGACCGTGCGCGCGTCGCGGATGGCCCGCACCCCCAGGCTGCCGGCGACGCTGACGGCCATCTCGAATTCGTCCTCGCCGGCATAGTCGGACTCCGCCAGGCTGAGAGCGACCATGAGGTGGCTGCGGCGGGATTCCTCGAACTGGCGCACCATATAGCGGCCGGTCTTCGCGGTGCTCTTCCAGTGGATGGTGCGCCGCTCATCGCCAGGCACGTATTCGCGCAGCGCGTGGAACGAGACGTCGCTGTTGGTCAGGTCGCGGGTGGGATTGCCCTCAAGGTCACGGATGAAGCCCGTGCTCATGCTCGGGATCGAGACCGTACGCGGGTGCACGAACAGCGAGACCTGTTCGGCCCAGACGATCTCCCGGCGCAGCAGCCCGATCGGGTCGGCGCGCGCCGTCCGCACCGGACCGATCGGGATCACGCCGCGTCTGCGGGTCGGCACGATGAAGACGTCCGAGAAGTCCTCGCCGCGGGCGAGGCTCGGCATCGAGAATTCGGCCAGCCCGGAGCCGACCGGCACCTCGACGCCCACGCCCGGCAGCCTCCGGCGGGTCGGGTTCCGCACGCTCACCTGGCCGGGCACCCGCTCCCCCACGACCACCCGATCCACGGTCAGGTGCAGGTGGATCTCGAACGCGTTCCGACCGATCAGGAAACAGGATGCCGCCACCAGGAGCACGAGCCCGGTCCAGCCGACCACGATCAGCTCGGTCCAGCCCAGCGCATAGCCGAACAGGAACGAGACCCCCACGACCGCCAGGACGGCCCAGCCGAGCGGGGTGACCACGGACAAGACGGCACGCAGGGTGCCGGCGACACGAGCGCCGCATTCCCGCCCGAACCGGACTCCCGCCGCGACGAAGTCGGCCAGCCGACCGTCACCGGAGACTTTGACCGGCAGAGCAGCGGACGGCGCGGGCACGAGCAGCGCAGGCACGGTAGCTGTGCCTGCGCCCGGACCCGGCGCGATCTGCGTCACGCAGCCTGCCTGTCGCTGGGCGGCGGAGTCTCGATCAGTACCCGGGCGATCACACTGGAGGCGGTGACGCCGTCGAATTCGGACTCGGGGTCGAGCACGAGCCGGTGCGCGAGCACGGCGTCAGCCAGCTCCTTGATGTCGTCGGGCACCACGTAGTGGCGGCCGTTCGCGGCGGCGAGCGTCTTCGCGGTGCGGATCAGCGCGAGCGCCCCGCGCACGCTGACGCCCAGCCGCACCTCGGAGCTCGTGCGGGTGCCGTCGATCAGTCGCGCCACGTAGTCGTTGATGGTGGCGTCGACGTAGACGGTGCGGGCCAGGGCGGCGAGTTCGACGACGGTCGCCGCGGACACCACCGGGGGCACGGTCGCCTCGTGCGCGCGCTGCCCGGCACCTTCGAGGATGCGAATGGTCGAGGCGTGGTCCGGGTAGCCGATGGAGGCCTTCATGATGAATCGGTCCAACTGCGCCTCGGGTAGCCGGTATGTGCCGGCCTGCTCGATCGGGTTCTGGGTGGCGATCACCATGAACGGGGCCGCCACCGGGTGGGTGACGCCGTCGGCGGTGATCTGACCCTCCTCCATCACCTCGAGCAACGCGGCCTGGGTCTTCGGGCTGGCCCGGTTGATCTCGTCGGCCAGCACGATGTTGGCGAAGACCGGCCCGCGGTGGAATTCGAACGCCCCGCTGCGCTGGTCGTAAATGCTCACCCCGGTGATGTCACCCGGCAGCAGGTCGGGGGTGAACTGCACCCGGTTGCTGGTACCGCGCACGCTCTGTGCGATGGCGCGCGCCAGCGAGGTCTTGCCGGTACCGGGCACATCTTCGAGCAGCAGGTGTCCGCCGCTGAGAAGCGCGGTGAACGACATCCGGATGACGTGGTGCTTGCCCAGCAGCACCTGCTCGACCCCGATCACCAGTCGGTCGAAAACGTCGGCGAACTGGGTCGCCTGCTCCGCGGTCATCGTCATGGGGTGATCACTTTCGTTGGTTCACGGCGCATAGGTATAGGTCTGATTATTCACGGTCACCGCCAGAAGCACGGCGCCGGCCGGCGGGGGCGGCGCGTCGGTGCCGAACCTGCAGGTGTTCGGGGAGTCGGCATCCCGCGGGGTCACCGTGGCGTCGCCGGGCACCGAGCAGCTGTAGGCGGCGGGAAGGCCGTTGTTCTGAGGCCCGTTGGTCCAGCTGATGACTCCGGTGGCCGGGTCGTAGGCAAGCCCGGTCACGGTGAAGCTGACGGAGGCCTCGAGCGCGGTCAGCGTGCCCGACCACGGCCCGCACGAGCCCCAGTCGGTACAGGCCGAAACCTGATAACGCACGATCTCACCGAACGGGAGACCCAGAAGCTCGCGCGGCCAGCCGGCCCCGCCGAAGACGACCTCGGATCTCGGAACGACCCCGCCGGAGCCGTCGACCGCGCGCAGCCGGTAGTCCCGGATGCCCGAACTCGGGTTGATCCCGTCGACGCGCAGATCCCAGGCATCGCCCCGCGCCGCCATGGTGCTCTGCACATCGGTGACCGGTCCGGGCGCCGGGCGCACGAGTACGCTCGCCACCGCCGTCGGGGCGCAGCCGGCCTTGTTGTACCCCCAGACGGCGAAGTAGTAGCGGCCGTTGTCCGCGAGGAGGCTGTCGAACACGGTGCTGGTCGCGTCGCCGCCGAGCGTCCTCTGCTGGGCGACGATGCCGCCCTCTGTCGGTGGCCGAAGCTCCCCCGACGCGGACACCGTGCACGCCTGCGCACCCGTGGGAACCTGATCTTCGCGCAGCCGCTGCACGAAGTAGCCGCCGATGAGGGCGCCGCGGCCGTCGAACCCGTCCCACGTCACGGTCACCGCTCCGGCGGAGTCGGCCGCGCTGGCCGTGATCGCGCCGGCGCGGGCCGGGCCGAACGGCGTCGCGCTCCCGGCCGCGCTGTTCCAACCGGCCAGAGCCGGGTAGGCGTCGTTGCGGGCGCTGACCGTGAAGGGGGTGTTCACGCCGTTGACGAGGCCCATCACGTCGACGGAGCAGGTTCCCGCCGCGCAACTCGATCCGGAAGCGCTGACCTCCTCCTGGACGGCGCCGTTCCGGGTCACCACGTAGCCGCGAATCGCCGTCCCGCCGCCCACCGGGGCAACGATGTTCCAGCGCAGGCGCAGCCCGCCGTCGAGCGGCTCCGCAACCAGGCCGGTCGGCGCGGTCGGCACCGAGTCGGACCAGACCCGATCGGACAGCACGGTCGCCTCGGACAGCCCGATCCCATTCTGCGCGGCGACCGACACTCGCAGAGCATTGCCCTGGCCGTTGCCGGGCGTTGCGACCTGGCAGGACGTCGCTGAGCAGAGTGAGGTGGACAGCACGGCCCCCGACGCGGCGTCGAGGAGAGAAATCTGATACCCCGTGATCGCCGAGTTGTTGAAGGCCCCGGCGTTGAACGAGAGGGACAGGCCCCGATCGAAGAAGCCGGTGACGCGCAGGCTGGACACCGGATCGGGTTTGTCCTGCACCGAGATGCGCACGGTGCCCCAGGCGTAGCGGGCAGGGTCGTTCGTCGCGTCGGCCACCTGGTACTGCAGGGTCAGGTCGGTCGGCGCGGCGTCCGAGGCCACCCGGACCGACAGCCGACTTCGGTCCGTGCTGGGCGTGATGCTCACCCCGGCCGGAACGGCGCCGCCGTCCAGGCCGCGCACCGCGAGCACGCGCAGCGGCACGGACGGGAACGGATTGGTGGCGCCGTCGTTCGCGAGCACGTCGACGACGGTCGTGCGACCGCGGGGAGCGACCGCGGCATCCGTCACGGGGATGGCGACGGGTCGCGTTGACGCGACCACGCGCAGGTCGATCCGGCCGGCTCGGCCCTCCTGAACGCCGTCGCGCACGCCGATCGTGATCGTGCTCCGCGCGCCCTTCGGGGTGGATTCCGTGGCGCGCAGGGTGAGCGTCTGACCGTCGAGCGCGTAGCTGAAACCGGTCGGGAGCGGGTCGAGCACGGTGTACGCCAGCTCAGGCTGGTCGTTCGGGTACGGGTAACTGGTGAGTCGGGGCAGGTCGATGACCTTCTCCTGATCGGGCTCGAACTCGAGCACCGCTCCACTGAAGCCGGGCGGCTGGTTCTCGCGGGGCGTGACCTCGATGGGCAGCACGATGGTCGCCGTACGCCCATCCGGGTCTTCAGGCCCCGAACCGTCGGTGACCTCGAACGAAATGGACGCCGGCCCGAAGTATTTGTCAGTGCTCGTGAACGCGAGGCCGGTGTCGTTCCGGGCCAGGTCGGCCCCATCCGAATGCGTCGCCCGCACGAGGCTGCGGTCGGTGAGGCGCACCTTTTTTCCGCCGACCGCGACGACGTAGTCGTTGATGTCGATGGAGAGCAGCGCCTCGCTCTGCACGGTCAGCGGTGGGGCACCGCGGCGCACCTGGGGTAGGGCGTCGTCGGTCCCGGGAACCCAGATGAACGCGTAGGACACGATGCTCGCGTCCTCCGGGTGGGCCACCGCGAACGGGATGATCTGGCTGGTCGGGCCCACTGTGACCCGGATGCGCCGGGCCGGCGTCACCTCGGCGATTCCCGAGAAACGCTCGGGCACCGTCAGAGCCAATGCGGCGGCCGGCCCTTCCGCGAAGAAGACGTTGGCCAGCACGTCGACGTCGACGGTCCGGGCCTCGAGCACGTCGGACAGCGGCACGTGGGTGTCGCGTGCATCCGGACGCGAGCGCGGGGCGTCCTCGCGGACCACGACCGTGAGGAAGGTGGAACTCGTTCCGCCCCGCACGTTCTGGATTTCATAGATGAAGCCGTAGCGACCCGGTGTCACGGGTGAGGTCACGGCCACGGTGTCGCCGTCGACGACGGCGGTGCCGGGGTCGGCCTGGCCGCTCGCCTCCACGCCGGTGATGCTCAGGGTGCCGCCGTCGGGGTCGGAGTCGTTGCCGAGCACCCGCACGGCAACCGTGCTGCCGGGGCGCACCACGACCTCGTCCGGAGCGGCGACCGGGTTGCGGGCGCCGTCGAGGCGCGGGCTGATCCCCACCCGCACGGTGCCGACGGCCCGGGCCCCGAGCGCGTCGACCACCGAGTAACTGAACGTGTCCGTGCCGGCCGAGTACTCCCCGGCCGTGTAGTCGAGCGAGTCCACGCCTGTGACCGTGACCGACCCCTTCTCCGGACTGGTCTCCTGGCCGACCAGTTGCACGGAGTCGCCGTCGGGGTCGATGCCGGACAGCGGGATCGGGATGCTCACCGTGTCCCCGGCGAGCACGCGGGCCGTCACGGTTTTCGGCACGGGGGCGCTGTTCGAGGTGGGATCGGCTTCCCGCACCGCGATGCTGACCTCGGCGTTCGCGAACTGGCCGTCCGGGGCGTTCACTCGGTAGACGGCGGTGACGTTGCCGGCCGTGTCCGGCGCCAGGAACCGCAGCACCCGGCCCGAGACGAAGAGCAGACCGCCGCCGGCGGGCAGTTCGGTCGCGAGCTCCGGCGCCAGGGTGAGGGTGTCACCCTCGGGATGCTCGTCGTTCGCGAGCACGGGGATGTCGATGGCGTCGCCGACGCGCACGGAGATCGAGTCCGGCACGGCGATCGGGGCCTGCTTCTGGGCCGGCGGCGGGATCTCGATCACGGTCACCGTGCCCGCGGCGTCGGCGAGGCCGTTGCTGACCCGGTAGCCGAACACGGCCGTTCCGCCCTCGAGGGGTTTGGTCAGGGTCACGCGCAGGATGCGCTGGTCGAGGATCTCGATTCGAAGCCCGCTGTCGGCGGGGACATCCGTGATGCCCGTCACTAAAAGCACCCCACCGGCCGGATCGGAGTCCGTGGCGAGCACGTCCACGAGGGTGGCCTGCTGGCCACGGATGAAGGCGGTGTGCGGCACGGTGACGGGGGCGCTGCTGGCGTCGGGCGCGGCCGTCACGTTCACGCGGATGCGTCCGGTGGCGGTGAGTTCGCCATCCGTCACCGCGTACTCGATCTCGTGCACCCCCACCACGCTGCTCTGCAACCGGAAGGTGCCGGCGTCGAAGTCCGCGGTGATGTTCACCTCGGGTTTGGCCGGCACGCTGCTCAGACGCAGCGGCGCCGATCCGCCGCGCACATGCTCCAGCGGCAACACGGTCACCTCGCTGCCGGCGGTCGCAAGCACCACGAACGCCTCGGCGACGATGGGCACCGAGCCGCTCGGCCGCACCATCACCGAGAGCGCGCCGGCCCCGCCGGCACGGCCGTCGGAGACGGTGAGGCCCACCGTTTTCGCGCCCCCGCCCGCGCCGGCATCCGTGTAGACGACGGACCCGGCCGGCGTGAAGCTGACCTGGTCCGGTGCGGGAGCGGTCGCCGCCGCCAGATAGAACGGGTCGCCGTCCGGGTCGACCCAGTCGCCGAGCACCGCCGTGGTCACCCGCCCACTGGCGCGCACCGTGGTGTTCGTCGTGCGGGCCTGCACGGGTGCGGCGTTCTCCTCGGGGGAGCGCACCGCGACCGTGACCGTGGCCGAGGCGCTCCCGCCGCGCCCGTCGTCGATGGTGTAGTCGAAGCTCAGTGATCCGGATGCCTCCGGCGTGAGGGTCAGCTGCACCTGCTGAGTGTCCGCCACGAGCTCGAGCCGCCCGGCCGACTCGGGCACGGGGGTGAGCGCCGAGATCACAAGCACGTCGCCGTTGGGGTCGAAGTCGTTGAGCAGCACGGGCAGGGTGACGGTGCGTCCCGGCCGGCCGCCGAAAGCGTCGTCGACAGCGACGGGTGGCACCTGGGACTTCTCGAACTCCGGCGGGGTGTCGTCAGCCGCCTGCTCGACCTGCTGCTGATCGGGGTCGGTGTCGATCAGTTCGGCCCAGTTGTCGATCAGTTCGTTGTCCCGCTGCACTGCCCAGGTCGTGCCGTTGCGGGCGTCGTTCAGCACGAGTCCGGTTCCGTTCCGCCGGAAGGCCAGCCGGGCGTCCCCGGCGAAGCCGGACAGGGTGGCGGTGGCGCCGTCGCTTCCGGTGCCGCCTTCCGCGCCGTCCGCGCCGTCCGCCGCGCAGTCGCGCCAGACGGTGCCGTCCGACCAGGCGGCATGGGCGCAGGAGGCGTCCTCGACGGGCGCGGCGGCGTCTCCGCTCCGGCCGGTGACGAGCGGGGTCAGGCGGCCGCCGGCACGGGGCACCGCAATGAGCCCCTCACGGTGGGCGATGAGAACGCGGTCGCCCGTCACGCTCGGCTCCGACAGGACCGGCTCATCCCCGGAACGGATGCTCCCGGAGAGGTCTTCAACCCCCTCCGCCTGGAACAGTCGCCGGCTCGACGCGTTGAGCAGCGCCCACCGGCCGTCGACGCTGGTCAGCTGGTAGCTGTCATCCGTTTCGCCGGCCGTGAGCGTGACCGTGCTGGTAATGGTGTCCGCGGTGAGCAGGTCGACCTGGGAGAGTTCCCCCGTCGCCGGCGTGAAGGCGAACAGCACGCCGGCCTCGTCGACGCTGACCACGGAGCCGGCACCGAAGGCCAGCGTCGGCTCAGTGGTGCTGTCGAACTCGGAGAGCTGGCTCGCGGCCACGCTCCAGACGTCGCCGTTCGCGGTGACCACCGCCCGGTCGCCGGCCAGGAAGACCGAGGCAGCGTCCGGCGGCAGGGCGACGCTGTCGGCCACCTCCGCGGTCGCGGGGTCGAGGATGTCGAGGGCGCTGTTGCCACGGTCCAGCACCAGTACGGTGGCGCCCCGTTGCACCACGTCGAGGCTGGTGCTTCCGGCGCTGATCACCGTGTTCAGTTCGAAGACGGCCGTATTGGCTCGCCCGACGACCTGGCGGGCCTCGTTACTCACCCAGACGGCCGCGTCTCCGAGGTCGAGGCGCTGCGCGGTGTACCCACCGGAGACGATGGCCACGGTGGCAATGACGGCCACGACCACGGTGCCGCTGAGCGCGGTGGCGAAGAGCGAGCGGTGGCGGGTGAGCCAGCGACGGATCACCCGGCGCCGCCGGACGCGCCCGGAAGGCCGGTATCGACGCATTTTTCCCCGCTCGGAGCACCGAGCTTGCCGTCCCGGTTGACCGTGACGGTCGCACAGACCCGAGATTGTCCCTGTGGGTCGACCCGGAATTCCGTTCCCCGCTGGATGCTGCTCTGACCGCTGCGCAGGGTCACCACGAACGTGTCGCCGTCCCGGACCCCGGGGTCGGCCCAGCTGAACACGATGGTTCCGGAGCGGAGCGCGCCATCCACATCACTGACCAGAGGGATGTCGGTGCCGGCCTGGGTCACCAGCACGGTCGCCGCCGTGGTCGCCAGTCCCACGATGATCACCGCCGCTGACACGAGTCCCCATACCGTGAGCGTGCGCCTCCGCTTCTTGGGCCGGGTGGTCACAGTGTCCCCCTGCGGGCCGGTGGTCAGCTGCCCGGTACTCAGCAGTGCCGAGGTCGCCGAGCGCGCGCCGAGGCCGGTTGGCGACGCCTTCCGGCGGCGGCGGCCGGCGTAGGCGTCGACTGAGTTGATGCCCGTGATCCGGGTCCGGTCCTCCTGGTCGGCGAGGGCAGCGACGGCCCAGCTGTCCTGCTCCACCTCGAGAGGCGTCTGCGCGAGACCGAGTTCGGCCTCCACCGATTGAAGCTCTCGGATGAGTTCCAGCACGCTCGGCTGCCGCAGTTCCGGCCGCCGCGACATCGAGCGATTCAGGATGGCGCCGAGCCGGGCCGGCACGTCGGCGCGGTCGAGCGGCGGCACGCGGGCCTTGTTGATGCGGGCCATCATCTGGGCCGAACCGTTCTCGGTACCGGCCACCTCGAACGGGGACCTACCGGCCAGGAGCGAGTAGAGGGTGGCGCCGAGCGACCACACCTCCGAGGCGACCGACCCGGAGATCTCGCCGAGCAGCACCTCAGGGGCCGACCACGGAATGGAGAGCCCGATGGCGTCGCTCCTCTCGGCCTCGCCGAGGGTTGCGGCGATCCCGAAGTCCGACAGCACCGGGTGCCCATACGCGGTGACCAGGATGTTGGACGGCTTCAGGTCCCGGTGGAGCACCCCGGACCGGTGCGCGGTCTCGACGGCGCTCGCTATCTTCACACCGATCCGCAGGGTATCCGGCACGGAGAGCGGTTCATTACGGTAGCGCTGGCTGAGGGTCGAGGAGCAGTACTCCATGACGAGATACGGTCGACCGTCCGCGGAGACGCTCGCCTGGAAAACCGTGAGAATCGACGGATGCGAGCTGAGCTGGGCCATCAGGTTGGCCTCGGCCTGGAACAGCTGGCGCACGTGATCGTTGACGATCTCGGACAGCAGTACCTTGACGGCGACCTGGCGCCTGGGCATGTTCTGCTCGTAGAGGAACACGTCGGCGAAACCGCCGGATCCGAGCGGACGGAGATAGGAGAATCCCGGTAGGTTCGGCGGCGTGGAGGGTAAGCGCCGTGCCATGTCGCCTCCCGGTGTCAACATTAGTGCGGGTCGTGCGTGAGTAGGCGCAAATCGACCGGGTGACTCGACAGGCGTCCCCTAATTTTAGGTGTCTCGCTGCCGGACGGACGCTAGAAAACTACCCCAACTCTGGGGGTACGACATCGTCGACGGCGACCACGTCGAGCACGATCACCGTGACGTTGTCGCGGCCGCCGTTGTCGAGCGCGGCTTCCAGGAGAGCCCTGGCCGCGTCATCCGCCCGCGGGTTGGAGATCAAGAAATGACGGATGCCGTACGCCGTCAGCTCCTTGGTCAGGCCGTCGGAGCAGATCAGGAGCCGCATTCCGGCCTGCAGGGGGCGGATGCGATAGTCGGGCACGGGCGGTTCGTGGAAGCCCACGGCGCGGGTGACGATGTTGCCGTGCGGGTGCACATCCGCTTCGTCCCTGGTGATCCGGCCCGCGTCCACAAGCTCCTGGACCACGGAGTGGTCGGTGGTGACCTGCTCCAGCACGCCGGAGGTGAGCTGGTACACCCGGGAGTCGCCGATGTTGAACACGATCCACTGCGGCTCGCCGGAGACGACGGCCAGCGCGGCCCCCGTCACGGTCGTTCCGGTGCCGAGGTCGGTAACACCCTCGCCCGAGGCCATGTCGACGACGGAACGGCTGAGCGCTTCGTTGATCGCCTCCGCTTCGACGTGGTCCGTTCCGGCGAGCTCGGCCAGTCGGGTCACGACGGCGGCGCTGGCGACGTCGCCGGCGGAGTGACCGCCCATGCCGTCGGCAACCGCGAAGACGGGAATTTCGGCGACGAGGCTGTCTTCGTTGATCTGGCGGCGGTGCCCGGTGTCGGTGATCGCCGCCCAGGCCAGCGTCACGGTCTTCTGCACCGACGGAAGTACGACGATGGAACCGGTTGAGCCTTGACCAATCTGGGTCACGGTTGTGCCTTCCGAAATTGCCGTGCGATTACTGACCGGGCGTGTTGCCGGCTGCGGGGAGGATCTCGATGATATTACCGTCCCCTAAGTGCACCGTCGTACCGGGCAGCACTGCGAGCGACTGGCCGGAATGAAGCCGTTGCCTGCGCCCGCGTGGCGGAGCCACCACGGTGCCGTTCGTGGAACCGAGGTCGGTGACGACGACAGAGCCGCCCTCCTGTCGTATTTCCACGTGGGTGCCGGAGACGGCGGAGGTGGGCGAGGCAACCTCGATCAGCCGCACCGGCGCGTCGCCACTGATGCGCGGCGCTCGCGGTCGGCGTCCGAGCCGGCAGGGAAGGTCCAGCGGGATCTCCTCCCCGTTCGGCAGCCGGAACGCGAAGCGAGCCTCGGCGGCCCGGGCCCGTGCGCCGGCCGCAGGCCCGGACGCGGGCTGCCCGGGCGCCCGCACGTCGGTGATCAGGGTGTCGGTCCCGGCCGGGCCGGCGAGAACGGTGTCGGCGCCCGCCGCGCGGCCCGGGGCGCCGGAGCGCACGATCGTGGCATCGTCGGCAGATGAGTCGTCGGTCAGCCCGGCGTCAGTCAGCGCAGCGTCGGCCTGCGCTACGTCGGCCTGCGCTGCCTCGGCCTGGCTGTGCTCTGCCAGCGACCAGAACAGCGTGTTCGCGAACACGGATCCGAGCCCGAATGGCCGGCCGGAGTCGAGGGCGCGCGAGGAGGCTACGGGTCGCCCGGTGGAACCCACCGTGAAACCGGTCACGGCCCGGAAGTCGGCCAGCAGCCAGGGGCGGATGCTGACGTCCGAGAACCGGCGCGACCCACCGACCGAGTACACGTCGACCGCGACCTCGCCGCGAACGACCACGGAGACCGGGATGCCGTCCTCGTCCGTGGGAGCGCGCTGAATGATCACCGCAAAATGCTCGACGGCGTGCTCGCCACCGAGCGGCAACAGGGCGACGAGCTCTTCGGCTTCGACGTGGGGTGCCGTCACGAGCGCGGCCAGGGTCAGGGTGATGCCCGACGGGGTGCCGGCGGGCAGTGCGGCGATGAAGCCGCGCCCCACGACGAAGGTCCAGGCGGCTTCGGTGCCGAGACCGGTTTCGTATCCGACGCGCCCCACGGGAATGGTGCCTTTCCGTTACGTTGACGATCAATATTCGGACGCCGATTCAGTGGCCGTTCAGGTCGGTGGTCAATAAGTGACAGGGCGCGCGTGATTCGCGTGTAGTCCTCGAGCACGTACATCGACACGTCTTTACCGTAGCCGGAGTGCGTGAATCCGCCGTGCGGCATCTCCGCGACCAGGCGACTGCTCCCGCCGCCGCCGCAATCGAGCAGAGAACCGCGGCGCGGGATGAACGTCCGTTCCGGCCACCACGTCGATCCGAGCCGAGCCGAGCCGAGCCGAGGATCAACTCCGTCCCGAACGAATTCGACGGTGCCCGCCGTTGACGACATTGCGAAGGTCGCGAGCGCTCACGGGACTCCCGAGTGGTTCGATGGCCCTCGGAACCTCCCCATCAGCGACCATCCCAGCGGCGGGAAACGAGCCTGAACCAGGCAATCTTCCAAGGATTCCGTTGTGTTTGGCGTGAATTGCTGCGGAATCGCTTGCCTGAGGTCACTCCCGCTGGCATACTCGCTGGATGAGCGTAAACGGGCGCAATGCGGGCAGGCCGGCCCCACTGGATGAGGTCTCGAAGAAGATCATCGAGCAGCTCCAGAACGACGGCCGACGCTCGTATGCCGAAATCGGCAAGGCGGTGGGCCTGAGTGAGGCCGCAGTGCGACAGCGCGTGCAGAAATTGACGGATGCCGGCGTCATGCAGGTCGTCGCCGTCACCGACCCGATGCAGCTGGGCTTCTTCCGCCAGGCCATGATCGGCATCCGCGCGACCGGGGACACTCGACTGCTCGCGGACCGACTGTCCGCCATTCCGGCCGTCGACTACGTCGTCCTGACGGCCGGATCCTTCGACCTGCTGGTCGAAGTTGTCTGCGAGGACGACGACGAGCTGATCGACCTACTTAATTCACAGATCCGTGGTCTCGAGGGCGTCAGCTCCACCGAGACCTTCGTTTATCTCAAACTCCACAAGCAGTTCTACAACTGGGGAACACGGTAAGAAAATGACAATCACATCAGCCACCACCGACTCCGCCGCGTCCGACACCGCAGTCGCCGCCGAAGTTGCCACCGACAGCACCGGCGACACCACAGCCGAGGCGTCGGCCACCCCCCGCGTCTACACGGATGCAGAGAACGCCACCCTGCAGCAGAAGGCGAAAGACCACCTCTGGATGCACTTCTCGCGCCAGTCCGTGCTCGAATCCGGCCACGGCGTGCCGATCATCACCAAGGGTGTCGGCCACCACATCTGGGACTCGAATGGCAAGAAGTACATCGACGGCCTGAGCGGGCTGTTCACCGTCAACGCCGGCCACGGCCGCAAGCGGCTCGCCCAGGTGGCGGCGAAGCAGGCCGAGGAACTCGCGTTCTTCCCAATCTGGTCCTACGCCCACCCGAGCGCCATCGAGCTAGCCGATCGTCTGGCCGCAAACGCGCCCGGCGACCTCAACCGGGTCTTCTACTCGACCGGAGGCGGCGAGGCCGTGGAGACCGCCTTCAAGCTGGCCAAGTACTACTGGAAGCTGCAGGGCCGCCCCACCAAGCACAAGGTCATCTCCCGCAACGTGGCCTACCACGGCACCCCGCAGGGCGCCTTGGCCATTACGGGCATCCCGGCCATGAAGGAAATGTTCGAACCGGTCACCCCCGGCGGATTCCGCGTCCCGAACACCAACTTCTATCGCGCCGACGAGCTGGGTTCCGGGTTCGGCGACGACGTGGAGAAGTTCGGCCTGTGGGCCGCCAACCGCATCGAAGAGATGATTCAGTTCGAGGGCCCGGAGACCGTGGCCGCGGTGTTCCTGGAACCCGTGCAGAACTCTGGCGGCTGCTTCCCGCCGCCTCCCGGCTACTTCAAGCGGGTGCGCGAGATCTGCGACCAGTACGACGTGCTGCTGGTGGCCGACGAGGTCATCACCGCTTTCGGACGCATCGGCAACATGTTCGCGTCCACGACCTTCGGGATCGAGCCGGACATGATCACCTGCGCGAAGGGCATGACCAGCGGCTACTCCCCGATCGGCGCCACCATTATCAGCGACCGCATCTACGAGCCCTTCAAGCACGGTGACACGACCTTTTATCACGGTTACACATTCGGTGGCCACCCGGTTTCCGCGGCCGTGGCCATGGCCAACCTCGATATCTTCGAGGAGGAAAAGCTCAACGAGAACGTGCGTGAGAACTCGCCGCTTTTCCGGGCCGAGCTGGAGAAGCTGCTCGCCCTGCCGATCGTCGGCGACGTGCGCGGCGAGGGCTACTTCTTCGGAATCGAGCTGGTGAAGGACAAGGTCACCAAGGAGACCTTCAACGACGCCGAGTCTGAGCGCCTGCTGCGCGGCTACCTCTCCAAGGCGCTGTTCGAGGCCGGGCTGTACTGCCGTGCCGACGACCGCGGCGACCCCGTCGTGCAGCTCGCTCCCCCGCTGACGATCGGCCCGGCCGAATTCAGTGAGATCGGCGACATCCTGTACGGCGTGCTGTCGGAGGCGCCCAAGTACCTGTAGCCGCTACCGGCCAACCGGATGCCTGAAGCCGGTCACCTGCCGCCGGAAGTCCGATTGTGGCATTCGGCTCAGGCGTTTTCGGTTTCGTCCGGAGGGACCGCGAACGCCCAGTCTGGTAAATGCCCCGAACCGAAAACGGTGTGGAGCAGCTCAGCCATGCCGTAGTGCCGGTCAATGGCGAGTGCCTGGTCGACGAAGATTCCGGCGACCGACCCGCGCCCCATCGCCCACGACAGCCAGGCCAGCATGCACAGCGGCGCCGGTCTGGCCGTGCGCGGCGCCAGAGCGACCAGCACCTTCAGCAGTCGGATCGCCGGCTCGATGCGTTCGGGGTCGGGGCGCTCCCGGCCGAGCCCGAGCATAAGGTCGCTCGTGACCCGGGAGTGCGGGCTGTCGAGTCCGTCGGACTGCTCCTCAGCGATGATGTCGTCCAGGCTCCGCCCCGTGGATCGCTGCAGGATGGCATACCGCAGGTTGAGGCAGTGCGTGTTGCGGCCGACCGTCTCTCCGAAGGCGAATTGCAGCATCATCTGGTCCCGGCAGGCCGGCCCCTGCATCAGGAACAGCAACGCGGCCGCGTCGTCAAGCGCCAGGTTCTGCGGGTCACAATCGAGCGCCGCCTCCGCGGCCACCACCGGGTCGAGGATGTCGCCGGCCAACTCAAGCAGTTCCGGCACCGTGCCGGCCTGGCCACCGAGGCGTTGATAGCGCGCCAGCCGGCGGCCGAGCCGCTCTCTCATCGACGGGTCGACCGCCGGCAGGTCCGCGCGACTCTGCAGCGTCGCGAGGTCGCGGCGAACCTCTTCGGGGATGGCCCGGTGCACCTCGGAGGCGGCGATCGCGCGGAGCGGATGCCCGCCGGCCGGGCAGTCCGGGTCGAAGTACGAGCCCCACCCGTCGGCGGCCACGCACAGGGCGTCGCGAAGCAGGAACCCGGAGAGCCGGGCGCGAGCGCACAGCACCTCGACGAAGCGTTCCTGCGGCAGGCCGGCCACAGCCACGATGTTCTCGTCGCTGTAGACGACGGGCACCAGCGCGTCGACGTCCGGGATCTTGCAGAGCGTTCCCACGAGCGTGGTGGCGATGCGCTTGAGCACCTTCTCCGGTGCCGCAGGGTCGGGCAGGTTGAACCGCATCGCCCCGCAGGTGCGGTTGCCGCGGAAGGCGACGAGCACCAGGCTCTTCTCGGGCAAGAACCCGGCGAGCTGCGGCACGAGCGCGAGGAAGTCATGTGCTTCCCTGGTCTTGACGATTGTCCTGTTCATGGGTCCACCCTCTCCAGAACCGCCTCCACCTCCCGATCCGGGTCGGGTCGGTGCACGACTCGGCGGATTCACATTCTGGGGAGGACTGGCCACGTACTCTGGAACAGACGGATGCGGCCGGTGGGCAAGCGCACGACACCGACAACAGAACGAGGTGCACGGATGGCATTTTCAACCTTTCTGGATGTGTTGCTGCTGGTCGTGTTGTTCGGCTACCTGATTTCCGGATACCGCAGCGGCCTCATCGGCAGCATCGCCGGAATCGCCGGACTCGCAGCGGGTGCCGTCGCGGCCTACTTTCTGGTGCCGCTCGTGGGCACCTGGGTTCCCGCCGCGGAGTGGCGCACGGCCGCGACCCTCGCGGCCGCAGCTGTTTTGCTGATCGGCGGCCTCTCGCTCGGACGCTCCATCGGCAGGATCCTGACTCCCCAGGGCACTCGCAACAAGCTCCGGGTCGTCGACCGCGTGCTCGGCGCCGGCGCAGCTGTCGCGGTGTCGGCCCTCGTGGTCTCGATGATCGCCTTCAGCATCGGTGCCCTCGGGGTCCCGGTGGTGTCGTCGGCGGTGAGCTCGTCGAGCGTGATCCGCTCGATCGACTCCCTGACCCCCGATCAGGTGAAGAGCTTCCTGGCCCAACTGCGCTCCATCGTTGTAACCGAGGGCATCCCGCGTGTCGTGGAGGCCTTCAACGGCGAGGCCCCGGTCGTGCCGAGCGTAGGCACCGACAGTGACGCCCTGCGCGCGGCGAGCGCGTCGGTGATGAAGATCAACGGCACCGCCTATGCGTGCGGACAGAACCAGTCCGGCAGCGGTTTCGTGATCGCTCCGGATCGGGTTCTCACCAACGCTCACGTCGTCGCCGGGGTGGAGGAGCCCGTCGTCGTCACGCCCGACGGCAGGTCCCGTTCTGGTCAGATCGTCTACTTCGACCCGATCGTGGACCTCGCCGTGATCGCAGTGCCGGGGCTCGAGGCTCCCCCGCTCTCCCTTGGCGACAATCTTCCGCCGGGCAGCCTCGCGGTGAGCAGCGGCTATCCCTTCGGCGGGCCATTCGAATCGGCGCCGGCCGAGGTCGTCGCCGTGGCCCCAGCCCTGGTCGCCGACATCTACGGGCAGGACCCGTCCTCCCGGCAGATCTACACGCTGGCTGCCGACGTCGACCACGGCGAATCGGGCGGCCCCCTGCTCAGCGAGGCCGGCATCGTGACGGGCGTCATCTTCGCGAAGTCGACCACCACCGAGAACCTCGGCTACGCCCTCGCCATGGAGGAAGTCGACCCGGTCGCAGAGCAGGCCGCCACGCTCGGCTCCCCGGTCTCGTCCGGCACCTGCATCAGCGGCTAACTGAGTGAGTCCGCGTCGACTGACTGTGTCGCTGCCTACGGTCAAAACTGACTGTGCCCGGTGGACTCTGGTGCTCCAAAGCGGAACGCCGCACCGGGTACCGAACCAATTCGACGGAGGTTCTCGCGTAAGACTGCTCTTTCGGAGTGGGGTGACCCGTGGTTTCCGGCAGAATCTCCGTCGGATTCGTTCGGGGTGGGCGGAAGAGCCAGTCGCAAACCCCCGTCCGCGAACTCTCAGCGCCGGCGGCCATGAGCACTCACCCATCTGGTCCGCGATGGCAGACTAGACAGGTCCTGAACCAGCGGGACCACAGGAAAGGTCCCACCGTATGACGATCATCGCCGCCGCCGACGGTTCGGCCCTGGGCAATCCCGGCCCCGCCGGATGGGCCTGGTTCGTCAACGATTCCTGCTGGGCCGCCGGCGGCTGGAAGCACGCCACGAACAATCAGGGCGAACTGAAGGCCGTGCTCGAACTGTTCCGGGCAACCGCCCACCTCGACGACGACCTGCTCGTGCTGTGCGACAGCCAGTATGTGATCAACTCCATCACCAAGTGGATGCGCGGTTGGAAGGCCAAGGGCTGGCGCAAGGCGGACGGCAAGCCCGTGATGAACCTGGACCTGCTCCAGGAGCTCGACGAAGCTCTGGCCGGACGCCGCTACCGGTTCGAATGGGTCAAGGGCCACGCTAACCACCCGCTCAACGAGGCCGCGGACAGCAGGGCCCGAGCCGTGTCGGAGGCGTACCAGCGGAACGCGCCGATCAAAGCCGGCCCCGGCTGGGTGCGGGAGGGCGATGCCGCACCCGTTCGGCGCTCCGCGCTGACCTCGGCCACGAAAGCACGGACCGTCGCTTCGCCTACCGCCACCCTGAAGCTGCCGGCCGGCCCGTCGCATCCGAAGCTGTTCGCGTTCGACGAGCTGGATGCCTCCCACACCGTGTCACTGGAACTCTCCGCCGACGAGCACGCGCGTCTGACCGAACGTGCCGCCAGGCTCGGCGTCAGCGTCGAAGAACTTCTTCACGGCCTGATCTGACCTCGGTCTGCTTCGCCACGTTCTTCGCCGCGTTCTTCGGCGGCAGAAGGGTGTTCGCCTCGTCGAGGGACATGCCGTTGGTCTCCGGAATCTTGGTCAGCACGAACACGAATGACAGCGCCGCGAACAGCGTGTACAGGCCGTAGGTCATGGGCAGCGAGACTGCCGCCAGCGGCGGGAACGTGACGGCGATCAGGAAGTTCGCGATCCACTGGGCCGCTGCGGCGATGCCGAGCGCCTTCACCCGGATGGTGTTAGGGAACATCTCGCCGAGCAGCACCCAGACCACCGGGCCCCAGGACGCACCGAAGAAGACCACGAACACGTTGGCCGCGACCAGGGCGATCCCACCCCACGCACCGGGCAGGCTGATCTCGCCGTTCACGGTGACCGCCTGGCTGAAGGCGATCGCCATCGTAGCCAGCGACAGCGTCATACCGATGGAACCGGTCATCAGGATCGGCCGACGTCCGATCCGGTCGATCAGGGCGATGGCGATGAAGGTAACCGCGATGTTGGTCAGGCCGGTGAACACCGAGATGGTGAGCGAGCTCGACTCCTCGAAGCCGACCGCCTTCCACAGGGTGGTCGAGTAGAAGAAGATCACGTTGATGCCGACGAACTGCTGGAACATCGACAAGAGGATGCCGATCCAGACGATCGGGCGCAGGCCGAAGGCCGTGCCGCGCAGTGACCCGGAACGCTGACCCAGAGTGTCGGCCTTGATCGAGGCACGGATGTCGCGGATCTCGCGGTCCACATCGCCGTTGGGCCACACCTTCTGGAAGACCGCGCGGGCCTCCGTCTCACGGTCTTTCAGCACCAGGAACCGGGGGGACTCCGGAAGGATCTTCGCGATCACGAAGTACACGGCGGCGGGCAGCGCGCAGGCCAGGAACATCAAGCGCCAGGCGTCGATCCCGAACAGGGAGGGCTCACCCGCGCCTCCCGCGGTGTTGGCGAACACGGCGTCGGACAGTAGAGCGGAGAAAATACCGATCGTGATGGCGAGTTGCTGGAGCGATCCGAGGCGTCCCCGAATGGCTCGCGGTGAGATCTCGGCGATGTACGCCGGGGCCACCACGGATGCGAGCCCGATGCCGAGACCGCCGACGATGCGCCAGAGCACGAGGTCGTAGATGCTGAAGGCGAAGGCGGAACCGACCGAACTGACGAAGAACATGATCGAGCCCAGAAGCATCACCGGGATTCGACCGTAGCGATCGCCGACCCGGCCGCCCAGGTAGGCCCCGGCTGCGGCACCCAGTAGCGCGCTCGCGACCGCGAATCCGGTGAGGGTCGCCGTGAGCGCGTACTCGTCTTGAATGGCATTCACCGCGCCGTTGATCACGGACGCGTCGAACCCGAAAAGGAACCCGCCGAAGGCTCCCGCCACCGCCAGCGCGATGACCTTTCCGTTCGTGGATGGTTTCTCAGTCTCGGTCATCGTCAAGGCCTCTGTCTCATTGTTGAACAATCCAAAAAGCCTACGCCCCAACGACAGGGTGCCGAACCTCGGCGGAACCTGCGCCCGTCAGCTCCCTGTGCTATCCATGACCCATGACTCGATTCCTCGGAGTTGACCTGGCCTGGGCCGAAGGCAGCACGTCGAAACCGGCCAATGAATCCGGCCTGGCGTGCATCGACGAGACCGGCCGGGTGCTCGACGCCGGTTGGGCCCGCGGCACGGATGCCGTGATGCGCTGGATCGACTCCCTGTGGGAACCCGGCGCCGTGCTGGCGGTCGACGCGCCCCTGGTGGTGAACAACCCCACCGGCATGCGCCTGTGCGAGCGGGAAACCGGCAGTCGCTACGGCCGCTGGCATGTCTCCGCGAACGCCTCGAACCTCGGCCGCCCCTGGGCAGGCGGGGTGACGATCCGACGCCGATTGGAAGCCTCCGGCTGGACCTACACCGACGGCCTCGCGCCGGTGGATAAGGCCACCCCCAGCTTCTTCGAGTGCTACCCCTACACGACGCTCGTGGGCGCGGCGGAGTTCGGTTACCTCGACAAGCGACCCCGCTACAAGCGCATGGGCACCTCCCTTCCGCCGGACGAACGCCGGACGAAGCGGGCCATGGTCTGCGATGACCTCATCCAGCGGATCTGGGGGCTCACCCGAGCGTCGCCGCCGCTCGACCTGGGCTCCCATCCCGTCTCGGACGCCCTGGTAACGGAGCATTCACCGTTGGTCGACCGAGCCTACAAACACCGCGAAGACCTGATCGACGCCCTGCTCTGCGCCTGGACGGCCTCGCTCTGGTGGCACCGGGGCACGGAGCGCTGCCAGGTTCTCGGCGCCTCGGACACCGTGTCGGAGCTCGGTCACCGACCGACCATCATCGCGCCGGCCCGGCCGGAGCAGCGCCGCGGCGACGAGGGGGCGCGGCTCGTCACCGCACCGGGTACCAGCGCGTCCTGACCCGCTCGGTCACCTGCCACGACACCGGCTCCACGCGGGTGCGAGCCGTGGCGAGCACTCGGTCGCCGACCAGGAGGGCCATCGCGGCATCATCCGCCGTGAACCGCACGATCGCGCGCGGAGAACCGGCCACCACGGCGAGATCGGATGCCTCCACGGTCGTCAGCTCCGCGGCGGCAGCCGTCAGGTGCGGCAGGACGGAGTCCGGGGCGATGCCCGAATGGAGAGCACCGATGATCAGGGTGATACGGAAAGACGGCATCCAGTCAGCGTAGGCGGGTACGCACGAACAGGTGTCCACACTGATCGCAGCTGTCCATTGGTCGCAGGTGTCCTCAGGTCAAGGCACGCCCGACGTCCCGACAGAGTCGAGGCCCACCATGATCTGGCGCGCCCCACTTCTGGCACCGCCCGCGTTCCTGACACTCACCTCCTGGTCGGGAGGTCTGACCCGGAGTTCGGCCCCGACGCGCTCAGTCCCCGGTGGCCGACGCGGAATCCGGCTCCGGCTCCGGAAAGCGCACCTCGACCGGTGTCCGGTCCGCCAGCTCGTCCCCGGCTGGATGAGTCAACTCAATGATCACGACGCTCGGTGCCTGGCCGAGCAGGTCGAGGATGGATCCGATCTCCAACCCGGAGTAGGGGTCGTCGACATCGAGCACCTCCGGCCGCACCCCGAACAGACGGTCGGACGCGGCGATCATCAGCACGGCGCCGCGGTGTTCGGCCTGGTCGAAGATGCGGCCGAGGTTGTCCTCAGTGGCGGCGGCGCTGGCTCCCACGACCTCGTTCAGGGGTACCGTCACAAGAGACTTGCCCAGTTCGTTCGCGACGGATGCCGCGGCCTCGGCCTTCGCCACGGCATCCGCTCCCGTGAACACGGCGAGCGCACCTGCCCCGGCCAGCTTCACGACATCACGGACGGTGCCGACCACTGCCGTGCGCTCGGCTGCGTCCAGGGTGAAGGAGGCCATCACGCCGAAGGACAGTCGCAGCGGCGCGTTGGATGCCAGCCAGAGGGAGGTCAGCACCTCGTTGGTCAGCGGCGAGGGTGAGAGCCAGACCTGCAGGTTGTCTGCCGAGCCGATCGGGACGTTCAGCACGGGATGGCGTTCGATGGCGGCGCGCGCTGCACCGAAGGCACGGTGGCTGCCGGCATCCGTGTCGACGTCGTCGCCGGGAAAAGCACTCACCAGGTAGTGCAGCTCCGAAATCACTCGGCTGGGTCCCCGCTGGGTCTCCTCCCGATAACTGATCAGGCTGTCGTAGTAGAGGAACAGGTTGATGGAGGGGCCGGCGACACCGGTGCGGGGTGCGCCGAGCGCGTAGGCCGTGACCTGCAACCCGATCGGCGGGGAAGACAGCAGTCGTTGGAGCGCGACGGTCGTCGAGGCGATGGCCTGGCCGTAGTTGGTGAGCGACGACATGGGGACCCCGGCTTCTGAGAGCTTCTGGATGCGAAAGTGAGCAGCCAGAGCCACGGTACTCCGGCTCACCAACCAGGTCGAGGAGTTCGGCTGCGCCACGGCGGAACCGGCCCGGTGCCGGTCCCGTGAATGCCGTAGCCTGCTTCGATAGATGTGTTCCTCGCGGTATCCGCCGCAGTGAAGGAGTTCCATGGACTACTCGGCAACGATCGTGGCCCAGGCCCACGTCACCAAGCCCGACGCACTGCGGCTGATCGCGGAGGCGGCCGGGTCGACCGTGCGGGATGCCGGGACGGCACATCCGTTCGTGCCGCTCGTCGGCGGCGGTCGCGTCGAAGTGGAGATTCCCAAGTTCGGCGAGGGCCCGCCGCTCGCGATCGATGTCTTCAACCCCCACGGGGCCGCGCAGGCCCGGGCTTCGGCACTGTCAGTGCAGGCTGCCCTCGCCGGTGTGACCGATTGGCCGACCGAGGTCAGGTAGCCGCGTGCGCGGCAACCGGCCCAGGTAGACCCTCACCCGCCGCTGCACTCCTCCCCCCTTCCCGATGCGGATCAAGCCGCAGCGAACCTCGGTGCGACGACCGCGTCCCGATGACGCGCTCCCGAGGTCTCCCTCCCGCGTGCCCTCCGCGGCGAGACCCCTGCACGCGTCGCGGCGCACCTTATGGAGGCCGGCGCACGGTAGAGAGCCGGTTGCCTGGTGGGGTGTCCTTCGGGTCGTTTTGTGGGGTGTGTCGTTTCTTGGGCGTGGTTCGGTGGTCTGGGAAAACGGTTCATGGCCCAGAAGGGCCGCGTCGGACTCACGAGGCGCCCCACGGGCGACGCTCACCACTCGGTGCGTGCACGCTCCTGCTCGACGACCTCTTCCCGGTCGACCAGGCGGCGCAGTCCGGCGAGCGGCTGCGCCATACGGTGATTGCCTCGGATGCGTGGCTCCACCCGGTCGAGGAAGGCCCAGTACCCGGCGGTGAACGGGCATGCGTCCTCGCCCAACCGTTTCTTCGGGTTGAACGTGCACGCGCCGCAGAAGTCGCTCATCTTCGAGATGTAGGCGCCCCCGGAGGCGTACGGCTTCGTGGCGACGATCCCGCCGTCGGCGTGCTGGGACATCCCGACCACATTGGCGGGCATCACCCACGGGGCGCCGTCGACGAAGGCGTTCGTGAACCATTCGGTGAGCTCGGCCGGTTGGTAACCGCGCTGCAGCGCCCAGTTGCCGAGCACCATCAGCCGCTGAATGTGGTGCGCATAGCCCGTGCGGCGCACTTCGTCGAGCACGTGGCTGAGGCACTTCGCCCGCACGGAACTGCCGTCGAGCTCGAGGAACTCCCGCGGCAGGGCCACCTGCGCCTCGAGGTGGTTGCTGCGCCGCACGTAGTCCTCACCCAGGTGCCAGTACAGGTGCCAGACCCAGTCCCGCCAGCCCATGATTTGGCGCACCACGGCCTCCACGCTCTGCAGCGGGGCTCCCCCGGCCTCGTACGCGGCGACGACGGCGTCGATCACCTCCCGCGGATGTAGCAGCCCCAAATTAAGGGGAACGCTCAGCCTGGCATGGGCCATCGTCTCGTCCCCGAGCAGCGAGGCATCCTCGAAGGGGCCGAAGTCGCTCAAACGCGTCTCGACGAAATCGGCGAGCGCCATGAGTGCTTCCGCCCGGGTGGCGGCGAACCGGCGGGGTCCGTCCTCGCCGATCAGCCGAATGCGCCCCTCGGCCTGCCACCGGTCGAGGTCGGCGCGCACCTGCTCGTCGATGTCGTCCTCCACCGGATGGAAGGGGTCCGGCAGCCCCAGGCCCACCGCTCCCTTCGGCGGCGGCTGACGGTTGTCGTGGTCGAAGTTGAACCGGCCGCCCTCGGGATCGGGCCCGCGCATGAGCAGCCCGGTTTCCGTGCGGGCATGGCGATAGAACTGGTCCATGATCAGCCGGGATGGCGGTCTCCCCGCGACCCAGACGGCGAAGTCGGCCTCACTGGTCACGAAGCCGCGGCTGGGCAGCACCCGCGCGCCGAGCTCGTGAACCAACGCGCGGGAACCCCACGAGGTGGGGTTGACCACCTCGAGGTCACGGCCGGCCAGCACATCCCGGTAGTGCTCGGCGCGCAGGTACTCGACTCGATCACCGAGCTCCCTGGCCCGGTGCCTGAGGGCGGTGAGAATGAGGTGCGCTTTGGCTCGGTGGTAGGGGCGCCGACCGAGAACGCCGACCGACTCCACCATCAGGATCGGTCCGCCGTCATCGAAATGGGGGCCGAGCTGGTCGGCGAAGAGAAAGCGAGGCACTGCCATGGCTTCGAGTCTAGATGCCGTGCCGCACGCGAGGTTCGAGGCCGATGCTCAGCCGCGACGGGTTAGCCTCGGTCCATGGGCAGGTTCGTGGACAGTTGGCGGTCGCACCTTCTGGTGACCTTTTCGGGGAACGGGTCAGGTCGCCCGCAGTGGGTCGAAAAAATCGAAGAGGGCGACGATATCGGCTTCTTCGGTCCGGGCTCCGCCTCCTGGGCCGTGCACGGTGGGATGGCAACGATGGTCGCCGGCATCCGTGCCCTGCTGATGCAGACCCTTCATCCCGGCGCGATGGCCGGCGTACACGATTGGTCGCGCTATCGGGAAGACCCGCTCGGGCGGCTCTCCGGCACCATTCAGTGGCTCGTCACCGTGACCTTCGCCGACACGACCCTGGCCGAGCACGAGTCGTCCCGCGTGGGGCGCTTCCACGACCGGGTCACCGGCACCTACCGCGACGCCCAGGGCATCGAGCGCCCCTATGCCGCCGGGGACCCCGAACTGCTCGCCTGGGTGCACATCGTTTTCACCGACGCCTTCCTGGCCTCGCACACGATCTGGGGTGACCCCATCCCTGGCGGGGCCGACGGCTACGTGCGCGAATGGGCCAAGGCCGGAGAACTCGTCGGCGTGCACAATCCGCCGCGCTCCGCGTCCGAACTGCAGGCACAGCTGGATGCGTTCAAGGATGCCGGCATCCTCAAGAGCGACGAGCGCGTGGCCGAGGCTGTGCGCTTCATTCGCAATCCCCCGCTCCGGCCCGCCATGATGCCCTTCTACCGGGTCATGTTCGCCGGCGCCGTCGCCTCGATCCCCCGCGAATACCGCGAGCTGCTCGGCCTGCGGCGCTCCCTGCTCCCGGCGGTCTGGGGCACCGGCGCCGTTCTCCGCCTGGTGCGCCTGCTGCTCGGCCGGTCGTCGACCTCAGAGGATGCCGCCCGGGCCCGTATCGCGCGTCTCTCCGCCGAGAACCCCGCCTAAACTGATCGGATGCCTCCGCGCCCAGACCGCTCGCGCACGGGCGCGACTCGCTCTCGCCGCTTCCCCTTCCGACTGCTGGTGATCGGGCTGGCTGCCCTCGTTCTGACCTCACTGGGAATCTTCGCAGCCGTCAACCCCGACCTTTCGGAGACCGACGGGGACGTGCAGGTGACCCGCCCCGAAGGTCGCCCCCTGCGCGTGCTGTTCGTGGGCGATTCGATCAGCTACGGCCTCAACGCGCAACTGCAGGACCTGGGCTTCCGTCCACTGATGGTCGATGCGCTCGCAGAGGACGGCCCGGTTCAGGAATTCCACAAGAATCGGGCCGGTGCCACCACCCGCACGGTATCCAGGCTGGTCGATGTGCCGGAGAACCTCGACCTGGCCGTGGTCGAACTGGGCACCAACGACGTGCTCGACCAGACCGCGCCCGACAAGTTCGCGCTCAGCTATCGGGCACTCCTGAACCGCGTGCACACCGAGTCTCCGGGCGTCCCCCTCGTCTGCGTTGGCACCTGGGGAACCGCGGATGAGACCGACGCGTACAACGACATCATCGACCACGAGTGCGCCCGAGAAGGCGGCGCCTTCGTCAGTCTCTACGACCTCTATCCGATCGAGGCCAATCGCGGCCCCGCCGGACGGGATGTCTTCGGCGGCACGAGCGATCGTTTCCACCCCAACGACGCAGGCTACCGAGCGATTGCCGAGCACCTTCTAGGCCGCATCAGCATACGCTGAACTGCGTCGCATATCGCGGGGCGAAAGTACACCCCCTTGATGATTTCCTCTCCGTGAGGAAACCTCCAAGCATGAGACAAAACGACTGGGTACTCACCGTCCACTGCCGGGAGTGCGGGATCGGCGGCACAGCCCAAGTCGGAACCGACCGGCGCATCGTCTGGCCGGTGATCGTGCACGAGGGCGACTGCGAACTCGCCGATGACAAGGACCTCGTGGAGTCCCGCTCCGGGCATCCCGCGCATGGAGTCCGCCAGTCGGCTTACGCGCGCTGACGGGCTCACCCCCGGCAGGATTATCGCCAGAGAAAGCACGAGCACGTCCGGGCGAACGATCGACTGCCCGGCCATCTGCAGTGCTGCAGAGGGTGAAGCCGCGCCGACGGCGCCCGCCGGTCGTTACCGCTCCGAGGCGAAGAACGCGCCGATCGCAGCGCTCAGGGCCACCGGGTCGCTCACGTGGCACAATTCGCGGGCGGAATGCATCGAGAGCAGCGGGATGCCCACGTCGACCGTGCGGATGCCGAGCCGCGTGGCGGTCAGCGGGCCGATGGTGGAGCCGCACGGCACCGTGTTGTTCGACACGAATTCCTGGTATTCCACGCCGGCCTGCGCGCAGATTCGGGCCCAAAGGGCCGCACCCGCCGCATCTGTCGCGTAGCGCTGCGTGGCGTTGATTTTCAGCAGCGGGCCGCCCCCGGCGACGACCATGTTCGCCGGGTCGTGCTTCTCCGGGTAGTTCGGGTGCACCGAGTGACCCGCGTCGGCCGACACGCACCACGAGCCGGCGTAGGCGCGCAGGCGATCACTGACGGATGCCCCGAGTCCTGCCCCGATCCGGGTCAGAATGTCGTCCAGCAGCGGCCCGCTCGCACCCGTTCGGGTCTCGGAACCGAGTTCCTCGTGATCGAAGGCCGCGAGCACCAGGATCTGACCGGCCGGTGCCGGGGCTCCGATCAGGGCGACCAGGCCGGCGTGCACCGAGGAGAGGTTGTCCATGCGCCCCGCGGCGAAGAGCTCGCAGCCGAGGCCGAACCGGGCCGGATGGGCCGTGTCGGCCGTGAGGATGTCGTAGCCGGCGACCTCCTCTCCCGCCAGCCCGGCCAGGCCCGCCAGGTGCCCGACCAGGTCGGCCTGACTCGTTTCCCCCACCCCGAACACCGGGGTCAGGTGCCGCTGACGGTCGAGAGTGAGGCCGGTGTTGGCGTCCCGGTCCAGGTGGATGGCCAGCTGCGGGATGCGGCAGAACGGGCCCGTGCGCACGAGGTGCTCGGTGCCGTCGATGGTGGTGAGCCGGCCGGCGAGTTCGAGTTCGCGGTCGAGCCAGGAGTTGAGCAGAGGACCGCCGTAAACCTCGACCCCGGCCTGCAGCCAGCCGTGGGCGCCGATGGTCGGCTTCGGCTTCAGCTTGAAACCGGGCGAGTCGGTGTGCGCCCCCAGAATGCGAAACGGTGTCGTCGGGCCGGCCCCGTCCGGCTGCACCCAGGCGACGACCGCGCCGTCGCGCACGAGGTAGCGCCGTCCGGGCGCACCGGACCACTCCTCGGTTTCGCTCACCCGGTCGAAGCCGGCGGTGTCCAGGCGGCGGGCAACCTCCGCGGCAGCGTGGTACGACGACGGGGAGGCGGTGATGAACTCGGCGAAATCGTCGATGTAGTCCGGTGTGGATGTCATGGGTCATATCCAACCACCCTGCGTACTATGTCCACATTCAGGGCCGAGCAGTCACGGCCCGGCATTCACGGCCCAGAGGAGCGCCCATGAACCAGCCGAGCCAGCCGAGCCAGCCGCCGCACCCGGCCCGCGCCGCCTTCGACGCCGTGATCTTTGACCTCGACGGCGTGGTCACCGACACGGCCGCCGTGCACGCCCGGGCGTGGAAGGCCCTGTTCGACGAGGCACTGCCGGGGCTGACGAAGTCGCCGGTGCCTTCGTTCGAAATCGAGAGCGACTACCGGCGGTACGTCGACGGGCGGGCGCGGGAGGACGGCATCCGTGCGTTCCTGGCCTCGCGCGGGATCGAACCGGCGCATGGCCGGGCGACCATCGACGCTCTCGCCGGCCGCAAGCAGGAGCTGTTCACCCGCGAGCTCGCCGCCGGCGGGGTGCAGGCGTTCCCCGGCACGCTGGCGCTGTTGCGCCGGTTGAAAGAGCAGGGGCTGCCGGTAGCCCTCGTGACAGCGAGCCGCAACAGCGCCGCCGTGCTGACCGCGGCGCGCCTCACGGGCCTATTCGACGTCACGGTCGACGGCACCGACGCCGTGCGGATGCGCCTGGCCGGCAAACCCGACCCGGCCCTGTTCCTCGAGGCGGCCCGGCGACTGCACGTGACGCCGGACCGCACAGTGGTCGTCGAAGACTCCGAGGCCGGGGTGCAGGCCGCGGCGCGCGGCGGATTCGCCCTGGTCATCGGCATGGAGCGTACGGGCGACAACCGGCTGCGCTCGGCCGGCGCCGATCTGGTGCTCACCGACCTCGCCGACCTGGACCTGGCCGGCCTGGACCCCGCTCTGACCGGGAAAAACCGCGGCTGGGCCGGAGGCGAGACCGGCAGCGACCCGTGGTTGCTGCGCTACATCGGCTATGACCCCGCAACCGAGGGGCTGCGGGAGGCGCTCTGCACACTCGGAAACGGCTACTGGGGCACTCGCGGCGCGGCGGCCGAGTCCACCGACGACGGCGTGCACTACCCCGGAACCTACCTCGCCGGCGTCTACAACCGGGTGCAGACGACCCTCGGCGAGCGCACCGTCGAAGACGAGCACCTGGTCAACGCCCCCAACTGGCTGCCGCTGGGATTCAGGGTGGCCGACGGGGACTGGTTCGACGTCGGCCACACCGAGCTGGTCACCTATCTGCAGGAGCTGGACCTGCGGCGCGGCGTGCTGACCCGGGTCATCCGTTTGCGCGACGAAGCGGGGCGCACCACCCGGGTGACCTCCCGGCGGTTCGTGTCCCAGGCCGCCCCGCATGTGGCCGTGCTCGACACCACGTTCGAGGCGGAGGACTGGACCGGCCCGGTGACCGTGCGCTCGGCCCTCGAGGGCCGGGTCTTCAACCGCAATGTTGCCGCCGACCGGCTTCTCACCAACGCTCACCTGATTTCCCACACCGGCACGCAAATCGACGCCGAGACCGTGCTGCTCGAGATGGAGACCACGCAGTCCGGCATCCACATCGCCCTGGCGGCCCGCACCCGGGTGCAGAGGGACGAGCAGCCGGTCGAGTCCCCGCGGCACCTGCTCACCGACGACGCCGGCTGGGTGGCGCACGAATTCACCCTGGATCTGGAGCCGGGGCATCCGGTCAGGGTGGAGAAGACGGTCGTCGTCAGCACCTCCCGCGACCGGGCCATCGCCTCGCCGGCGCGGGCGGTTGCCCTCTGGATGCGGCGCCTGCCGCACCCGGCGGACCTGTTGGAGGCGCACGAACGGGCCTGGCAGGTGCTCTGGGACGAGTTCGCGGTGGACATGCGCGCGAGCGATCACCAGTCGCTCGCACTCAACCTGAACACCTTCCACGTGCTGCAGACGGTGGCGGCCGTCGACGCCGACCTCGACGCGAGCATGCCGGCCCGAGGGCTGCACGGCGAGGGGTACCGCGGGCACGTCTTCTGGGACGAGCTGTTCGTCTACCCGATTCTCACCCTGCGCCGCCCCGACCTGAGCCGCGCCCTGCTCGGCTACCGGTACCGGCGCCTGGGCGAGGCCCGCGCGGCCGCACGGGGCATCGGCCGCGAGGGCGCGATGTTCCCCTGGCAGAGCGGCATCGACGGGCGTGAGGAGACCCCGACGAACCTCTTCAACCCGCTGAACCAGCAGTGGATGCCCGACAATTCGCAAAACCAGCGGCATGTGGGCCTCGCCGTGGCCTACAGCGTCTGGGAGTATTACCAGTCCACCGGCAACACCGAATTCCTGATTCAGCAGGGTGCCGAGATGCTGCTCGAAGTGGCTCGTTTCTTCGCCAGCCTGGCCCGCTACGACGAGGTGGACGACCGCTACGACATTGACGGGGTGATGGGGCCGGACGAGTTCCACGACGGGTACCCCGGGGCGTCGGGCCACGGCCTCCGCAACAACGCGTACACGAACGTGATGACCGCGTGGGTGCTGCGCCGCGCGGTCGACACCGTGGCTCTGTTGCAGAACCGGTACTGCCGGCCCCTCTGGAACCGGCTGCGACTGCGGCCGGACGAGGTCGACCAGTGGGTCCGGATCAGCCTGCGGCTGCGGGTGCCGTTCCACGCCGACGGCGTGATCAGCCAGTTCGAGGGCTACGAGGGCCTGCCCGAGTTCGACTGGGACGCCTACCGGGCCCGGTATCCCTCGATCGCCCGCCTCGACCTGATCCTCAACGCCGAGGGCGACAGCACGAACAACTACCGGCTCTCCAAGCAGGCCGATGTGCTCATGCTGCTCTACCTGCTCTCCGCCGAGGAGCTGCGCGAACTGCTCGAGACCATGGGCTACGAACTGCCGCCGGAGGCGATTGTGCGAACGGTCGAGTTCTACTCGGCACGCTCCACGCACGGCTCCACGCTCAGCAACGTGGTGCACTCCTGGCTGGACGCCCGGCGCGACCGGGAACGGTCGTGGGACTACCTGACCCGGGCCCTCGACAGCGACCTTGGCGACATCCTCGGCGGCTCCACCCACGAGGGCATCCACCTCGGCGCGATGGCCGGATCGGTCGACATGGTCGTGCGCTGCTACACCGGGCTGGAGATCCGGGAGAACATGCTCTGGCTGCATCCCGTACTGCCGAAGGAGCTCGCGGAGGTCACCTTCGCCATCAACTACCGGGAACAGCCGATCCGGCTGAAACTGACGCCCGGCAACGTGCGCCTACAGCTGCAGGCAGGCGGCGCCGCTCCGATCCGGGTGCGGGTCGAGGGCCGGGAGGCCGTGCTTGCGCCCGGCGAGACCCGCGATTTCCCGCTCGGTTAGCGTCGGTCGTCCCGGACTCCTGAAACCACTATCCCTGTGGGCCAACGCCGCTCGGGGCAGCCTCGGGGTTGGCGAAGGCGGCCAGCAATTGCCCAATGCGGTGACCACGATCCAGAGGGTGGCGAAGCGGCATCCCCGTGTTAAGGCGATAGATGTTGCGCCGTCCCTCCCGTTCGCGCTCGAGATAACCGGCGTCTTCGAGTTCGGTGACGATGCGTTGAGCCGCCCGCTCCGTGATGCCCACCTGGGCCGCGACGTCGCGCAATCGCACATTCGGGTTCTCCACCACGCACAACAGCACGTGCGCGTGATTGGTTAATAACGTTCGCTGCGCCATTCTCCTATTCTCACCCAACTGACCATTGTTTCCTCACACGTGAATCCCGACACTCAACACGTGCTATGTTTTTCGTGTTTTATGAATCGTGAGAAAAGGAGCATTTTTGAACGAGAATGTTACGGTGGCAATGGTCCTGGCGGGACCGTGGGTTGCCGTGCTCGCCTCAGCGATCGCCGGGCGTCTCGGCCGGAGCGGTGAACTGGTTGCTCGCATCGCCGCAGCGGTCGTCAGTCTGGGGTTCGTCTTTACGGCAGCCGTCGCCGTTGCCGTGTCGACCCTGTGGACGGGTTCCATCCAGGTGGGCTTCGGGGAGACAAGCCTGCAACTCGATACCCTGGCACTGATCATGTCGATGCTTGTTCTGGGGCTGTCCTCCCTCATTCAGGGGTTCGCCGTGCGCTACCTGCGCGGGGATCCTCGTCAAATCTGGTTCGTGGTGACCGCGAACCTGCTCACGGGGTTCACCGTGCTGATGGTGTGTGCAGGGTCCGTGGCCCTGTTCGCGTGCGCCTGGGTCGGCGCCGGCGCCGCACTTGTGTTGCTTCTGGCCACCTACTGGCCGCTGGCACAGGCGCGGGAGGGTGTGTGGCGCACCGTGGTTCGCTTTGGTGCCGCCGACACCGCGTTCCTCCTCGCGGTGGCAGTGCTGCTCGTTGGTGCCGGCGGGGACCTGTCCTTCGATCAGCTCGGTGCCGGTGCGTCCGGCCTGAGCGCGCCGGCCCAGCTCACCCTCGCGGTGCTGTTGGTCCTCGCCGCCCTGGCCCGATCCAGCCAGATCCCATTCCAGGGCTGGTTGCCGTTCACTCTCGGCGCCCCGACACCGGTCTCTGCTCTGTTGCATGCCGGGGTGGTCAACGCGGGCGCCATCCTGCTTCTGCGGTTCGCGCCGGCGATCGCCCCTCACCGGTCCGTGATGATCGTCGTCTGCGTGGTGGGCGCGGCCACCCTGGTGTTCGCGTCGGCGGTGCGCCTGGCACGCCCGGACGTGAAGGGCCGACTGGTATTCTCCACGATGGCGCAGATGGGGTTCATGATCATGGCCTGCGGGTTGGGCCTGTTCGCGGCTGCGATCTTCCACCTGGTTGCCCACTCCCTGTACAAATCGACACTCTTCCTCGGCGCGGGAACCGGAGTGCGTCAGCATGCCACCGACCGCGACCTTCCTACCCGCACAGCCCCGTCGCGCCTGGTGGCGGGCCTCGCGGTGGCCATCTCCGTGACCGTAACGGTTGCCGTACTCGTGGCAGCCAAACTGGTGCTCTCCCCCGCCGTGTCGCCCTCCAGCATCGGCCTGTTGGCGTTCGTCGCCCTGACCGCCGGCGTCACCCTGGCCGTGGCACTGGCAACCCACTTCTCGATCCGCACGACGGTGGTCGGCACCACGGTGACGGCGGCCGTCGGAATCGGCTACGTAGCCTTCCTGCACCTGTTCACGGGAGCACTGGAACCCGGGGTGCCGGTCCAGGGGGCCCCTGGCTGGCTGCTCGTTCTGCCCGCGGTCGGCCTGATCGCCGTCGAGCTGCTGGCTCGAAGCAGCACCGGTGCGGTCTGGCTGCGCGATCGTGTCTACACGTCCGCACTTGCCGCATCCCTGCCCCGTAACCCCATCAGAACTGGAGCACCCCTGTGAGTCTGATCCTACGCGCGCAGGTCGCTGCCGCCGCCCACGACATCGTTCCGGCCTGGCCGTTGGACTCCTTCATCGCCGTGAACCCGCTGGCCGGCCGCGAATCTTACCCATTCGAGACCGAAACAACCGCGGAAGCGGCAACCACCCGCCCCGGGAGCGCCTACCTGGCTGACTATCAGCGCGGTCGAATCACCCGTGATGACATCGACGCAGCACTCCTCGAACGCATCCCCCAGCTGGCCGACCGACGCTTGCGGATCGGCACCGCAGCCGTGTCCGCGGTCCGGGTTGCCGAACTCGATATGCGCCTGGTCGCAGCCGCACCTGCCCCCGAACCGGTTGCGGTGGCGGAGCTGACGTGGCTCGATGAATACCTGGCCGTCTGGGTTGCCGGCTATCTGTGCCCGGACCCGGCGTGGCCCATGCCACACCATGCCGACGGGTTCTACCGGGCCTGGCGAACCCTGGCCTGCCTCGATCCGTCCCTCCCCCGCACGGTTCGGCGCACCCTCACCACACTTTCGCCCGAACCGGACGCGGCGCTGGCGCACGCCCTGCAATGCCTCGGCATCGCGGCGGCCGACGTCCCACGTGCCCTTCGGACCGCACTCGGGCACCTGCCCGGGTGGGTCGGGCACATCAAATGGCGGGCCGAGAAGGTCGGCGACATCGACCTGACCTCGTACCTGGCCGTCCGATTCACGGTCCAGGTTGCGCTCGGAATTACCCCAGCGGCCGACCAGACAACACAGACGGCACAGCCCGACCACACCACGCTGACCTCGGCACCGTTCTGGTTGCGGGCCGAACGGGTTGCGCAGGCGCTCACCGCCGCACGGCCGAGCCGCGAGGACGTCGCCGCGGTCGCTCGGGTCCTGTCCACGCATCCGATAACCGACCAGCGGTACACCTGGCAGAAAGCCTACGAACTGAACTACCGCACCGCCCTGATCGGGGCACTCCGCTCCACCGTCGAGACCCGGGACGGCCGCAACGTGCAGTTGGTGATGTGCATCGACCCCCGGTCCGAGGGGTTGCGCCGCCACCTCGAAGAAAGCTCCTCAGTCGAGACGTTCGGTTTCGCTGGCTTCTTCGGCGTCCCCATCCGGTTCGCCCGCTACCAGGCGCGCGGAGCAATCGACTCGCTCCCGGCACTGCTGAGCGCGCGCCACCACATCACCGAGATCCCCGTCGACCACGAACAAGCACACAGAGTCGTTGCCGCTGGAAAATTCCGAGACGCCCTGCGGCATGCCGTGCATACGGCGGACTCGACAGCGGCGACACCGTTCGCGTTCGCGGAGACGGCGGGATGGTTCTACGGCGGCATCAGCATCCTGCGCACCCTCACCCCGCGCATCCACGCACGGATCGTGCGCGCCCTCTCCCTCTCGTCCCGGGACCTGCGCAGTGACGTGACGATCGCGGACGCGTTCACCCTGGACGAACGTGCCACGTTGGCCGAAACGGCCTTGCGGATGATGGGCCTGGCCCAGTTCGCCCCGCTGGTCGTTTTGGCAGGTCACGGCTCCGAATCGGAGAACAACCTCTACCAGTCCGCACTGGACTGCGGCGCGTGCGGCGGAAATCCGGGGCACGCCAACGCCCGCGCCGCCGCCGCCATCTTCAACGACCCCGAGGTGCGACTGCTGCTCGCCGACCGCGGGCTGCCGATTCCCTTCGACACGTTCTTCGTGGCCGCCGAACACAACACCGTCAGCGACATGGTCACCGTGCTCGACCGCCACCTGATCCCCGACAGCCACACGAGTTCGGCAGACCGCTTCGAGCAGCTTCAGCGCACCGCGGCGGACAAATTGGTGACCGAACGCGCCCGGCAACTACCGGGAGCATCCCCCCGGCATTCCCCCGCACGACTGCGCGGACGTGCCCACGACTGGGCTGAGGTGTATCCAGAGCTCGGGTTGGCGGGAAACGCCACCATGATCATCGGACCCCGCGACATGACCAGGAACGTTGATTTGGGCCGGCGGGTGTTCCTGCACTCCTACCGCACCGAACTGGATCCCACCGGGGCCGCCCTGGAGACGATCATGACCGCCCCCCTCGTCGTGGCGCAGTGGATCAACCACCAGTACTACTTCACAGCCCTGAACCCCGACACTCTCGGCGCCGGAACGAAAACCATCCACAACGCCATCGGCACACTCGGCGTGATCTCGGGCCACAGCGGCGACCTTCGCCGCGGCCTGCCGTGGCAATCCGTGGGTCTGGGCACGGAGCTGTTCCATGAGCCGATGCGCCTCACTGTCGTTGTCGAAGCACCGCTGGCCCGCATCGGAGAGATCATCTCGCGCAACCAAGTCCTGCGAGATCTTTTCGACAATGACTGGATCACCCTCACCGCACGAGATCACCCCACTGCCCTCTGGCACCGCTATACCGCCTACGGCTTCACAGCGACCGCAACCGCTACTCCCGCCGCCACTGCCACCCCGATGGAAGGACCACACCCATGAACAATCTCACCAAGATGACCCGACTGGAGATCGTCGTGCCTGCCCGCGACGCCCCCGCCATCCGCGAGCTGGTTTCCTCCGCCGGCGCCACCGGGTACACCTCCGTCTCCGGTGTCTCCGGCATCGGACACCACGGACAACACTCTGGATCCCTGCTCTTCAACGAGTACGACACCCTCACCATGCTCATCACCGTGTTGCCCCCCGACAAGGCCGACGAACTCATCAACGCCGTGCGCGAGCTGCTTAACACCTCCAGCGGCGTCATGTTCGTCGCCGAGACCTACGTCTCAAGGCCCGACTACTTTCAATGACTTCCTCCCACTCCTACTATGCTGGGCGCCTGATCACCTTCGCCACCATGCACGGCAAGGAGCACCTCGCTCAACAGGCATTCCACGACATTCTCGGCGCGACAGTCAGCGCTTCGGGGGGCCTGAACACTGACCAGTTCGGGACCTTCGCCGGCGATATCCCACGCACCCTCAGCCCCCGCTCGGCAGCCCGCGCCAAAGCGCGGCTGGGTATGCAAATCGCCGGCACCACTCTTGGACTTGCCTCCGAAGGCAGCTTCAGCTCCGGATTCGGTCCTCTCGTTGAAAACATGGAGATTCTCCTGTTCATCGACAAAACCCTGGGGTTGGAACTCGTCGAGGGCGCCGTGAATATCTCCGCGCTGCCCGGAGGCAGACGCGTCGACAACGCCGACAGCGCTCTAGCGTTCGCGTCAGCCGCGGGATTCCCCGAACAGGGAGTGATCGTGCAGAGCACAAACGATAATCACCTGACTGTCTACAAGAACTTCACGCAACTCAGCGACCTCGAGGAAACCGTCGACATGCTTCTGACGGACCAGTCCTCCGTCACGATTCTGCCGGACTACCGAGCGCACAAATCGCCAGCGCGGGCAGAGACCATTCGCAGGCTGAGTTATCAGATGGCTCGTCGCCTCGCTACACCCTGCTCCCTGTGTCAAGCACCTGGGTTCGGTCAGGTAGACATCGAACGCGGCGTTCCCTGTTCCGACTGTAGATCAGCGACCGCATTGATCGCCGCGGACCTCCACGGCTGCGGACGCTGTACCCACAGGACCCGGATACCGCGTGGCCAGGCCACCGCCGACCCGCAATGGTGCGACTATTGCAACCCGTAGTGAAGTCAGGCGTTATTCGTGCTCCCCGTCGGCCTCATGCATGGTGGTCCGCGGCGCGCCTCAGACCTCGGACTGCAGGGCCGCCCGGGCGAACGCGGCACCACCGGGCGTGACGATCCAGCGCGTGTAACTGCTCGTGCCGGCATCGAACACACCGAGTCGGCGCAGCAAGCGCCACTTCGGCAGCACCAGGTTGAACGCCGCGTCACTGGAGAGCGGGGCACCGTCGGCCCGCACCCAACCGATGGTCTCCAAACTGAGGGCCAGCAGCTGTTTGAACAGTTCGGCCTCGTCAAAACCCCGCCGCGCGATGAGTAGGAGCAGCAGCCTGGTGGCGTCGGACTCGGCCGGGTCGCGGCTTTGGTGCGCGGTTCTGGCCAGATGCCACCACAGATCGCGCGGCGCCTCGACGAGCGCCCGGCCGCGACTGGTCTGCAGCAGCATCCCCTTGCTCACTCGGAGCAGGCCCATGCTGCGCAGGTGTGCGCGCAACTCCAGCAGAGGCAGGAAGTGGCTCTCCCGGCTCGCCGTGACGGGCCAGCCCCAGTCGAGCTGGGTCGAGGCTTCCACGACCACCGCGGGCGGGAGGTAGCCGGCCTGGGTCAGACGGATGCCGTGCTCACCGACACGGCGCAGCATCCACTGCACGGGTGCCACCATGCGCTCCATCGCCCGTACCGGCAGCAGAATGGAATCGGTCACCCGTGCCTCCGCGAGCACCAGGCGGAACCCGGCGACGGAGTCGGGGTGCATGCGTGTTTCGAGTTCCTGGACGACCTTCACTGTGCGAGCATAGCGAGGAGTGGCCGCGGAGCCTGATGCGACCGATCGTGTCGGGTATCCGCTCTGCCGTAGCCTTGGATCATGGCCAGAGACATTGCAACCACCACCACAGTCGACCTCGCCGCGATGCTCGCTTTCGTGCGCCCGAGGCACCGGATGCTGCTGGCCACCACCCGCACCGACGGCCGCCCGCAGATCTCGCCCGTGACCGGCGGGGTCGACCCCTCCGGCCGAATCGTGATCTCCTCCTATCCCGCCCGGGCGAAAACCCGCAACGCGGAGCGAAACGTGCTTGCCTCCGTACTGGTGCTCTCGGACGACTGGGACGGAGGCTGGATCCAGGTCGACGGCGACGCCGAGGTGCTGCACATGCCCGAGGCCGGCGACGGGCTGGTCGAGTACTTCCGCTGCATCTCCGGCGAGCACTCCGACTGGGCCGAGTACCGGGCGGCGATGGCGCTTCAGGACAAGTCCCTGATCCGCATCACCCCCAGCCGGTGGAGCCCGATCGGCACGGGCGGCTTCCCGGCCGACGTCGCCGCCCGGCTCGACGCACTGTAGCCGCGCTCGCAGGATCGGCGTCGTGGCGCCCGGCGCACTGTCACCAGCATCTGCGAAGCTGGACGGATGACCGACACCCGCGCCGCCGCTCTCGAGATTCTGCGCAACCTGGTCGGCCGTGACGACGCCGACTTCCACGAGGGACAGTTCGAGGCGATCGAGACCCTCGTCGACCAGCGCCGACGGGCCCTGGTCGTACAGCGCACCGGGTGGGGCAAATCGGCCGTCTACTTCGTCGCCACGCTGCTGCTGCGCCGCCAGGGAGCCGGCCCCACCATCCTGGTGTCGCCGCTGCTCGCCCTGATGCGCGACCAGGTGGCCGCGGCAGCCCGGGCCGGGGTGCGCGCCGTATCGATCAACTCCTCCAACCCGCACGAGTGGGCAGAGGTGCAGCAGCAGCTGATCGACGACGAGGTCGATGTGCTGCTGGTGTCGCCGGAGCGGCTCAACAACCCGAAGTTCCGCGACGAGCAGCTCCCCGCGCTCCTCGCCCGGGTGGGCCTGCTCGTCGTCGACGAGGCCCACTGCATCTCCGACTGGGGCCACGATTTCCGGCCCGACTATCGGCGCCTGCGCGACCTGATCGCCCAGATGCCCGCCGGGGTGCCGGTGCTGGCGACCACGGCCACGGCGAACAGCCGCGTGGTGACGGATGTCGCGGCACAGCTGGTTTCGACCGGCCCGACCACCGTGGCAGGCGCTGAGGTGGTCACCATCCGCGGCCCGCTCGCCCGGGCATCCCTGCGCCTCGGCGTACTGCGCCTGCCCGACTCGCGCACCCGGCTGGCCTGGCTGCTCAGCCACATCGACGAGTTGCCCGGTAGCGGCATCATCTACACCCTCACCGTCTCGGCGGCGGAAGACACCGCACGTCTGCTGCGGGAGGCCGGGCACCCGGTGCGTGCCTACACCGGGCAGACCGACACCGCGGAACGGGAGGAGTCCGAGGGCATGCTCAAGCGCAACACGGTCAAGGCCCTCGTCGCCACCAGCGCCCTGGGCATGGGGTTCGACAAGCCCGACCTCGGCTTCGTGTTGCACCTGGGTGCCCCGTCCTCCCCCGTGGCCTACTACCAGCAGGTCGGCCGCGCCGGCCGCGCCACCGAGAACGCCGACGTGCTGCTGCTGCCCGGAGTCGAGGACGAAGACATCTGGCAGTACTTCGCCACCTCCTCGATGCCCAGCCAGCACAAGGCGGAAGCCGTGATCGGGGCGCTCACGGAGCATGGATTGGCCCCGCTGTCCACACCGGCGCTCGAGGCCCGTGTCGACCTCAAGCGCAGCCCGCTCGAGCTGCTGCTGAAAGTGCTCGACGTCGACGGCGCCGTGCGCCGCGTCACCGGCGGCTGGGTGTCCACCGGCCGTCCCTGGTTCTACGACCGGGAACGCTACGAACGCATCGCCGCCGCCCGGGTGAGCGAGCAGCAGGCGATGCTGGACTATGAGCGCACCACCGGCTGCCGGATGGAATTCCTGCAGCGCGCGCTCGACGACGACACCGCGGTGGCCTGCGGCCGCTGCGACAACTGCACCACGGCCTGGTTCCCCGGCGACGTGCAGCCCGAGATGGCCTCGGCCGCCGCCCGATCCCTCGACCGGGTCGGCGTGGCTCTCGAGCCGCGCGCGCAGTGGCCCACCGGGGTGGCGAGCCTGGGCGTGAACGTGCGCGGCAACATCCCGACCGGCGAACGGATGCTGCCCGGCCGCGCCCTCGCCCGCCTCACCGATCTGGGCTGGGGCGGCCCGCTACGCGACCTGTTCGCCAACCAGTCCTCCGACGCGCCGTCCACGGATGCCCCGGCGAGCCCGGCCCTGATCCAGGCCTGCATCCGCGTGCTGGCGGAGTGGGGCTGGGACGAACGGCCGGCTGCGGTGGTGAGCGTGCCCTCGCGGCGGCATCCCTTGCTGGTCGGATCGGTGGCTCAGGCGTTCGCCGAGGCCGGCCGCCTGCCCTGGCTCGGCTCGCTCGACCTCGTGAACGGCGGCCCCACCGGCACGGCGGGCGGCAACAGCGCCTACCGGCTCTCCAACGTCTGGGACCGTTTCGCGGTGGGACCGAAGCTGGCCGCGGCCCTCGACACGGTGCAGGGCCGACCGATCCTGCTCGTCGACGACCTCGCCGACAGCCGCTGGACGCTCACGGTCGCGGGCCGCCTACTGCGTCGCCAGGGGGTGGCGGCCGTGCTGCCGTTCGCGTTGGCGTTGAAGTCCTGAGCTGCCGGAGAACTGAAGCTTTCGCCCTGACGTCAACGCAGCGCGCGCAGCTTGACCGTGCGCTGCAAGTCGACCTCGTCGGCCTGGACTCCCCCGACCGCTCCGCAGTGGGCTGACTGCATGGACAGGCGCACCAGGTCAACGCCGCGCAACCCGGGCCAACCCTGCACCAGGTGGCGCCAGGTTGTTGGCACAGCTCCCAGCCCCCAGCGGGCGGCGGTCAGCGCGCCAGCGAGACCTGCTACGGCGTCGGTGTCGCCGCCGCCGCGCGCAGCGACTTCGATGGCGCGACGCACCTGGCCGGCATCCGTTCCCCGGGCGTACGTGATCGCCGACCAGGCGGCCTGCAGGGTCTGCACGACCCAGCCGTTACCCGGAAAATCCGCGGACCGTTCACGCTCGGCATCGTCAAACCGGGCCGACCAGTCCGCGCGGCGCTCGCTCGGCAGGGCGGACAGGCCCACCCGAATGTCGAGTTCGCCCTCGAGCACGGCGTGCCGCAAAGCGAGCCCGAACAGCACGCAGGCATCGCCTGCCTCGGTTTCACGGTGCGTCAGCTCGCTGACCAGGCGCGCGGCCTCGGCCAGGGCGACCGGATCGCCGAGGAACGCCAGCGCCACCGGCGCGGTTCTCAGGAGCGATCCGTTGCCGGCGCTGCGCCCGCTGCGGTCATGCTGCTCCCTCGCCCCGCGACGAACGGACTCGGCGTTCGGCTCGCTGCCCGAGAGCACCGCCCCCAGCTGCACACCCGCGTACGGTGCCGATTTCGCCCAGGCCGCCCAATGGGCCACGACGATGTCGAGGACCGAGTCGTCTCTGAGATCCCCGCCCTCCGCCGCGGCCATCGCGAGCGGCACCGCCATGGCCGTGTAGTCGGTCCACTCGCCGGGTGCCCAGTGGAAGCCGCCGCCGCCGCGCATGCTGACCGGGGTGGTTTTCGGTAGCGGCCCGGCGAACTCGTAGCCGGCCCCGAGCGCGTCCCCGCAGGCCATGCCCAGCAGCACCGCTGCTGATCGGTCGTGTTGGTCGGCAGTCAGCTTCATTGCAGGCTCCTTCGGGTCGGGCCGATTCGGGTCGGGTAAGGACCGGAGTACCTGCACATCCGAGAATGAACGCCGGATGTGCGGGGCGAACGTAGCCTATTCCGGCCGAAAATCCCCGGCAAGGCCATTGACCGGGGCCTAACCGGTGTGTGACGCGGCGCGTCACGGGAATACTTACCGGGGCGCACTCCTTGTTAGTCTTCGGACGTCGCTTTTCGGCGATGAATGCGCACCTGCAACCTCGGTTAGGTCAGAAAAAATGAAGCTCAAGATCCTGTCGGCGGTATTACTCACAGCGCTCACCGTGTCGCTGGCCGGCTGCTCCGCGAGCACCGACACCGACGATTCAGCCACCACCGGCGCCGACACCTCGCTGTCCTCCGTCACAGACGCGGGCGTGCTCACCATCGGCACCGAGGGCACGTACCGCCCGTTCACCTTCCACGAGGGTGGCTCCGGCGCACTGACCGGTTACGACGTCGAGATCATCGAGGCCGTCGCAGCCGAGCTCGGAGTCAAGGCCAAGTTCGAGGAAACCCAGTGGGACGGCATCTTCGCCGGCCTCGAGGCCGGCCGCTTCGACGTCATCGCCAACCAGGTCACGGCCACCCCGGAACGCGTTGCCAAGTACAACTTTTCGACCCCCTACACGTTCTCGACCGGCGTGATCGTGGTCAAGAGCGACAACACCTCGATCACCTCCTTCGAGACCCTGGCCGGCAAGACCACGGCCCAGTCGCTCACCAGCAACTGGAACACCCTCGCCACCGAGAGCGGCGCACGTGTGCAGGCCGTCGAGGGCTGGGCTCAGTCGGTCGCCCTGGTCGAACAGGGCCGCGTCGACGCGACCGTGAACGACAATCTCACCTTCCTCGACTACCAGAAGCAGACCGGCGCCACCGGGCTCAAGGTCGCCGCGAACACCGACGAGGAGTCCGCGACCTCGTTCGCCTTCGTCAAGGGCAGCACGGAGCTGACGGATGCCGTCGACGCGGCCCTCGAAAAGCTCGCGGCCGCCGGCACCCTGACGTCGATCTCGGAGAAGTACTTCGGGTCCGACGTTTCCCAGTAACCCCGTCCAGCCATGAACCAATCCGCCTGGGACCTGTTCTGGACCTCGCTCGGTCCCATCGTGCAGGGGGCGATCCTCGGCACCATTCCGCTGGCGCTCGCCTCGTTCACGATCGGTCTGGCGCTCGCGCTCGGGCTGGCGTTGATGCGCCTCTCCCGGCGCCGGTGGGTGTCCGGCTTCGCCCGGGTCTACATCTCGATCGTGCGCGGTACCCCACTGTTGGTCCAGTTGTTCGTGATCTTCTACGGCCTGCCGTCGCTGGGCATCCTGATCGATCCGTGGCCGAGCGCCGTGGTGGCGTTCTCACTCAACGTCGGCGGCTACGCCGCCGAAGTGATTCGGGCGGCCATCCTCTCGGTGCCCAAGGGGCAATGGGAGGCGGCCTACATGATCGGCATGTCGCACCGTCGCGCGCTGACCCGGATCATCCTGCCGCAGGCCGCCCGTGTCTCGGTCCCGCCCCTGTCGAACACTTTCATCAGCCTGGTCAAGGACACCTCCCTTGCCTCGCTGATCCTGGTCACGGAGCTGTTCCGCGAAGCACAGCAGGTGGCCGCCTTCAGCCAGGAATTCATGCTGCTCTACCTCGAGGCCGCCCTGGTCTACTGGGTGATCTGCCTGGGCCTGTCCTCGGTGCAGAGCGTTCTCGAGAAGCGATTGGACCGCTATGTCCCCCACTGATCCGATTGATCCGACCGAACCGACGGCCCCGAATGCCGCGGCGACCTCCGACGCCCTGCTCCGCGTGCGCGGGCTCCAGAAGAGTTTCGGCGCCAACCAGGTGTTGCAATCCATCGACCTGACGGTGAATCGCGGCCACGTGCTCGCCCTGATCGGACCCTCCGGTTCCGGCAAGACCACCATCCTGCGCTGCCTGAACGGCCTGGAACTGGCCGACGGCGGAACGATCGACGTGAACGACGAACTGTCGGTCGACTTCGCAGCCATACCGGGGAAGAATCAGCGTGCGGCTCTGCGCGACCGGTCGGCCATGGTCTTCCAGCACTACAACCTGTTCCCGCACAAGACCGTACTGGAGAACGTGCTGGAGGGGCCCGTGGTGGTGCAGCGCCGCCCGAAGGCGGAGGTCGAAGCGGAGGCGCTCGCGTTGCTCGACCGCGTGGGCCTCAGCGCCAAGAAGGACAGCTACCCGTTCGAGCTCTCCGGCGGCCAGCAGCAGCGTGTGGGCATCGTGCGCGCGCTTGCCCTGCGCCCGCAGCTGCTGCTCTTCGACGAGCCCACGTCGTCCCTCGACCCGGAACTCGTGGGCGATGTTCTGCGCCTGATCAAGGAACTGGCGGTGGAGGGCTGGAGCATGGTGATCGTGACCCACGAACTCGAATTCGCGCGCGAGGTAGCCACCGAGGTGGCCTTCGTCGACGGTGGCCGGATCGTCGAGCACGGCGACCCGAATCAAATGCTGCGCCACCCAAAGGAGGAACGCACCCGGCAGTTCCTGCACCGGCTGCTGTTCCCCTTCTAGGTGCACCTCCAGGCGTGGGGCCGACCTCGCCGGGCAGCGGCTCAGCCCCTCACCCGCCCGTCAACTCTTGCGCCCGGAGTCGGGCTGATCCGCTGGTTCAGTCTCGGAATGATCCGCTGCCCGGAGTGAGCCGGCATGAGCTCGCACCGTGGGATCCTGGCGTGTCTTGATCAGGCTGGCAACCGTGGTCACGGTCAAGACCACACCGATGACGATCAGGCTGAGATTCGTGCTGATCTCCGGCACTCGGCCATCAAGGCCGTGCGCCCAATGCAGAACGAGTTTCACACCGATGAAGGCCAGGATGAGGGACAGGCCGGTCGACAGGTAGACCAGCCGGTCGAGGAGCCCCTTGACGAGGAAGAAGAGCGCCCGGAGCCCGAGCAGTGCGAAGGCGTTGGCGGTGAAGACGATGTACGCCTCATCGGTGATTCCGAAGATCGCCGGGATCGAATCGAGTGCGAACAGAAGATCGGTGCTGCCGATCGCAATCAGAACGATAAACAGCGGTGTCACCGCGCGGCGGCCGGCGCTCCGCGTGAACATTCGACCGTCGACATAGTCGTCGGTAACGGTCAGGCCCCGACGGGCCACCCGAACCAGTACGTTGTCTTGCACGTCAGGGTCGACGTTACGGTGCCGGAAGAGCTGTACGGCTGTGAAGATCAGCACCAGACCGAAGATCAGGAACATGAAGGAGAACAGCGAAAGCAGGGCGGAACCCAGTGCAATGAAGATCGCCCGCAGAATGAGTGCCAGCAGGATCCCGAAGATGAGAACTTTCTGCTGGTATTTCTCCGGGACCGCGAAGGTCGACATGATGATCACGAAAACGAAGAGGTTGTCGATGGACAGGCTCTTCTCAACGATGTACCCGGCGAAGTATTCCGCGCCGAACCCCCAGCCCACCTGCGCCGCGAAAACGAGGCCGAACAGGATCGCGACCGCGATGTACAGCACCGACGAGAGTGCGGCCTCCCGAAACTTAACGACGTGCGGCCGAGCGATGGCCAACCCCAGGTCCAACGCGAGCAGACCCAGAATGACGGCGATGGTGAGCGTCCAGCGGAGCGCAGTTACTTCCAGCAACTGTGACCTTCCTGTCGTGTCCTCAGCGAGAATTTCAGCGTAAGCCTACTCATAAGAGGAACCAAATAAGCATGAACGTCAACAGTATCCTGCCTCTGCTGCTGACCCCCTTCCGGGCAAGCGGCCTGCCCTGCTGAATCCCCAGCTCGTCAGCACTATTCTTTTCCAGTGACTTCAACAGCGATTTCTCCGGTGGCCTCCGACTCAGCATCGCCCTCCACCTTCCGGCGTCTTTCCGGTCTGCTGCGGATCGGCATAGGACTGCTGCTCTTCGCGAGCATCATTACGCAGATCACCGACCAGCTCTGGAACGACGCCTTCGTGGCGACCGAGTACTTCGGCTACTTCACCATCCAGTCGAGCCTGATGAACGTGGTCGTGTTGCTCGTGGGAGGTTCCCTCGCCCTGCGCCGAGGCACGGATTCCCAGCTCCTCACCGGGGTGCGAATGTCGGTACTCACCTACGCGGTCGTCACCGGGGTCGTCTACAACGCGCTGCTGCGCAACGTCGTCTCCGATGGCTTCATCGGTGTCGGCTGGCCCAACGAGGTCTTGCACGTCTGGGCGCCGATCTTCATCGCGCTGGACTGGATCCTCTCGCCGGGGCGCCCGGCCCTGGCCTGGAAGCGCCTCGGTGTGGCCCTGATCTACCCGCTGGCTTGGGTGGCATACGCCGTGGTGCGGGGCACCCTGACCGGCTTCTACACCTATCCCTTCCTCGAACCTGCCCAGCCGGGCGGCTACGTGACCGTGATCTTCTACGTGCTCGGCATCGCGACCTTCATCACCGGTCTCGCCGCGGCCGCAATCGCCGCGAGCCGCCTCCGGCCACAGGTTCTGACGACCGAACCCGTGGCCTGATCCGCTCTCGCGGTCAGACCGATCGCGGCGGCGGCGCGAATGTGCTGAACGCGGCGATCATCTCGTCGACGCTGTGCGCCGCGGTCGACGGATGCCGGAACGGCCGGTTCCGCTCGATGCTGTAGTGATTGCGCCGCCCCACCCGTTCGCGCCGGATGTAGCCGGCCTTGACCAGGTCCGCCATGATGCTCAGCGCCGCCCGGGACGACACCCCCACCGTGTCGGCGAGCTCCTGCACCCGCGCATCGGGGTTCCCCGCGATGGCCAGGAGCAGGTGCGCGTGGTGGGTGAGGAACGTCCACGGCTTGCCGGGGGCATCCGTCGGTCCAGGCGGCGGAACGGGCAGCGGTTCGGGCAGCATCTCGGTCATCGGAGGGTCTCGTTCACCTTCTTCTGCTCGGCCTTCTGTTCGGCCTTCTGCACGGCTTTCTGTGCCTTCTGCTCGGGCGTGCGGGCCGATCGGCGCCAGACCGGCTCCATCTGGGCGAGTTCCTCAGGGGTGGCCTCGCGGAACGAGCCGACGGGAGCGGCCTCGAACTCGCGCCGCCCCTGGCCCCGCGTGGCCCGGAGGCTGAGCATGACCGACACCGCGATGATCAGCGCGATCACAGAGAGGGAAAGGGTCGTCGGGATGTAGAAGACGTCGAGCAGCAGCATCTTGACGCCCACCCAGATCAGCACCAGCGAGAGACCGATCTTCAGGTAGACGAATCGGTGCATGAGGTCGGCGAGCAGGAAGTACATCGCCCGGAGGCCGAGGATTGCAAAGGCGTTGGCGGTGAAGACGATGAACGGTTCACTGGTGACCGCGAAGATGGCCGGGATGGAGTCCACGGCGAACACGACATCCGTCACCTCGACGAGCACGAGAACCGCCAGCAGCGGTGTGGCGAGCAGAATGCCGTTCTTGCGCACGAGTAAGCGCTGGCCGTGGAACGTCTCGGTCATCGGGATGAAGCGGCGGAAGAGGCGCAGCACTTGGGATTTCTCGGGGTGCGCGTGTTCGTTGCGGGTGCGGATCATGCGGTAGCCGGTGAAGATCAGAAACGCGGCGAAGACGTAGAGGATCCAGGAGAAGTTCTCGATCAGCACGGCGCCCGCGGCGATGAAGATACCGCGCAGCACGAGCGCGCCAAGCACACCGAGGAACAGCACCCGGTGCTGGTACTGGCGCGGCACGGCGAAGGCGGCGAAGATAATCGCCCAGACGAAGACGTTGTCGACCGCGAGCGACTTCTCGATCAGGTAGCCGGCGTAGTACTGCTGCCCGAACTCGGCGCCGGCCGTGATCCAGATCACGACGCCGAAGGCGATGCCGATCACCACCCAGACCACGGACCAGATCGCGGCCTCGCGTACCCCGATCACATGGGCCTTGCGGTGAGCGAACAGGTCGACAGCCAGCATGACGGCGATCACACCGAACACCGCCAGCCAGGCGTAGAGGGGAACGTTCATGGATGATGCCTTCCAGTCAGTGCTGCGACTGGAGGTCTGGTCCAACCCGGATCGGGTTCCTGCGGCCGGGCTCCGATGACGGAACCGTAATGACGACCACACGCTGGGGATTACTCCCCTCCGAAAACAAGTGAAGCATACTTCACCCTTTGGGGCAAACCGCGGGGTTGACTGAGGCGGTTGAGCACTTCCGCCGCCGCGACTACCGTGCACTGGAACAATGGAGGATCCCATGAAGGGTTTTGTCGACAACATCGAGGACGCGGCCATCCGCAACTCGAATTTCCGCCAAGTGCTTTACACCGCCCGGGGGCTGCAGCTGGTCGTGATGGCGCTGGAGCCGGGCGAGGACATCGGAGAAGAGGTGCACCCGGATCGAGACCAGTACTTTCGGGTGGAGAAGGGCAAGGGCGAGATCTGGATCGACGGCACCAAGACGAAGATCAGGAAGAACTCGGCCATGGTCGTGCCGGCCGGCGCTCGGCACAATGTGCTCAACACGGGCGGCAAGGTGCTGCGGCTCGCCACGATCTACGCGCCGCCGGAGCATCAGGACGCCGTCGTGCACCTGACCAAGGCGGACGCCCAGGCGTCAGCGGAACACTTCGACGGCACCGTCACGGAGCCGAAGCAGAAGCAGAAATCACGCCAGGTGAAGCCGGCCGCCGCGCAGGCTACGGCAAAGCCGACGTCGAAGACGGCCGCCAAGCCCGCCGCGAAGAAACCACGCAAGCCGGCGAAGAAGCGCCCCTCGACGAGGGCGCGGTCCGCCGACACCAACTAGCCGAGTGCGGCCTAACGAATGCGAGGGAGATTTTAAGCGTTTCGGGCTGAAATGGATGTTCGGGGTCGGTTGTGAGCAAAATCTCCGTCGTATTGGTTCGAGACCGCCGGGCTGGTCCGCCTGGCTGGCGCCTAGCGGGTCCGGGCTCCGGCGTTCGCCGCCCGCACCCGCTGCGCCTGCAGGGTGCGTTCCCGCATCGCGAGGAAGAGCGGGAAGGTGAAGGCGAACGCTGTCAGACCCGAGAGCACCACGTAGAGCCAGCCCCGCTTCATCCCGATCCGCCTGGCCTCGACGATGATCAGGATGCTGCCGGCCACCGCCACCACCAGCAGGTCAACGGTCAGTGACGACACCGCCGGACCGCTGTTGACCCAGTCGCCGACGAAGTCGCGTAGCTGCACGATCGCCAGCAGGTTGAAGGTCCAGGTGCCCCCGAGGCCGCCGAGGCTGAGCGCCAGGTAGACGGCGGCGAGCGGGGTCCAGTTTTTGGTCATACGTCATTATTGCCGCCCGGTAGGGTCGAAAGCCGACCCTGGGAGCACCATGCCACACGCATCTCGCACGCCTGCGTCAACCCGCAGCCGGCGTTCCAGACGACGGCCCGTCACCGCCCTGATGGTGGTCCTGCCGCTCCTGGCTCTGATCTGGGCGATCGTGGTCGGCGTGCCCGGCGTCACGCCGGGCGAGACATCCGTCCCCTTCTCGGTCGGATCCGCGGCCGCGGCCCCGGCCCCGGCGAATTCGGCTCCGCCTGGCGCGACGTGGACGACAACGGCTGCGACACCCGCAACGATATCCTGGCCCGTGACCTGACCGCGATCGTGACCGAGGTGTCCTGCCGGGTCTTGAGCGGCGAGCTGCTGGCGCCGTACACGGGCGAATCGGTGTCGTTCGAGCGCGGCGAGACCACCTCGATGCTCGTGCAGATCGACCACCTGGTCGCTTTGTCGAACGCCTGGCAAACCGGCGCCGCGCAACTGACCCGGGAGGAGCGGATAGCCCTGGCCAACGACCCGCTGAACCTGCGGGCCTCCGACGGTGTCTCCAACTCGCAGAAGGGCGACGGGGACGCCGCCACCTGGCTGCCCGCGGAAAGTCGTTCCGCTTTGAATATGTGGCCCGCCAGATCTCCGTGAAGGCCACCTACGGCCTGCGGGTGGCCCCGGCCGAGCACGACGCCATGGCCCGCGTGCTCGCGACCTGCCCCGGCCAGCCTGCCTACTCGGCCGCGCCCGGTCTGGGCTAGTTCCGCGCCGGCACAGCACGAACCGGCACAGCCCGGCTACACCGACACGAGGACCTCACCGATCTCGCTGAAGCCCTGGTCGGTGACGGTGATGACCAGCTTGGCCGGGATCTGCTCCTTCATGGAGTCGACGTGGCTGATCAGACCGATGGTGCGGCCGCCGGCGCGGAGGCCGTCCAGGGTGCTCATCGCCGTCTCCAGGGTGGCGCCGTCGAGGGACCCGAAGCCCTCGTCGACGAACAGGGTGTCAAGGGCGATGCCACCGGCCTGATTCGACACGATCTCCGCCAGCCCGAGGGCGAGGGCCAGTGACGCCAGGAACGTCTCGCCGCCGGAGAGCGACTGGGTGGGGCGAGCCCGCCCGGTGTGCGCGTCCCGGATCATCAGCCCGAGCCCGGACTGACCACCACGGAACTGCACCGAGTCGTCGTGTTCGAGGGTGTAGCGGCCGCCGGTCATGGTGCGTAGCCGGTTGTTGGCCGCCGCAATGATCTGCTCGAGCTGCGCGGCGAGAACGTAGGTCTCCAGGCGCATCCGTTTCGTGTTGGGTTCGTCACCGTGCACGGCCGCCGCCAACTCCCGAACCTGCGTCTGCGTGGACAGAAGCTCCGCGCCGGCGTCGAAGTGCACGCGGGCATCCGTGACCAGGCCGGTCATGACAGCCACCCGCTCCCCCAGAGAGCCGCGTTCGGCCAGCGCCGCATCCCGTTCCGCCGCCGCCCTCACCAGGGTTTCCCGGGCCGGACCGACATCGGTCAGGCCGGCGGGAAGACCCGTGAGCGCTGGTTCGGCCAGCAGCGAGCGCGCCGCCGCGCGCGAATCGTCGTGGCCGCGGATCAGCTCTTCCAGCTGCCGCACGTCGGCGTCGTCCCGGTGGGCGGCGGCCACGTCCTGCTCGTCGACGAAACCTTCGCGGTCCAGCTGGGCCTGAACGGATGCGCCGGCGGCGTTTCGCAGGCTCCGGCGCTCACGGCTGTGGTCGAGGGCCTCGTCGAGGGCCCGCGCGGAGACCAGCTCGGCCCGCAGCCGATCGACCCGGTAGCCCACCGAGGCGAAGTCGCCGCGCAGGGCGGACACTCGGTCGTCGATGGCCTGTCGGGCGCTGCGGCGCTCGGCGAGCTGCGCGGCCGCCTCATCGCGGGCGGAGCAGAGGTCTGCCAGGGCACGGCCGGCCTCGTCGAGTTCGGCCCGCAGCCGGCTCTTGTCGAGGCCGAGCGCTGCCGCCCGCACGCCCGCGTTCACGGCCGCGGCCAGGGCCACATCGGACGCGGCCATCTCGGCGACGATTTCGTCGATGGTGCGCTCCCCGGCCCGGGCCCGGGCCCGGGCCAGGTCGGTGGCCACGGTGCCTGCGGCGGAATGCGTCTGATCGAGTCGGGTCTGCGCCTGCTTCAGGCGTGCCCGTGCCGCCACGATGTCGGCTTCGGTGACCGGTTCATCGTCGCCGGTGGCGGGAGCCGGATGCGCGGTCGAGCCGCATACCTCGCACGGCTCCCCCGCCACGAGGTGCGAGGCCAACTCGACGGCGTGGCCGGCCAGCCGCCGGTCCACGAGGGTCTGGTAGCGCACCGCCGCCGCCGCGTTCTCGCCGGCGGCGGCCGCGTCGGCCCGGTGCGCCACCTCCAGCTCCGCGTCGAGACGCCGCACCTGGCCGGCCGCGTCCTCGGCCGCCCGCAGCCGCTCCGCCTGGG
>NZ_SOFT01000012.1:0-15085 GCF_004402645.1 Cryobacterium sp. TMT2-42-4
CCATCGACGGCACGATCCTGCACTCGGACCGAGGCTCCCAGTTCCGCTCCAACGCGTTCCTGCGGGTGCTGAAGAACAACGGCATCACCGGGTCGATGGGCCGCGTCGGCGCATGCGGTGACAACGCGGCGATGGAGTTGTTCTTCGCCCTGCTTCAGAAGAACGTCCTCGATCGGCAGCGGTGGTAAACCCGGGAGGAACTGCGCCTGGCGATGGTGGTCTGGATCGAGCGCACCTACCACCGCAAGCGCCGGCAACGCCGCCTCGGTAAGCTCACCCCGATCGAGTTTGAGACAATAAACGTGGCCCTCAAGGCCGCCTGAAACCACTAACCCTTTGAGTCAACTGAACTCGGGGCAGCCCCATCAGGATGGGGCGGGANTCAGGATGGGGCGGGAGAGCACCGCACGTGAGTGCGGGCCAGGATCCTAGATCCAGTCGTTGCGTTTGAAGAGGAAAAACAACACCGTGGAGAAGCCCACGATCAACGCTACCGAAGTGAAGAAGCCTCCGATCTCTCCGAAGCCGGGGTAGGGCACGTTTTGGCCGTAGAAGCCGGTGACGGCCGTCGGTACGGCGATGATGGCGGCATAGCCGGTCACCTTCTTGGTGATCACGTTGAGCCGGTTTCCCTGGAGGGCCAGATTCGCTTCGAGGATACTCGTGGCGAGGTCGCGCAGGCTCTCCGTCCATTCCATAGCGCGCAGTACATGGTCGTAAACGTCCTGAAAGTATGGACCCATTTCGTCGGCCACAAGGTGAAGGTCGCGGCGGAGGAGCGTGTTCACCACTTCGCGCATCGGCAGGATCACCCTCCGGAGCGTTACCAGGCTCTTCCGGAGCGCGAAAGAACTTCGTTGCAGGGCTTCCTGGTCGGCCGAGGGCACGAACAGCTGGTTCTGGAGCTCTTCGATTTCCTCGTCGAGGGTTTCTACCGCCTCGAAGTAGCCGTCGACGAGGTAGTCCAGCAGTCCGTGCAACAGGAAGGCGACACCATGCTTCGCCAAGTCGGGGGAAGAGTCCCATCTGGCAACCACAGCGTCCAAATCGATGCTTTTCTCTTTGTGCACGGTAACCAGTGCGCGGGCCGTGATGAAGGCGGCAATCTCGTCGGTGGTAACCGCTTTCGAGGCCGGATCGAAGCCGACAGCGTAAGCAGACAAGAACGAGTGATCGGGATAGTGATCGAGCTTCGGCCGCTGACGCAGTTTTGTAGCGTCTTCGACGGCCAACTCGTGCAACCCCAGCTCCTCGGTGAGTAGTGCGAGGTCGGCACCATCCGGGGTACAGAGGTCCACCCAAACCACGGTGTTGGGCAACTCAAGATGTTCGGACACATCGCCCAGCGCAAAGTTCTCGTCGATGAGGACACCATCGCGGTAACAGCGGGTATGAGGAGTGGGCACGGCACAGTCAACCATGTCCACCCGTGATCTTCTGGGACCTCGTTTCGCGATTCACGAAGGTGCATCGGGCGACAATCCTTGTCCAAACGGCATGGTCTTCGCACTGTTACGTCTCTGGCATGCGCAAGGACCCAGTCCCTGGTGGCCACACGGATCCCCGCCAACCTCCGGCTGGATCATCGGACCCGAGTCCCGCTGGAGGCGGCCGGGGCTTGGCTCATGTGATGCGCGGCCGGATTAGTGTTCGGTCCAGCAGCCCAGGATGGCAGTAGCTACTTGATAGGAAAACGCGGTGCGGGTGACGCCATGCGGCCCGACCTTCTCCGTCAACTTTCTGGCGTCAACTTGTAACGTCATGTTGTCTTTGAGGAAGACGACCACGCCGCCTGTAGTTTCGTAAGCAGGCAATCCGAGATTCGCGAGTCCTTCAATGGGTTGGACTGGGGCAAGGTTTCCCTGCATCGTGTCGAAGTAGCTGCGGGCAGACGCTGCGTCCGAGGATTCCTGCACCGAGATGACGAATTCTCCATCAGTCAGATGGTAGGTGCAGGTGTATTGGCGAGTGATCCAGCTGTCGACGGAGTGTGGCGGGGCGGCGAGAGCCAGCGCACGTGTGATGTTGTCGCGTGTTTCGGTGCCACAAATCATCTGTGATGCTGCGGACGGTCCTGCCTCCGCGGTGTCTGCCGAGCTCGACTGCGGAGTCGGGGAGGCCGACGTGCCTGGCATGGACATTCCGGGGGCCACTGTGTTCACGGCGCCGGAGGAGGTGGTGGCGCATCCAACCAGCAAAGCCGTGGAAGCCACCGCGATCGCAAGCACCCAGACACGCCTGTTGATACGCGTCGTCGTCCTGCTACGCCGCATGGCTGGACACCAAGCTGGCATAGACAACCACATTATCCGGGTACGTGCGAGTGGTTTCGTCGAACTCTCCACCGCAGGTGATCAGCCGTAGTCCCGCATGATCGGTGTTGCCGTAGACGGCGAACTGCGGAAAGTCATCTTTCGGGTATTCCTCCACCCCGTCGACCACGAATACCGCCACTGTCGCATCGGCCCGGGTAACCAAAACCTCGTCGCCGGGACGCATCTCACCAAGTCGGTAAAACACCGCGCGCCCCTGCACCCTGGAGTCGACGTGACCCAGGATGACGGAAGGTCCGACCGCGCCAGGGGTGGGCGAACCGGTATACCAGCCGGCCGGAGAGGCCTCATCCAACGACGGCGTCTGCACCGTGCCGTCAGGATTTTGTCCCAATTGCATCAGGACAGAGTCCACTTCAATCGCGGGGACATTGATCTGGATGGGCTCGGAGGCGGTCAAGGTCGGACCGACAACCTGGTCAACCCGCGGAGTCGGCTGAACAGAGATGGGCTCCGGTGAGGGTGTAGCGGAGACGGACTCCGGCGATGGGGCTGACACGGCAGCCGAGGCTGGCGGTCGAGGAGGAGGAGGGTTGCCCCACAGGGCGAAACCGGTCGCCGCACAGCCGACGATGAAGAGCAGAACCGCCGCCGCGGTAGCCAGACGGCTACCGCGGCGACGCTTTTCAGCCGGGATAATCACCGGGGATCAAACCGATCTCAGCCTCGGACGGCAAGACGCCGACGAATCATCACCGCGCCACCTGCCGCGGCCAGGGCCCCGGCACCAAGGGCGAGAAGACCCATGTCAGCACCGCTTGACGTGCTGCCACCGCCGGTTTCCACGCCACCATCAGGCATGTTCGCCTGCGACGCACTCAGGGCGCCGCACAGAGCCGGCGACGTTGCTGCCAGGGGCAGACTCGGAACCAAGTCACTCTTTGCGTCCTGTGCAGCTTTCGTCAACGTGGCCGGGTCCAGCCCGTGGACCACTACAACCGCCGTGCCTGCCTCAAGCGAGGCCGCGGTGGCGGCATCCAGAGTGAAGGTTCGGTTGTAGTCGTAGTTTGCACCCATCCCGGCAAGAGTCAGATCAGTTCCGGCCGCCGGACTCGTGTCGCCACTCGTGGACAACGTTGTGCCAATCGCTCCGTAGGACGGCTGACCTTCGGTCGTGCTGATCACACCATCTCCATCGGCGTCAGCTGCCGTGGTGGGACACTCCCCCTTCGCACCGATGTGGATGTGCTGTACGTGCGGGTACGGCTTACCGTCGAAGGTCTCGGCCAGACCCTTGACGGTCTGAGTGACTGTGGCCTGGTCACCGGAAACCTGGATGGAGAAGGTTCCGCTACCGTTACTGCCGTTGATCGCGTCGAGCGTCCCCTGATAGGACGCGTCACCAGTGGCAGCAAGAGCTGGGCCACCAGTCAAGACGGCCACGCCCAGAGCAAACGCCGGCACAAACAACACTGCTGTTTTCTTATTCATCAAAGTCCCTTACTAGGAGGTAGTTTTCGAAAACATATCGGAGCGAAAACATAAAAGAGTAATCGTCAGTTGAGTTTGTGCGTACAGGCCATATATGTCAAGAGTGGCCCTGGCCTTGATGGCCGACAGCTCACAAGACACACAGTTCACTGTGGACGGATCACGTCGGGAGTTCACTTATAGGTACACAGGCGAAGCCGTGAAGCGGGTCATCACCACCGGCAAAGCGATCGCGACCGTCCTCCGAGAGAGCGAAGTCAACGAGGCAACCCTGGTTCGCATGGCGAGATCCGTCCGAAGAAATAGAAAAGCCACCACCACCCACCGAGCTGATGCCTACTCGGTCGACGTCACCGACGATGACCCCGCCAAGGTCGAATAACGCGACGTCCGGCACCAACAAGCGGGTGTCTGTCTTTGGAAATGTCACTCAGTCGTGGTGGCAGACGGTCGGTTTTTCACAAAAAAGATCGTGAAAATGAGAGCGGCCAGAGCCGTACCGGCGAGAAGGATTAGTCCGATCGCGTAGCTGTTTTCCGCAGCGTTGTAGGTGGCCCCCATCACCAGTGGCGGGAAGTATCCGCCTAACCCACCGGCAGCGCTGACGATGCCGCTCACCGCCCCCACTCTGGCGGGCGGTGCGCTCCTCCCGATCCAGGCGAACACTCCCCCAGCTCCGAGACCGAGTGCCGACGCCATCGCGACAAAGGTGAGGCCGGCGGGGATCTCGCCATCGGGACGGAGGTTCACCACCCAAGCGAGAACGGCCACCGCCGCCAGAGACCCGGTTACCACTGGCTTCGGACCGATGCGGTCGGCAAGAATTCCGCCGATGGGGCGGAGAATAACGGCGGCAACAGCAAACCCAGCCGTTCGTGTTCCCGCGGCAGTGAGGTCGAAATCGTATATCTGGCGGAGGTACGTGGGCAGGTAGGTGGAAAATGCGACGAATCCGCCGAAGACCAGCGCATAGAGAAAACTCATCTGCCACGTCACGCCGAGCCGCGCCGCAGCGGTGAGCTTGGGAAGGAAAGGATCAGTGCTGGCCGTGAATCCGGGGGCCTCTGCCATCAGAATCCATACGCATGTTGCGGTGACGAGGAGGAGCGTCGCGATGATGAGGTGAGTTGGAACGTATCCGAGCCATTCCACCAAACGTGGAGTGAAAAATGCCGACACTGCGGTGCCGCCCATCCCTGCCCCGAAGACGCCGGTTGCAAAGCCCCGTCGGGACGGTTGGAACCACTGGCTCACAAAGGGAATTCCCACCGCGAACACGGTTCCGGCTACGCCGAGCAGCAGCGCTGCAGCTACCAGGAAGGCAAATGAGTTGAGGGTTCCGGCAAGCGCCACGAGCAAAAGGACCGGGGCGGATGCAAGCAGTACCAGTGTGAACAGGAGGCGTCCGCCGAATCGATCGGTGAGCACGCCCACTGGAATGCGGCCGATCGATCCGACGAGTATGGGCATCGCAATGAGTACGGACGTTTGAGCCGAGGAGAGGTTCATCGACTCCGTGTAGCGAATTCCGAGCGGCGAGACGCTCGTCCACGCCCAAAAGCACACGACGGAGGTGAGCGTCGCGAGGGTGAGGTTCACACCCTTGCTGCGGTGTGCTCGCTGCAGTGCCGTCATTTTCGAGCCCATTGGTGTGTCCATGGCCCGCAACTCCGATCAGCGTTTTTCCCGGGTGCGGTCCGTGGTTCCGATAGGCGCCCACCCGCGGCGCACCGGTCGAATCAGCCCGGGCTCCTGATCCCTGGACCGATAGACAATGTAGGGCCGGAAAAGGTAGTGCAGAGGTGCGGTGAAGGCGTGCACCAGCCGGGTGAAGGGCCACACAACGAACAAGAGCATGCCCACGAGGGTGTGAATGTGGAAGGAGAATGGAGCTGCGGCCATGGCCGCAACATCTGGTTGCAGGATGAAAAGCGACCGGAACCAAGGCGCCACGGTTTCACGATAGTTGTGGCCATTTTCGCCGCTGAAAACACTAGCGAGGGTGGTCCAGAGCCCCAGGATAATCGCGGCGGTCAACACGACGTACATGATCTTGTCGTTGGTGGTCGTGGCCATGAAAACCGGCCCGGTTTTGCGTCGCCGATAGATCAGAATCACAATGCCACCGAGAGTGCAGACCCCCGCAACGCCGCCGACCAGCAATGCGTTGAGGTGATAGAAGTCCTGACTCATCCCAAAAAAGAGTGTCCAGGAAATCGGGATCACCAAGCCGAAGAAGTGTCCGGCGATAACGGCGAGGAACCCGAAATGAAATATCGGCGATCCGATGCGCAGGAGCCGGGATTCGTAGAGCTGGGACGAGCGGGTGGTCCAACCGAATTGGTCGTAACGGTAGCGCCAGATAGTTCCACCGATCAGGATTGCCACCATCACATACGGAAGAATTCCCCACAGCAGCACGTCCCACATCATGAGCTAGCGTTCAGAGGAAGCAGGCGCGGGTCGTACGGTTCGAGTCCGACACTTTCCGTCGGAGGGCCGACGCCGGCCATGGCTTGCACGGCCTGCCGGTCGGCCGGCGAGCGTCCTGGCAGCGTGGCGCAAATGCCGTCCATCACGATGGCGTACGGCGACCCGTGATCCGTGAGCGAAAGCCGGAGCATCTCGACGCTGGGCCGATACTGGATGAGCAGGTCCCGGCCCGCAACGGGGCCGGCCACAGCCGCGAACTCGAGCACCAGTGGCAGGAAATCGGGCAACTCACCATGAGTATTGGTCAGAAAGTCACTCCCCCGGTATACCTGCTTGAAGGCCGCCAGCACGTCACCCCTGCGACGGGTGTCGCCATCTGTCCAATATGACAAGTAGAGCGGATGATGCTTACTGAGATCGAACGTCTCAACGTAGGAGCGCTGCAAGGTGCCGATTGCGGTGTTCTCAAGGTACGCAATGATCGCGGTGAGATCAGGCGCTGCCGGGCTCTGTTCGGCCAGTGCGGACCGCATCAACTCGCACCTTCCCACCAGTTGAGCGTCCGGGTACGACAGGCACCACGAGGCTGCCTGGTAGAAGACCCGCTGCGCCAGGCTCTGAGCTGCAGCCCGGTCGCGCCTCACGGCGCACCGCCATCCGTCGGCGGGCGCAAGTCCGCTGGTGACGGCGGTGCAGCGCGGGGCCGGTCCCGTTTTTCGGGGAAAAGGCCGACGGGGGTTCCGTTGCCGTCCCAATTCAGGAGGTTAACGCGGTCCCGTAGCGTCCGCTCGCCGGCGGGAGTGTCGGAAGTCTGCCGATCTCGAAGCGCGTAGAAGTTCTCCACGGCGACGGGCGTCGGCCGACCACTCGCCTCCCCGAACGGAGAGTCTTCGTACATGCCCGGCCCGCCCTCAAAATCGACCGAGCAGCCCATCTCCTCCAGGTCGTGCGCCTGCTCAACGTGCGCCTTGGGGATGACGTAGCGCTCGTCGTACTTCGCGATCGCCATCAGTCTGTACATTTCATACATGTTGCCTGGAGACATCCCCACGGCGGCGGGGATCGACGGGTCGGGATCTTGTCCCATCGTGATACCGCGCATGTAGGCCCGCATCGCCGCGAGTTTGCGTAACACCTCGGTGACTTTGTCGGTGTCCCCAGCGGTAAAGAGCTCGGCGAGGTACTCGACGGGAATGCGCAGCGCGTCAATGGCACCGAAGAGGTTGCCGCTGTCTTCGGCATCGTGGCCCTGTTCACTGAGGAGGTCGACAATGGGCGACAGCGGGGGCACGTACCAAACCATGGGCATCGTGCGGTATTCCGGGTGCAGCGGCAACGCCACCTTGTACACCTTCGCCAGTGCGTATACGGGGGACTTTCGCGCGGCTTCCAGCCAGTCGCCCGGGATGCCCTGGTCGAGAGCGGCGGCGGCCACCTCTGGGTCGTTCGGGTCGAGGAGTAAATCCATCTGCGATTCGTACAGGTCGGTGACATCCGTCACCGCGGCAGCGTCGGTAACGCGGTCGGCGTCGTAGAGGAACAAGCCGAGATAGCGGAGGCGCCCGACACACGTTTCGGAGCAGACCGTGGGGAGACCAATTTCCACCCGCGGATAACAGAACGTGCACTTCTCGGCCTTGCCGGTTTTGTGGTTGAAGTAGATCTTCTTGTACGGGCAGCCGGTGATGCACTGGCGCCAGCCGCGGCATTTGTCCTGATCGACGAGCACAATGCCGTCTTCCACGCGCTTATAGATGGCACCGGACGGACACGACGCCATACAGGAAGGATTGAGGCAATGCTCACAGATCCGCGGAAGGTAGAACATAAAAGTTTGTTCAAAGGCAAACTTAATCTTGTCCTCCGACTCCCGCCGAACTTTTTCCACGATGGGGTCAAGGTGACCCATCTCCGGGGCGCCGCCGAGGTCATCGTCCCAGTTCGCCGACCAACTGATTTTGGTGTCCTCACCCGTGATCAAAGATTTCGGGCGGGCCACTGGAAAGTCGTCTCCCAGCGGCGCGTCGATCAGGGTTTTATAGTCATAGGTCCAGGGCTCGTAATAATCCTTCAACTCGGGCTGCACGGGGCTTGCGAAGATTCCGAAAAGCTTCCTTAGGCGTCCGCCCCCCTTCAGTACAAGCCGACCCTTCTTGTTTAGCTGCCAACCGCCCTTCCACTGCTCCTGGTCCTCGTAGCGACGCGGATACCCTTGCCCCGGCCGAGTTTCGACGTTGTTGAACCAGACATATTCAGTTCCAGCTCGGTTCGTCCATGCCTGTTTGCAGGTCACCGAACAGGTGTGGCACCCGATGCACTTGTCGAGATTCATCACCATGCCCATTTGAGCCATCACGCGCATCAGTACCGCACCTCCTGGGAACGCTTTCGGATTGTGGTGACCATGTCCCGCTGGTTGCCGGTGGGGCCCAGGTAATTGAAGGCGTACGACAACTGCGCATACCCGCCAATGAGGTGGGTGGGTTTGACAAGCAGGCGGGTGGCCGAGTTGTGAATTCCACCGCGGCGGCCCGTCGCCTCCGACTTCGGCACATCGATGGTGCGCTCTTGCGCGTGGTAGACGTAAACGACTCCCGCGGGCATCCGATGGCTGACCACGGCGCGGCACACATACACGCCGTTGGAATTGACGCACTCGATCCAGTCATTGTCAGAAACCGAGATGGCCGCCGCATCCGTCGGGCTGATCCAAGCCGTCGGTCCTCCCCGCGATAGCGACAGCATGAATAGATTGTCCTGATACTCCGAATGGATTGACCACTTCGAGTGCGGAGTCAAATAGCGCACTGTGATCTCGGTGGTTCCGTTCGGGCCAAACCGCGGTTCACCGAACAGGCGCTGCATATCCAATGGGGGCCGGTAAATCGGGAGGGCCTCCCCGAGGTCGCGCATCCAGTCGTGATCGAGGAAGAAGTGCATCCGGCCGGTGAGGGTGTGCCAAGGCTTCAGCCGCTCAACGTTGATCGTGAACGGGGAATACCGACGCCCACCAGTCTCCGACCCGGACCACTCAGGCGACGTGATCACCGGGACGGGCCCCGCTTGCGTCTGCGCGAAAGTCACCCGCTTCTCCTCGGATCCCTCGGCAAGGTCGACGAGCTTCATACCGGTCTGCTCTTCCAGTTCGCGAAACCCCTGCACGGCCAGTTCGCCATTGGTGGTGCCGGAAAAGCTCAGGATGGCCTGGGCGAACTTCGCATCGGTATCGATGGCCGGGCGGCCGTTCCCCGCGCCACCGAGCATCACCCCGTTGCTACGGGCGAGCCGCTCGATCTCATGCCCCATCCGATAAGTGATGTTCTTCACGGTGAAACCGCGTTCCTCCGCGAGGGGTCCGATCGTAGCTAGCTTCTCTGCGATAGCGGTGTAGTCCCGTTCGACGATCGAGAAGACAGGCATGTTCTGACCGGGGACCGCCGGAATATCGGTGTCCCGCCAGTCGCGCACCACCCCACCCGGCTGAGCAATCTCCCCCGGCGTATCGTGTTGCAGCGGAACACTGACCAGGTCCCGTCGGGTGCCGAGATGCGTTTTGGCCTGGCGGGAGAACTCCTCGGCGAGCAGTCGAAACGTGTCAAAGTCGGTTTTCGCCTCCCACGGTGGGTCGATTGCGGGGCTGAAGGCGTGCACGAAGGGGTGCATGTCGGTCGAGGAAAGGTCGTGTTTTTCGTACCACGTTGCAGCCGGAAAGACGATGTCCGACAACAGCGTGGTTGACGTCATCCGGAAATCAGCTGAGACGAGCAGGTCCAGTTTTCCTTCCGGCGCCTGGTCGTGCCATTTCACATCACGCGGTCGGGCAGCGTTCACGTGGTCGGCCCCCATCACGTTATTGTGAGTGCCGAGAAGGTTGCGCAAAAAGTACTCATTGCCCTTGGCAGATGAGCCGAAAAGGTTGGAGCGCCAGAGCACCAGGGTGCGCGGCCAATTTTCGGAAGCGTCGACATCGTCGATGGCGGGGGTCAGCCGCCTGCTTTTGAGGGCATCGGCGATCCAGGTGGCGGCGTCGGGCGCCTCCCCCGCATCCACCGCAGCTTGCGCCTCATCGGCGAGGTCAAGCGGGTTGCGGTCGAACTGAGGGTAGAACGGCATCCAACCGAGCCTGTTCGACTGCGCGATCGTGTCCGCGGTGTGCATACCGTCGAAGTGCCCATCAGCGAGAGGGGACTTGAGCGAGTCGGCCGAGTACCCATCTGAGCGCCATTGATCGGTGTGCATGTACCAATACCCGGTACCGATCATGGTGCGCGGCGGTCGACTCCAGTCCAGAGCGTTAGCGAGAGAAATCCATCCCGTGATCGGACGGGTCTTCTCTTGGCCGACGTAATGCGCCCAGCCGCCGCCGTTTCGTCCCATGCATCCGGTGAGCATCACGAGCGAGAGCACCGCACGGTAGGTGGCGTCACCGTGGAACCACTGGCAGATACCGGCCCCCATAATGATCATGGACCGCCCCTTCGATTCCTCAGCGTTGCGGGCAAATTCTCGCGCCACCCGGATGCACGCGGCGGCCGGCACGCTCGTGATTTCCTCCTGCCAGGCCGGCGTGTACGGCGTCGACGCGTCGTCGTAGTCGGTCGCCCAGTCGCCCGGCAGCCCTGGACGCCCAACCCCGTATTGAGCGAGCATCAAGTCGAACACCGTGGTTACCAGGTGCCCTGCCACGCGCCGGACGGGAACGCCGCGAGTCACGATCGACCCCTCCCCGGAGGGTGCCTCGAAGCAGGGCATCCGGATCTCAGCGGTTTCCGGGGGCTGGCCTGAGACGGACTCGTCGAGAAGGCTCAACGCCGGGTCGACACCCTCGAGGTCGAGGTTCCACTTGCCCTTGCCCGCTTCACCGTACCGGTAGCCGATGGAACCATTGGGCACCACGGGAGCGCCAGTCGCTGAGTCAAGCAAGACCGTTTTGAACGCAGCATCCGGAATATGCGCCTTGTCGGGCAAGTCAGCCGCCATCAAAAATTTCGTGGGCACCAGCCCACCGCCGGCGTGCTCCTCGAGCCGGACAAGGAAGGGTAGATCTGTGTAACGGCGCACATAGCCGCTGAAATAGGGCACCTGCCGGTCGACGAAGAATTCTTTGAGCATCACGTGCCCCATCGCCATCGCAAGCGCAGCGTCAGTGCCGGCTTGGGCGGGCAGCCACTCGTCGGCGAACTTCGTATTGTCGGCATAGTCGGGACTGATCGCCACCACCTTTGTGCCGCGATACCGCACCTCCGCCATGAAATGCGCGTCAGGCGTGCGCGTCACAGGAACGTTTGATCCCCACATCATCAGATAGGTGGAATCCCACCAGTCACCTGATTCAGGCACGTCAGTCTGGTCGCCGAACACCTGCGGAGAGGCCACGGGAAGGTCGGCATACCAGTCGTAAAAAGACGTCATCACCCCGCCGATGAGCTGGATGAACCGGTTACCCGCCGCGTGCGACACCATAGACATGGCCGGGATCGGGGAGAACCCGGAACACCGATCCGGACCGTACTTCTTGATCGTGTGGACGTGGGCGGCGGCGGCGATTTCGATCGCCTCCTGCCACGGAATCCGGACGAGCCCGCCCTTCCCTCGCGCTTGCTGGTAGGTACGACGTCGTTCAGGGTCGTCCACAACGTCAGCCCAAGCGAGCACGGGGTCCTGGAGACGCACCTTCGCCTCACGGTACATTTCGACGAGAACACCGCGGGCGTACGGATACCGCACCCGCGTGGGTGAGTAGGTGTACCAACTGAACGCCGCACCACGGGGGCACCCCCGCGGCTCGTACTCCGGACTGTCGGGGCCCACCGACGGGTAATCCGTCTGCTGCGACTCCCAAGTGATAATGCCGTCCCGAACGTAAACCTTCCACGAACACGACCCCGTGCAGTTCACCCCATGGGTGGAACGCACCACCTTGTCATGGCTCCACCGGTCGCGGTAGAACACATCGCCCTTGCGCCCGCCCTCACGGAACACTGCGCGCCCATCATCTGTTTGGTCCCACCGAGTGAAAAAACGGCCTAACGCCAACATGGTGTCCGACGCTTTTCCGTCCAACCCGGCAGGCACTGGAGTAGCTGCCATGGGGGAATACTATATATCGACCTTTCAGTCCGCTAGTGGTGCACATGAACCCGGATGGTGGACACGTATCACGCGACCGTTATCACGGGAAACAGGGCTAAACCGGGATTCTCAAAAGCACCTCACTTTGAGCCAGGAAGCCGCAACTACGAGCGACAAGTGATCGCACTGACGTCGGTTGCGAAGACCTACTTCAGCAGCGTCCGCACGAAAGCGCGCCGGCGTGGAGGGCTGCGGCTCGCGAGGCAATTCTTATCGGCGACTGACAGCGTTCTCCCAGCGAACCCCTATTCTCTTGACCGCACTATTTCGATTGCCTCCAACGAACCGTCCCGATTACGAGGAGATAACATGCCCTTCATCACCGCCCCGGATCACAGCGGTCCCGACGTCGAACTGCATTACGAAGACGTCGGAGCCGGTAAGCCCGTCGTACTGATCCACGGTTGGCCCCTGAGTAGTAGGTCCTGGGAGGGGCAGGTACCCGCACTGGTCGAGGCCGGCTATCGGGTCATCACTCTTGACCGTCGCGGGTTCGGACAGTCGTCACAGCCCTGGGATGGGTACGACTACGACACGTTTGCCGCCGACCTGAAGGCGGTCATCGATGCCCTCGACCTGCAGGGGGTCACCCTGATCGGATTCTCGATGGGCGGTGGAGAGCTCGCTCGATACGTCAGTACCTACGGCACCGCCCGCATCGCGAAGCTCGTCTTCGCCAGCGCCGTGCCGCCTTACCTCTGGAAATCGGATGATAACCCTGACGGAGGCGTCGACTCCGATTTGGCTCACTGGTTCCACGACGGCTTGACCGGAGACCGGCCGGCGTTCCTGCACGAATTTCTGCAGATGTTCTTCACCGCCGGCAAGCCGTCGCTGGTCAACACTCCAAAGGTTAGCTCCGCGCAGATTGCCTATAATCTCAACATCGCACAAATGGCATCGCCGAAGGGAACGCTCGACTGCGTTACCGCATTCTCCACTACCGACTTCCGCGACGACCTCACGAAAATCACGGTGCCGACTTTGGTCATACACGGTGACTCCGACACCATTGTGCCATTCGAGGTGAGTGGCAAACGTACTCACGAGTCCATCACCGGCAGTGAACTCGTCGTGATCACAGACGCCCCGCATGGTCTCACCGTTTCGCACAAGGACGAATGGAACCAGCACGTCCTCGCATTCCTCGCGAAATAGCCAACCGCCTAAGGCCCTCGCCGACGAGGTTAAAACCCTTTGCGCAGGACCTTGCCTTGTGATCGATCGTAGCCGTGCATAGATTGACCGAAACTGAAACCACTACCGGGTCTGGTGCTGGCCGGCTCGTCTATGGCACGACCACGGGGTCGATCAGCAACTTTTCCTCAGGGCTTGCGTGTCAGAGCTCACGATTGTTTTGGCGAAACCTCGAACCTTAATGTCGGTATGGTCACCCGGGCCCCCACAAGCCTCTCCCTGGTAATTTTCAAGAAGGAAGTAGAAACATGAGTCAAGAAGCGAATATCACCGCACAGCAAAAGTTCCGTGACGCCGTCAACAGCGGGGAACTCGCGCTTATCAACGAACTCGTGGCCGAAAACGTAGTCGATAACGATCCTGCTCCTGGCCAAGGCGCAGGCCCCGCAGGCTATCAGGCGTTCTTCGCCGAAATGATTGCCGCTTTCCCGGACTTGCACATCAGAGTTGAGCATGTCGTCGCGAATGACACCGACGTCGCATTCGCCTACACCCTCACCGGTACCCACCAAGGCCCCCTCATGGGCCATTCTGCGAGTGGAAAATCAATGTCCGTTCGTGGCATGCAGATCAGTCGGTTCAAGGCCGGGAAACTCGTAGAGCGGTGGGGCAGCAGCGACGAAAAAGGCATGCTCGAACAGCTCGGACTCGCTCCGTAACCTGCCGCGCTTTGTGTTCGGTAATTCCGGTGAAACAGAGCTGGCTCGGGCCTGTCGCGGTGAATTTCCGCATGACGTGGTCGTCTTGGACGGGCTTATCGGAGGTAAACCGGCATCCGAACGCGGAGTCGTCTCGGCGAAATCCCAGGCGGCGTTGGTGAGTTGCGGGTCGTCCCTGTTGCGCTGGGAGGTGGGGTCGCGCTTCCACTGGTAGAACGCTCGTTTGGAGGGGCGCAGCACCCGGCAGGTCACCGTGACGATCAGGAGTTCCGCGCGATTTCTAAACTATCTCTCTAGGCACACCGCGACCCGCCTAGGGCGTGTCTCCTAATGCTTTTGACCAGATAATTATCGCTCGGAGTACAAAACCGCCGCGGTAGGTGAGGGCGAGTTTGTCGTAGCGGGTGGCGATGCCGCGCCACTGCTTGAAGACCTCGAAACACCGTTCAATGACGTTGCGGCATTTGTACGACACCTTGCCGAAGGTGGGTGGGCGGCCACCGGCTTGGCCGCGCCGTTTCCGGTTAGCGACCTGGTCCGATCGCTCCGGGATCACGGCCTCAATGCCGCAATCCCGGAGCATCTTCCGGTTCGCTTTCGACGAATACGCCTTGTCACCCATCGCCCGATCCGGCGTCGTACGCGGCCGACCGCCACCGAGCCGCGGCACTCGCAGACTCCCCAAAACCTCCGGGAACATCGGTGAGTCACCGCCCTGCCCCGGCCCTAACAGAATCATGATAACGCCGACCCAAAACAGGGCCAGTAGTGCCGGGCGAATTCCAGCGGTCGTCGCAACACTGATTGGTTAGCTGGATCGCAGTGCGTCGGCGAGGAGCTGGGCTGGTGTTGTCCAACCGAGTCGCTTCCGGGGCCTGTTGTTGATCTTGATCGCGACAG
>NZ_SOFT01000045.1:0-64162 GCF_004402645.1 Cryobacterium sp. TMT2-42-4
CCATCGACGGCACGATCCTGCACTCGGACCGAGGCTCCCAGTTCCGCTCCAACGCGTTCCTGCGGGTGCTGAAGAACAACGGCATCACCGGGTCGATGGGCCGCGTCGGCGCATGCGGTGACAACGCCGCGATGGAGTCGTTCTTCGCCCTGCTTCAGAAGAACGTCCTCGATCGGCAGCGGTGGTCAACCCGGGAGGAACTGCGCCTGGCGATGGTGGTCTGGATCGAGCGCACCTACCACCGCAAGCGCCGGCAACGCCGCCTCGGTAAGCTCACCCCGATCGAGTTTGAGACAATAAACGTGGCCCTCAAGGCCGCCTGAAACCACTAACCCTTTGAGTCAACTGAACTCGGGGCAGCCCCACCTAACTGAAGTCATTGCCATTTGGGTTGCGGAGATCGCCGTGCACGATTCGAGACGATTCCCTTAAACCTTCGTTTGGCCCCAGCGAATTCTACGTATGGGTCATTGTTCTCGCGGGAATCCTGATCGCGGTCGAGGTCGCGGTCGTGGCCGTCGACAGGGGCGACGATAGCTAGGGTTTTGGTGCAGAGCGCGCCTGTGAGTACGTTGCATTCGTCACCGTCGGCTACCTCATCAGCTGGAGCCTGGCGAAGTCAGGAAGCGAAAGGGGTCCTCGCTCAGCAGTACGGAGTGCCTATGGGCGTCGCGTTCTCACCCTTGCGCACTCATGCGCGGACGACGGATGGGCGACTGAGCGATATCGCCGGAAAAATTGTGGATAGTCGAGGCAAATTTCGATGATTCATATAACCGTTCGGATGTGGCTTGGTCACGTCCCTCTAAGCCTCGATCCACCGGTCAGCGTGGCTGAGCCGGGTCGCCGGCCTGTGAACTGAAGTTTCTGACGGTGGGCATGGCGAAGCGGCCGGCCTTGCTGCCGGTGGTGTTCCTGGTCTGCTTGCGCCGTGGGGTTGGGTGGTCAGATGGTGGCCGTTCGTGGCGGGCCGCAGGCCGCCGCAAACGGGGCTGTCCAGCCGGTTTCCCAGGGCCAGCTGACCGGGAGGTGCAGGACGTGTTTTCTGGCCGAGGTCGAGACGCGGGCCGGAATCTGAATCCGTTTGCGGCGAATCGTGCCGCTGCGCGCCTTGCCGAGGGTGCTGCCGGTGACGGTGCCGGCGGCGCGGGCGAGGTTGAATGCGATCGTGGCCAGCACCAGCCAGGCGGCGTTAGCGGTGAATTTGCCTGACTGTCGGTGTGCCAGTGCACCGTCTGTGAGGCCGGCGTTGGCCGGGCACCGTCGAACGGGTCCAGTTCCGGGATCCGCCGCACGACCACGCATCCCGTGATGCGTTCGCTGATCTTCCTCGAACTGAACGCGGTGACCGGCACTTCAGCGACTTCAGCGAAGGAAATCCAGGTGCCGGTGGCCTCGTCCCGGATCGCGTCGGTGTACTCAATCTTCGTTCAGGCATCGTCAGGAATAGTGGCGATAGCGCGATTCACGGCCGGATCCATCCGGGCGGTGATTGAGACTTTCGCGCCGGCCGCGGTCGCGGATCGCAACCGTTTCACGGTCGCGAGGACATCGCCGACGAACTTTCCCGCTCCGCGCGGAGACCCCGCCGCGCCTTTCCGGAGCCGGGCACCGATGATGACCGGCGCGGAAAACGTCGTCGAAACGATCCCGATCAACGCGTTCAGCCCGCGCCCTCCAAAGTATCCGTAGCCGGAGCCCTGTTTCTGGTAGCCGTGGACTTCTTTGATGGTGTCGTCGATATCGACCAGGGCGTAGTCATCGATCCCAGCCACGATCGGTGCGACCTGGGCGACGTTGACCAGCCACCGCGCGGCGACTGCGTCGAGCTGACGAAGGTGGCCGAAAGTGAACGCCCGCAGGAACGAGCCCAGTGTCTAGGGTGCGTAGGTTTCAACGAAGATTTTCTTCAGCCCGCCGTGGCGGAGCAGGGCCGTGTCATCGATGGAATCGGCGCCGGCGAGCATCCCCGCGACCAACGCGGTGACCTCTAACCCGGCGTTCGCCGAAGTACCCCGGCAACCTCAACCACCGGCTGGCCAGCTTGCCCAGGCCTGTGGAGGCGGCCAGCATCATCGCGGGGACGAGCCCGGCGGCCGACACGAGATTGGTGTCATCGAAGGACGCTGACAAGGCCTTGGATCTATGAAGAACTTGCAACTACGAGATGCCTCTCGTGTCAGTCGAAATGAACCCTAAGTAAGTTCTATTTTTCCTGATCTGGAAGGCATTCTCTGTTTAACGCGCCGTCAACTTCCACGCCTCACCAATGGATCGAGGCTTCCTCCTGTCATGACCTGGTTGCGAGAGAAGGTCGCGCTGCCCAACCTGTCGTTTACGCGCACCTGCCCGGACCGTTGAGTCGGCCCGGGCAGGTTTCTGTCGTCCCCGTCAGCCGCCGTGGACCGGCGTCGTGGGACTGCGGTGGGGTCAGCGGTAGGCCACGCCGTTCGCTGTCACGGAGACCCGGGTACCCGCGGTTCCGTCCAGGAGCGCCGGCAATTCTGTCAGGGATCCGATGAAGGCGTCGCGACCGGTGTTGCGGGCGAAGTCGATCGCCGCCTCAACCTTGGGTCCCATCGAGCCCGCCGGGAAGTCGAAGCCCGCGAGCGTGTCCGGGTGGACGAGCATGATGGCGCGCTGTTCTGGCGTCCCCCAGCCGGTGTAGACGGCGTCCGCGTCGGTGGCGATCACTAGGGAGTCGGCCTTGAGGTCCCGGGCCAGCACCGCGCTGGCCCGGTCCTTGTCGATCACGGCGTCGACGCCGATGAGTTTGCGGGAGCCGGGCTGGTACATGGTGGGTATGCCACCGCCGCCGGCGCAGATCACCACCGTGTCGGCCTCCACCAGCGTTTTGATCGTGCTCAGCTCGAAGATCCGCTGCGGCATGGGCGAGGGCACCACCCGACGCCAGTGGTCGCCGTCGGGTTTGACGACCCACCCCCGCAGCACCGCCAGGCGACGCGCCTCGTCGGCGTCGTACACCGGCCCGACAAACTTCGTCGGGTCCCTGAACGCCGGGTCCGCCGGGTCCACCTCGGTCATTGTCAGGATCGTCGCGATTGACTTTTCGAACGGGAGTCGGTTGCCGAGTTCTTGTTCGATCATGTACCCGATCATTCCCTCGGTCTGGGCGCCCAGGACGTCGAAAGGGTACTCGGACGTGTGGTCGTAGGCGGCCGCCTGGAGCGCGAGCAGCCCGACCTGCGGCCCGTTGCCGTGGGAGATCACCAGCTGATGCTCCCGGGCGATTGGCGCCAGCGCGGCGCACGCCTTGGCGACGTTGGCACGCTGGTTTTGCACCGTCATCGGGGCGCCGCGCTCCTGGAGCGCGTTGCCGCCGAGAGCGACCACGATGCGCATCAGGACCCCAGGGTGGCGACCATGATCGCCTTGATCGAGTGCATCCGGTTCTCGGCCTGAGCGAACACGATGGAGCTGGACGACTCGAACACCTCGTCCGTGACCTCAAGCTCGCCGAGGCCGGTCTGCTTGAACAATTGTTCCCCGACGGCCGTGTTCCGGTCGTGGAACGCCGGCAGGCAGTGCATGAACTTGACGTCGGGGTTGCTGGTCTTAGCCAAGACGTCCACGGTGACCTGGTAGGGAAGCAGGGCGGCGATGCGTTCGTCCCAAGTTTCCTTGGGCTCGCCCATGGAGACCCAGATGTCGGTGTAGATGAAGTCGACCCCGGCCACGCCCTCGGCGACGTCCTCAGTGTGGGTCAGCCGCGCGCCCGTGCTCTCGGCGATCGTCTGGGCGGCCGCGATCACACCGTCGGTGTTCCACAGAGGGCGGGGGGCCACGATGCGTACGTCCATGCCCATCAGCGCCCCTGCCACCAGCAGCGAGTTCGCGACGTTGTTGTGCGCGTCTCCGAGGTAAGCGAAGGCGATCTCGTGGTCGTTCTTGGTGGAGTGCTCGCGCATCGTGAGCATGTCGCACAGCGCCTGGGTGGGATGCCACTCGTCCGTCAACCCGTTCCACACCGGCACACCCGACGACGCGGCCAGTGTCTCGACGTTGGTCTGCGCCGAGCCGCGATACTCGATGGCGTCGAACATCCCGCCCAGCACCCGCGCGGTGTCCTTAACGGACTCCTTGTGCCCCATCTGTGACCCGCTCGGATCGAGGTAGGTCACGTGGGCGCCCTGGTCGTGCGCGGCGACCTCCATGGCGCAGCGGGTCCGGGTGGAGGTCTTCTCGAAGATGAGGGCGATGTTCTTCCCGGTTAGCCGCGGCAGCTCAGTGCCGGCGTATTTGGCTGCCTTGAGGTCCGCGGCCAGCCCGAGGAGGAACTTCCACTCCTTCGGGGTGAAGTCGACTTCCTTAAGGAAACTCCGGTTGTGCAGGTTAAAGCTCACAGGATCACCGCATCTCTTTCGATTGGGCAGGACAGACATCGCGGACCGCCGCGGCCGCGGCCGAGCTCGGATCCCACGACGGGTACGACTTCGATGCCCTCGTCGGCGAGGTATCGATTGGCGGTAGTGTTCCGCTCATAACCCAGCACGACGCCGGGGGAAACGGCGAGGAAGTTGTTCCCATCGTTCCACTGCTCTCGCTGCGCACCCGCGCGATCGATTGGGGTGCGCAGGACCCGAACCTTGTCGACGCCGAGGGCCTCGGCCACGAGAGGAAACAGGTCCGTGTGCTCCGTAATGTCGTAGTCGCCGGCGGACCCCACTGGGGTGAGCACGAACGCGCGCAGCGTTTCGGGCAGGTACGGATACAGGGAGAACGCGTCGCTGTCGACCATTGTCATGGCGGTGTCCAGGTGCATGAACGCCCGCTCCTTCGGAAGCTCGACGACGATCACCTGGCGGACATGGCCGCCCTGGAAGAGCAGTCGTGCCAGTGTCTCGACACCCTGGGGCGAGGTCCGCTCGCCCATCCCGATCATCAGCACCCCATTGCCGATCACGAGCACGTCGCCGCCCTCGACGGTAGCGGGCTCGTGGGGCAGGGAATCGTCGCCGTAGACGATCTCCAGCCCGGCGTCGCGGAACATCGGGTGGAACTTGTAGATCAGGCGGGAGTTGATGGTCTCGCGTTTGCGGGCCTGCTTGGCCATCGGGTTGATGCTCAGGGCGCCGTAGATCCAGGCCGAGTTATCGCGCTGGAACAGGTGGTTCGGCAGGGGCCGCAGCAGGAAGTCGTCGATGCCGAGGGACTCCATCAGAAGGCTGGGCGTGTGCAGCATCGGCATGACGTCACTCTTGAGCACGCCCCCGATCAGGAGCTCGGAAAGGACCTCCGACGACGTTTGGTCGACGATCCGCTCCAGCGGCTTATCCAGCGCGGGCCCGAACCGGATGGCCGTGGTCAGACACTTCTGCAGGAACTCCCGGGCACCCGGCGCGTCCAGCGCCGCGGCGAGCAGTTCGCGGAAGTAGTGCACCGTCACGTTGCGCTCTCTGAGCTGGCCGACGAACGCGTCGTGCTCTTCCCTAGCCCGATCGGCCCACATGACGTCGTCGAAGAGCAGGTCCTCGACGTTGTCCGGGGTCAACCGGCTGAGCTCGAGACCCGGCCGGTGGACGATCACCTGGCGCAGCACTCCTACCTCGGATTCAACACGAAATGGCATGGCTATTCCTTACTGTATTGATGGTGTAAATGCTCAGCGGTACTCGGGCACGGGGGCCGGCTTAGTCATCCGGTGCCGCTGCGCAAGGTAGACCGGGATCCCGACGACGAACGCGCCGCCGGCCATCAGGAACGGGCCCCAGACGACGTACCACAAGTCGCTGGTGTTCCTGGAGTAGTAGATGAAGGCGACCGAGAAGATCAGCGCCACGACCGCCACCGACACGTCGAACGCGAACCTCGACGTGTGGACTGGGTGGCTGTCCCGCCAACGCCACTTGATCTGGACCAAGGCGGAGAATGCGTAGGGCACGGCCGCCGTGATCCCGGTCATCAGGACCAGGGTGGTGAACACCGTTGAGCCGCTGGTTCCCAGATAGCTGATCACAACGGCGACCGACGCCAGCCCGGTGGACGCGATGATCCCGAAGGCCGGAACCCGGCGCCGCGACAGGCTCCCGAACCGCGCCGGGAACAGCCCGTCCTTCGCGGCAGCCAATGGCATCTCCGCGCAGATCATTGTCCAGCCGTTTAGTGCGCCGATACCGGAGACGATGACGGCCAACGCAACCAAGTCCCCGGCCCAGGAACCGCCGCCGACGATCGAGTTGGCCGCGACGGAGTAGGACGCTTTGTTCACGTCCATAGCCAACTGCGAGGCGGGCACGATGCCGAACACGGCAACCATCGACAGCAGGTAGACGATGGCGCTAGCGAGCGTGCCGTAGATGGTCGCCTTCGGGACATTTCGTTCGGGATCGCGGACCTTCGCTGCGGCAACGGCTGCGGTCTCGACGCCCAAATAGCTGAACAGTGCGATCGCCATCGCTCCACCGATCGCCGACAGGCTGCTGTCACCGCTGAGGTTCCACGGCGTGAAGTTCCCCGCCTTGATGAAGAACAACCCGACGGTCGACATGATGGCCAGCGGGATGAACTTCAGCACCGTCGTCCAGACTTGGACCGAACCCATCGCGCGCACGCCAGTCAGGTTGATCACGGCCGGGATCCACAACCCGACGAGGGCGATCAGGATGGACCAGCCGACCGCGCCGTCCTTGTTTAGGAAGTGCTCGACGTAGTACACCCAGCCGACGACGATCGCCGCGTTGCCCGCCCATGCCGTGATCCAGTAGGACCAGGCGTTAACGAACCCGGCCGCGTTGCCGAACCCTGAGCGTGCATAGGCATACGGTCCGCCAGCAGCCGGCAGGCGTCGCGACATCACCGCGAACATCAGCGCAAGCGCGACCGCCCCGACGGTGGCGAGGCCCATGGCGACCAGGCTGATCGGGCCATACGACGCTAATGCGTAGGGCAGCGAGAAGATGCCGACACCGATGATACTGCCCATAATCAGTGCAGTCGACTGAGGCAGGGACAGGGCGCGCTCGGTTGTGCGCCCCTCGGGCTCGGTCGGGACAGACCCGACCTCGGACCTTGGTTGGACCATGATGACCTCCGGCGTTGATACGGATATTGGACATCCGATCGTCAGGTCGAAAGGTTTCCGGGCTTAGCGGCCGAGGGAACTAAGTGGCGAGTTCACGGATGTTCTTGAAACGGATGTTGTTGAAATCTGCCGTGCATTTCGGTGGAGCGTGTCAGAAACCGACGCAGGGCAATGCCTGATCAGGTTTTGAGAGACGCAGTGGTTGAACTTAACAATGACGGCACGCCGATCATCGCCCCAAAGAGCCGGCGCTTACGGCCGAGCAGAAATCGAGACGATAACGTCAGCGACCAGACCGAAAAGGTTCTTGGGATCGAAGGGACCGGCGATCAGATCGAGTTCGACGAAGAATGAGGCGCCGGGGACCGAATCGCGCAGGTAGCGCAGCACCGACAAGTCCTCGATGGCAAAATCGACCGAGTCGAAGATGGCGATCTAGTCGTAGTGCGTGCGCCCCGCCGCCTGGGCCTTATCAGTAGTGGAGGTCGTGATGATGTCGGCGCCCGCCACCGCGTCCCGCACGCTCGCTACCACGACGATGTCGAAGCCGAACGGCCGGGCGGTGATGTTTTTTACGTTCATGAAACGCACCACGACAACTTTCTTTTTGTTTTCTGTAATCAGCCTATGACCGAGCAATGTGCACGCGTAACGAGCAGAACGAGCCAATATGTTCCATAAATCTTTCAAGATGATTCTCCTGGCTGTACAGTGTGAATCATGCATACGCTCGATGACCTCGATCGCCGCCTAATCGGCGCGCTGCGGGCGGACGGGCGAACCCCCGTCACCACGCTCGCCCATGACCTCGGAGTCACGAGGGCAACGGTGAACATCCGGCTGCAGCGGCTGCTGGACTCGGGCACCGTCCTCGGATTCTCCGTCCGGGTTCGCGAAGAGCGGGATCCCGACTCGATCCGGGCGATCGCGCTCATCGAGGTCGAGGGCCGCTCAACAGATCGGGCGATCAGCCAACTTCGCGGCTTTCCCGAAGTCCGGGCGCTACACACCACGAACGGCGGCTGGGACCTGGTGGCCGAGATCCGGACCGACACGCTGAGCAACTTCGACCGGCTACTCGGCCAGATTCGCTCCGTCGATGGCGTCGTTAACAGCGAGACGAGTCTGCTGCTCAGTTCGACGCTGTCCTAAGCCTCATTCCACCGACCGGCTGAGGTCGGGAGTCGTTTCTGATTTAAGTTGCGGCGGCGTGCTGGGGCGTGGTTGTGCGCTGAGCCTCGCTATGCCGTCTACCCAGTTGGACAGAAAGGCCCCCGAGAGATTGGGGACCTTTTGTCGTTCCGGTGGTTTCAGCCCCGGTGGTCGAGCCCGTCGAGACCAACCGCTCCAGCGCTGCCCGCTTGCTCGGCAGTGCGATCAGCGTCTGCTTCGGGTCGACCTCGACCGGTGGCCTAAGCCAGTACTGCGTTCCGGTGCGGCTGATCGTCCAGTGCTGGTTGTGCAGCAGCAGGTGGTGGGGATGGCAGAGGAGTACCCCGTCGGCAAGGTCCGTACATCCGTTGTTTTTGAGCCACTCGTTGATGTGATGGGCTTCGCTCCAGGCCGGTGACCGGTCGCAGTCGATCCAGAGGCATCCGCCGTCACGTACTCCCATTGCGGCCCACTGTGCCTCGGTGAAGAGCCGTTCGTCACGGCCGACGTCGATGATCTGGCCGTCCGCGTCGAACTTGATGCCGCGGGTGCCGGTGTCGCAGAGGAGTCGGTCGATGGTCTCCTGCGAGATGGGGACCGGGTTGCCCTCGATCTGCCCGTGAGCGGCGGGTTCGGCGGCACCCGGCTCGCCGGTCTCGGCCGTGAGCGCCTTTTCGGTCACGATCACCCGCACCGAGGGTCGGCGGCCGCCGAAGTCCCGGCCGGGGTCGGCCTCGCCGGCGATCTTCAGCAGCTGCACGAGGGAGTCTGCGTTGATCTGTTCGGTCGTGCGGGGGTCGTCTTGCATCTTCTGTGCCCAGGCGGCCCGCTCTGCGTCCACGAACCGTACCCCGCCGCGGCGGGGGCCGGTGATGGAGTCGAAGGTGGAGAGCACGAACTCGCCGTCTTCGGGGGCGAAGAGCCCGTTCAGGCGCACGTCGCCATTGGCGAGCCGGTAGACCCGCAGGTAGCGGTCGTCGTGGGCTTGCTTCTCGTGGGCTTGCTTCTCGCGGGCGGCGATGCCCGCCTCGTCGAGCCAGTCGCGCATCCGGCGGGCCCGTTTGAAGACCTCGTCGGCATTCAACGCTGGCGCCTCGGTGAGGAGCGTCTCGAGTGCCGCCGCGAGCTTCTCCGCGGTGACCGCCGCGTCGATCTGGCCGAGCCCGGCCCGGATCGACTCGGCCGCGTCGACGGAGAGGGTGCCGGCGGTACCAGCCTGTCGGCCGCCTCGGCATCGGCCATCATCGTGCCGACCGCGACCAGCTTGTACGCGTCGCCCTTCGACGAGCCGGTCGAGTTCTGGATCAGGGCCTCCGGGGAGAGATACCCCTGCCGCGCCGCCAAACCCGAGTGCCCGAACTCCGGCCGGGAACGCTCGGCGATGGTCGCCGCCATCCAGGCGGCATAGGTCTCAACGAGACGACGGATCGCAACGATTCGCATCTGACCGGCCAACACCTCGGCATCAGGCAGGGCCGAAAGGTCGGCACTCGAGGAACCCAGCCGGGCCACGGCATCGGCCGCCTGCCTGAGGTCATCCGCGAGATTGATCATGTTACGGGGATACCTCATTGCGAACACAGAGTTGAGAGTCAGTCAGTATTTGGCGACTCGATACCGTGTTAACATCGAAGACTTGTTCACAAATTCAGGGAGCGCCTCACCGGGTCTCGACCCGCCCGACCACCGTGGATTTGACTGACGAGTTGGGGTGGGCGATCCGAGGGGGACATCCGTCGTCTACGCTCGGGCTATGTCCAGACCGGCGCGACCTGCTCCCCGTGACCTCGTGGTGGGGTGGCCCGACGTGCCGTTGGCGGGCGTCGTCGGCGAAGTGGCCCGTCGGTTCGCGGTGAACGTGCAGGCCGCAATCGGCGAGCGGAGCGTGCGCGCCGTGGCGTGCGATGCCGGGCTCGATCACACGACACTGCTCTCGGTGCTGCACGGGCGGTCCTGGCCGGACCTGGCGACCGTGGCCCGTCTGGAAAACGGTTTGGGTGTCGACCTGTGGCCGGGGCGCGTCGGCCCGCCGTAGGGCCGCCGATTGAGACCTGCGCCGCGAGGCGGGCAGGGCGGCCGACAGACGTCGAAGATACGTCTATCCACAGCCTTGTGGACAACCCTGTGGACAGCAGGGTGAAATGTGGCTGTCGCCCGCATAATCACTGAAATGCCCGGTGTGGATAACTACGCAGGAAACCTGTGGACGACTGCCATGATTTCCGTCTATCGCTAACCGGAATGATCAGATGCCCAGCGCCGAATACCTCGAATACAGGTTCGGAATTCGGGTGCTCAGCGAATCTCGGTGAGGTAGGTCGTGTAGCCGGCGCTGCGCATTGCGGTGATGATCGGGCCGGTGCCGCCGGGTTCGGCGATAGCGATCATGGCGCCGCCGCCCCCGCCACCGGTCAGCTTCGCTCCGAGGGCGCCGGCGCGGCGAGCGATCGCCACGAGTGACTCGATCTCCGGGCTCGACACCTGTAGCGCGTTGAGCAGTCCCTGATTGATGTTCATCAGTTCGCCGAGCTCGGCGATGTCGCCGCGGCGGAGCGCGTCGACCCCGGCCAACACCAGCCCGTCGATCTGGCTGAAGATCGCGTCGTAGCGCGCGGGGTTGCGCTGCCAGGCGCCGCGCACGAGGCCCACGGTCTGCTTCGTCAGCGACTCCACCCCGGACAGCCCGATGACGATGGGGATCGGGTGGGGAGTGAAGATGTCGCGGATCGTGTGACCGCCCGGGGCATTCGATCTCTGGAAAAGGACCGACCGGCCGAAGGTGGCGACGGTGTTGTCGATGCCCGACGGGGTGCCATGCACGATCTGTTCGCACTCGAAGGCGAGGCTCGAGACCTCGGCGTCGCTGATCGTGAGCTGGAAGCTGTCGGCGACGGCGCGGATCAATGCCACCGCGAACGCGGCGGAGGCACCCAGGCCGCTGGCGCGCGGCAGGTGCGAGAACACGTCGACCCGCAGGCCGGCGTCGGACACGCCGAGCCGGGTGGCGATCAGCGCCGCCACCCGGTGCGAGAGGTCTGCTCGGATCGGTTCGCGCACCGAGCCGTCGACGTCCCAGTCGGCGATGACCGGTTCGCGCAGCGACGCCTGGCGGGTGACCTGCGCGCGCACCGACAGACCGATCGGCGCAGCGATCGCGTGGTAGCCGTAGACGACGGAATGCTCGCCCATCAGGATGATTTTGCCGTAGCCGAGGTGGGCATCCGGGCCGGGGACTCCGGGGGTGAGGGCAATGGCGCACGTGGCGGAAGCGCCGGGCGTAAGGGCGGCCGTGGGTGCCGGGTGAGCCGCGGGCAAGGCGACGGAGGCGGCGGCGCCGTACCCGGCATCCGGGGCGGCCGGTTCGATGGCCCGGTCGCCGTCGCCGTTCTCTTCGAGGGTCTGCATAATCTGGCGCGCCTTCCACACCTTGATCTCGCCGTCGGCGATGAGCGTCTCGACGACCTCGTCGAACCGGGCTCCACTGGCGCCCGCGGCAGCCGCCACGGCCCGCGCGTGCAGGCGCATGTGTCCGTGCTGGATGCCGTTGGTCGACAGGGCCTTGAGGGCGGCCAGATTTTGGGCCAGCCCCACGGCGGCCATCACGTCGGCCAGCTCGGCCGCTGAAGACACCCCGAGGATCGTGTGGGCAAGCCGTACGGCCGGGTTCGACTCCACCTGGCCGCCGACCGTGCCGACCTTCAACGGGATGGTCAGTTCGCCCACGAGATCGCCGGCGTCGTTCACGCTCCAGGTGGTGAGCGGGCCGTAACCGTCGCCGCGGCCGGCGTAGGCGTGGGCCGCCGCCTCGATCGCCCGCCAGTCGTTGCCGGTGGCAAGGGCGACGGCGTCGATGCCATTCATGATGCCCTTGTTGTGCGTGGTGGCCCGGTAGGGATCCATGGCCGCGAACTCGTTCGCGAGCACGATACCGTCGCGCACGCGTTCGCCGGGGAAGTCGGCGGTCTCGAGGAGCGCGTGCGGGAGCACGGCACGGGCGCGCACCAGGGCCCGGTCGGTCAGGTTGGAAAGGATGCGCAGGAACACGCGGCCGCCGCTGATCTCCTCGACCAGTGGGGCGAGCCGTTCGCACATCGAGTTGACGAGATTGGCGCCCATCGCATCGCGGGTGTCGACCAGCAGGTGCACGACGAGCAGTTCGCCGTTCTGCGCCGTCGCACCGCGCAGGAAGACCTCGATGCCGCGGGCGCCGCCGCCGCGCGCCACCATGTTCGGATGCCCGCTGTCGGCCAGCGCCACGAGCTCGTCGCCGCGCGCGAGCAGGTCAGCCCGGGCGCGCTCGGGGTCGATAAGGTCGACGACCTGGATCTGGCCGATCAGCAGCGGCTCGTCGGCGACGCTCGTGAACCCGCCGGCCTGGCGCACCAGCCGGGCCGTGGAGCTGACCGCGGCGACGATGGAGGGCTCTTCGACCACCATCGGCACCAGGTGGTCCCGGCCGTTGATCTGGAAGTTCAGGCCGAGTCCCATCGGCATTGAGAAGACGCCGATCACGTTCTCGATCAACCGGTCGGCGGCCGCCACGTCGAGGGCGGACGTTCCGTCCGCGAGGTGCGCGGCGGCATCCGTCGACAGGACACCGCGTTGCCGGAGGAGCGCGATGCGTTCACTGACCGACAACTGGTAGAAGCGGGGGATGCGGGACCGGCTCATGACGCGGTGCCTCCCTGTAGGCCGGCGGCGAAGAAGCCGAGCGGGACGATGGCGGCCCCGGCCCGGGCAAGTGCCCCGGCGAGTCGCTCGGTGGGTTCTCCAGCGTAGCTAAAGGCCAGACCGACGTCTCCGCCGCCGGCCCCGCTGGTCTTGAAGACGCCGCCCGTGCGCCGGGCGAGGGCGTGCAGTTCACGGTGTCGCTCGCTCACGATGCCGGCCTGGGCATGCGCGTCGAGTTGGCTGAGCGCCGCGAAGTAGTCGGAGGCGAGGCGCAGGAAATCGGCCGGGCTGGCCAGCGCCGCCTCGGCCTGTCCGGCGAGGTGTTTCAGCCGGTCGAGGTCGGCCCGGTGCCGGGCGGGGTTCTCGGCGGCGTAGTCGGCCACCCGGCCCACCAGGCGGGTGGTCAGCGTACCCTCGCCGGTGACGACGGCCGAGATACAGAGCTCCTCCGGCCAGCGCAGAGGCACCACTGCGGCACCCGGGGCATAGCGGATCAACCCGCCGTGCACGCTCGCGGCCACGTCTCCGCCGCTGCCGGCGCCGTTCTGCGCGCTGCGGTGGGCGGCGTAAGCCAGGCGGAACAGCTCGTTTCGGTCGAGCGTCAGGCCGAGGGCGCGGGCCAGCGCGACGGTCAGGCCGGTGGCGGTGGCGGCGCTGGAACCGAGGCCGAGCTTGTGGCCGCCCCGAGACAGCGCGCTGCTGTCAATGCTGATGGCGAGCGGGGTCTGCCGCTGCGGCAGCGCCTGCGCCTGCAGCGCAGCGGCCTGCACGGCGACGCGCACCTGGTCGAAGACGCGGAGGTGGTCGCGCTGCTGGTCGGTGAGGCCGGCCGGGAGGGCGCCATCCGTTCCCAACACCAGGTTTCGGATGCCCAAATTGGACGCGCTGACCTGCCAGGAGCCCGTGGGTGACTCGTCGACCGTCACCTCCACGCGTCGGTCGACGGCGGCGAGCAGAGCCGGTGCGCCCTCGAGCACGGCGTACTCGCCCAGCAGGAAGAGCTTGCCGGGCGCGGACGCCCGGATCGTCGGCTTCGGCGGAGGCGTCGGCAGAGTCGTCCCCATGGTCATTCCAGCCGGCAGGCGGCCGGGCCGAGCGCGCTGATGCGCGCCTCGAGCACCCCGGGCACGAGCACCATCGCCCGTTGAACCGCGGCGGCGTCGCCAGGCAGGCAGAGCACCTTGACTTGCGGCCCGGCGTCGATGGTGAAGTAGGCCGGCACGCCCTCGGCGCGAAGACCCGCCACGGCGTGCATCGCGGCGACGGTCGCGGCGTTCCAATAGATCAGTGCGGGTCGGGTCGTGAGCATGAGGGCGTGCAGTTTGAGGCAGTTGTACTCGGAGAGCTCCCCAAGCCGGGCGAAATCGCGGTCACGGATGGCGGAGCGCATCTCGGTGAGGTCGTCGTCGGCCGAGTCGAGCCAGGCCTGGTAAAACGGCGAGGAGGCCTTGCTCTCGTTCATGCCGATAGTGGAATTTATCGATTTCTCGCCGTGCTCGGTGATCGCCACGACGACCGCGAGCGGCCAGCCCGCCCGGTCGAGCAGCTCCTCCGCGTAGGCGTCCGATCCGTCGGCGGCGGTGCCGGCGTGCATCTCGGCGAAGCCACCGAAAATCGAGCGGGCGGCCGAGCCCGAGCCGTGCCGGGCCAGGATCGACAGCTGCCAGTCGGCCAGGGTGAGGCCGGCGGCACCGGACGCGGCAACCGCGAGGGCGGCGAAGCCGGATGCCGACGAGGCGAGGCCGGCCCCGGTCGGAAAGTTGTTCGTCGACGTCACGATGGCGTTCAGCCCGGCGGCGGACAGACCCATGCTGGCGGCATGCCCGCGCACCAGGTCGAGAACGCGACTGATGCGCGTGGCCGGGAGGCGGCATCCGGCCAGCCAGAGTTCATCGGCGGCCAGACCGGGCGTGAAGGTGACGCGGGTGTCGGTATAGAGCGCGTCGAGCGTGACCGAGATGGAGCCGACCGCGGGCGTGTTCAGGGCGGCGTCGCGCTTGCCCCAGTATTTGACGAGGGCGATGTTGCTGTGCGCGCGGGCCACGGCGGTGGCGCCACCGTCGATGGGTTGGTCCACAGTGGTGCTCCGATCGGGTTCATTCGATTTTAGTCGCTTCCCGGGGCGCCGCACCGCCGTGATCGGGTCGGTTCCGCCTGACGATCTGCTCCTGGTCACCACTTTCACCGACCGATCCGTTGATAATGGAGGGGTGCGTTTGAGACCCGGTGTGGGTGAACAACCACACCAAACCTGAAGAGGGAACCGTTGACGCCTGGAATTAGTGGATTCTCCCTGTTCGTTCCGCCCTACCGGGTGCAGCTCGAAGCCTGGTGCGACTGGAACGACCAGCCGTGGGGGAAGGTCCGGAACGTCGTTGGACGCAGCTTCCGCATGCGCGGCCCGGGCCAGAGCGTCTACACGCTCGCGGCGAACGCGGTGTGGCGTTTGATCCGCGATTACGACATCGACCCCGGTCAGGTCGGCCTCCTGGCCCTCGGCACCGAATCCAGCAGCGACAACTCGGCCGGTGCGGTCATCGTCAAGGGCATGGTCAACGACGCCCTCACCGCGCATGGCATGCCGCCGCTCGCGCGCGACTGCGAGGTACCCGAGTTCAAGCAGGCCTGCCTCGCCGGCGTCTACGGCATCAAGGCCGCCCTGCGCTACCTGGCGACGGATGGCGTGGGCCGCCAGGCCATCGTCGTCTCCGCCGACATCGCCGAATACGCTCGGGGCGGCAGCGGCGAGCCCACCCAAGGTGCCGGCGCCGTCGCTGTGCTCCTGGAAAGCGAGGCCCGACTGCTGGAAGTAAATCTGGCCGGGTCCGGCAGCGACTCCGACTACCGGGTGGCGGACTTCCGCAAGCCGTTCGCGCGCTTCCGCGGGCAGCCGCCCCGCGACGACGGGCAGATGCAGGACCTGCCCGTGTTCAACGGCCGGTACTCGACCAGCTGCTACATCGACGCCACCCACCACGCGATGACGGCCATGCTGGGAAAGCGCCCCGGCAATTCCCTCGATTACTTCAACGAGGTCGACCGGGTGTTCATGCACCGCCCGTACCACCAGATGCCGGCGACCGGCTGGGTGATGGCCTACCTGTTCACGCTCGCGGCCGACGAGGAATCGGGCCGCGACCAGCTGCGCGCGCACTGCGCGGATGCCGGGATCGACGCCGACCTCCTGCTCGCCGAGATGTGCGCACCGTCGCCGTTCCACGGAAACGGGGCCGACATCGGCGAGATCATCGGTGACGTCTTCCCGCTGTCCCGCCGTCTGCGCCAGCACCTGCGCAGCACCGAAGTCTGGAACGTCCTGGTCAGCGAGAAGCTCGGCCTCGGCTCGGACGCCATGCGCGACCTGGGCAACCTCTACACGGCCGCCCTGCCGGCGTGGCTCGCATCCGGTCTGCAGCATGCACTGACGGAGGGCCTCGAGCTCGCCGGCCAGGAGTGGCTGGCGCTCGGCTACGGCAGCGGCGACGCCGCCGAGGCTCTCCCGATGCGGGTCGCCGCGGGTTGGCAGGCCGCCGCCGCACGCATCAACTTCGAGACCGCCCTGCACGGCCCGGTCGACCTGACCGAGGCGCAGTACATCGCGCTGCACGAGGGGCGCCCCGGTGACCTCGTGCCGGCCCCGGCCGAGGACCAGTTCGTCGTCGACCACCTCGGCACCGCGAACGGCCCCGACTTCTACGACCAGGGCATCGAGTATTACCGCTACGTGCCCCCCACCGCCTGACGTTCTCGCCGCGTGACGCGCGATTCAATCTTCTGAGCGCCAGGCCGCTTTCCGGGAGTCGCTGAGGTCGTGCCGAAATCAACCCTGCACCTGGAGCGCAGATCCGAGTAAAGTCGGGCCATGAAACCCCGAATCCGACTCCTGTCCAGCGTCCTCGCCGCCGTCCTCGCCGCCTCGGGCGTGCTTGCCGCCGGTGCCCTACCGGCTTCCGCCGCAGTCACGGCCCCGGTCAACAAGTACGTCGCCCTGGGCGACTCCTACGCGGCCGGGCAGGGCGGCGGTGACTACGTGGACAGCTGCCTGCAGAGCCCGAACGGTTACCCCGCCCTTCTGGACGCGGTGAAGGGCACAAACCTGCTGCGCAACGTCAGCTGCAGCCTGGCCACCACCGGGACTGTGACCACCACGCAGCTGTCGTCCCTGAACCGGGGGACCACCCTGGTGACCCTGACCGTGGGCGGCAACGATCTGAATGTGGCCGGCGTGGCGGCGGCGTGCGCCTCCGCGGATCAGGTCGCGTGCGGGAACGCCATCTCCACCGCCGGCGCCCTGATCTATTCCGGCGAGCTTGCAGCCCGACTGGCCGACACCTACGCACGAGTCGCGGCGGCCGCCCCGAATGCCCACGTGGTCGTCACCGGCTACCCGCTGCTCTTCGCCCCCTCGGCCAACCCGCTGATCGCCCAGCTCAACGGGGCAACCATGCTGCTGAACCAGACCATCCAGGGCGTCGTAGCCCAGGCCCAGGCAATCCGACCGAACTCCAGCATCGAATACGTCGACGTGTCCGCGGCTTTCGCTGGCCACGGCATCGGTGACGTCGACTCGTGGGTCTACTTCGCCGGTCCGGATGCCTTCCACCCGACCCCCGCCGGCTACCAGGCCTACGCGGCGGCCATCCAGGCGGCGCTGTAACGCGGTAGCAGTCCCGGTTCCCGGCTCACCGGGCCTGCCGACGCCGCCAACGGATTCGACGGACATTTTGACGAAAAACGACCTAGTTCATGTGAAATGTGGTCACTATCGCACAATCTCCGTCAAATTGGTTTGGGCCAGGGCGACGGGCGAGGGGCCAGGGCCGGGGCCAGGCGAGAAACGGGGGAGGGCCCCCGGCGGTGTGCCGGGGGCCCTCCCCGCTGAAGCGAACTAGTCGTTCGGCTCCAGGAACTCGGTGGTGTGCGCGATCGTCGGGATCGAGGACGTGATGACGGTGCCGTCCGCCCGTCGCCCGCCCTCGACCAAGGTTCGAGAGGGTGCCCCCGGGTCACGCGGGCCCTGGTGGACCAGCGGGACCGTGACGGGCAGGCCCATCCGCACGATGACGGAAACACCGCGCACGGACAGCATGACGTCGACGCCCTCTTCGATCGTGAGGTTGACCTCGCTCTGCCGCACGTCCACGCGTAGCCGGGTTCCCCGGAGCGTGACGCGGAAGGTCAGCGCCTCCCAGGTCTCAGGCAGTCGCGGGTCGAGAGTGATCTTGCCGCCGTGGTCGCGCATACCGCCGAAGCCGTAGACGAGCGCGCTCCAGACACCGCCGGCGGACGCCACATGAACGCCGTCCGCCGCGTTGTGGTGCAGATCGGCGAGGTCGACGAACAGGCCCGAGGTGAAGTACTTGAGCGCCAGCTCGTGGTAGCCGACCTCGGCCGCGATGATCGACTGCACGACGTCGGACAGCGTCGAGTCACCCGTGGTGATCGGGTCGTAGTAGTCGAAGTCGGCACGTTTCTGCTCCGGCGTGAACTGGTCACCCTGCAGCAGGAGCGCGAGCACGACATCCGCCTGCTTGAGCACCTGGAAGCGGTAGATCACGAGGGGGTGGTAGTGCAGCAGCAGCGGGCGGTTGGCGGGCGGCGTCTGTGAGAGGTCCCAACGTTCCTTCTCCAGGAACTGCGCGTCCTGCGGGTGGATGCCCAGGGTCTTGTCAAAGGGGATGTGCATCGCCTCCGCGGCGAACGACCACTCGATGATCTCGGCCTCGTCGAGTCCGAGGCGGGCGACCATGAAGTCGTAGGAGGCGATGTCGACCTCGCGCAGTCTGCGCACACTGGTGACCGCGTCCCGCAGGTTCGAGCGGGCCATGATGTTCGTGTACAGGTTGTCGTTGACGACAGTCGTGTACTCGTCGGGCCCGGTGACGCCGTGGATGTGGAAGACGTCGTTGCCGTTGCCGCGCCAGAAGCCGAGGTCGGCCCACATGCGCGCCGTCTCCACCAGGATGTCGATGGCCTCGCGGGAGAGGAAGTCCTCATCGCCGGTGGCCGACACGTACTGGGTCAGCGCATAGGAGATGTCAGCGTCAATGTGATACTGCGCGGTGCCGGCGGCGTAGTACGCGGACGACTCCAGGCCGTTGATCGTGCGCCACGGGAACAGCGCGCCCAGCTGGTTCAGTTCGGTGGCGCGCACCCTGGCGTGCTCAAGCATCGCGTGCCGGAACCGCAGCGCGTTGCGCGCGGCGTTCGGCGACGTGTAGGTCAGGAAGGGGAGCACGTACACTTCCGTGTCCCAGAAATAGTGGCCGCCGTAGCCGGAGCCGGACACGCCCTTCGCGGACACGCCCTGGCCGTCGGCTCGCATGGACGCCTGCGCGAGCTGGAAGAAGTTCCAGCGGGTGGCCTGCTGGAGGGCAGGCTGGCCGACGAGTTCGACATCCGTGCGCGCCCAGAAAGCGGTGAGCCAGTCGCGCTGCTCGGCGACGTACTGTTCGGTTCCGGCTGCGACGGCGCGGTCGAGCGTGCGGTCGCACCGGTCGGCGAGCTCGTGCGTGGGCACGCCGGTGGAGGTGTGGTAGCTGAGGGTCTTGGTCAGTCGGATGGACTGGCCCTGCTTGGCCTTGATGCGGTAGACGTGCTTGGCGATGTCGTCGCCGATGTGCGAGGCCTCGTCGTACTCATTGAGCGTCTCAAGCTGGTGGTCGGCGGCGCAGGCGATGGTCATGCCCGAGTTCGTGCAGCGGAAGCCGAGGATGTAGCGGCCCTCGGATGCCCGTTTGAAGCGGGGGCGCAGCACCCGGTCGGTGAACGACTCGGCCCTACGCGGGTCGAAGTCCTTGCCGTTGGTGGACTTCGGGGCGTCGTACTCGCCGATGCCGTCCTGGCGGTTGAGGATCTGGCTGGAGATCACGACGGACGCGTCAGCGTCCAGCATGGTGACCTCGTACTCGAGGATCGCGAGGTGGCGTTCCGTGAACGACACCAGGCGGCGCGACTGGATCAGCACGCGCTTGCCCGAGGGCGTGCGCCATTCGAGGGACCGGGAGAGGATGCCGCCGGCGAAGTCGAGGCGGCGCTCGTAGCTGAGCAGATCCGCGAGGGTCAGAACAAGCGGCTCGTCGTCGACGTAAATGCGGATGATCTTGGCATCCGGCGCGTTGACGATCGTCTGCCCGACGCGCGCGAAGCCGAAGGCCTCTTCCGCGTGCCGGATCTGCCAGGTCTCGTGGAACCCGTTGATGAACGTGCCGTGGGCATGGCCGTCCCGGCCCTCGTCCACGTTGCCGCGCAGGCCGAGGTACCCGTTGCCGACGGCGAACAGCGTCTCGGTGCGACCCATGTCGTCACCGGAGAAGTCCTTCTCGACCAGGGCCCACTCGTCGATCGGGAATCGGTTGCGGTCGAGCGGGTCGTTCGTGTCGGTGATCCGGTTCATTTTCCGGCCTCCGTTTCGACGTTGGGGAGCAGCTCGTGGAGGTCGGGGACGACGACGTCGGCCCCGGCGTCGAGCAGGGTCTGCGTGCCCACGCCGCGGTCCACTCCGAGCACGAGGCCGAAGTTGCCGGCGCGGCCGGCCTGGATGCCTGAGTGCGCGTCTTCGACGACGACGCACTGGGCCGCATCGAGGCCGAGCAGTGCCGCGCCGAGCTCATAGGTGTCGGGGGCCGGCTTGCCGGCCAGGCCACGCTCGGCCGAGAGCAGGCCGTCGACGACGATCTCGAAGCGTCCGCGAATGCCGGCGGCTGCGAGGGTCTTCTCCCCGTTGCGCGAGCTGGTGACGACGGCCACGGCGAGGCCGGCGGCCACGACGTAGTCGAGGAACTCGATCGATCCCGGGTAGGGCGTGACGCCGCTTTCAGCGAGGGTCTCGTTGAAGGCCTCGTTCTTGCGGTTGCCGAGGCCGCAGACGGTGTTGCGCTCCGGGGCATCCGTCGGGTCGCCGTCGGGCAGCTGGATGCCCCGCGAGGCGAGCAGCGACCGCACGCCGTCATAGCGGGGCTTGCCATCGATGTACTGGAAGTAGTCGGCGTCGCTGTAGGCGGGGTTCACTCCCTCGTCCTCGAGAAAGCGGGTGAACAGGCGCGCCCAGGCGGCCATGTGAACATCGGCGGTGGGCGTGAGCACCCCGTCGAGGTCGAAGAGCACACCGCGCATGGACAGGAGCCGGGCGCGCGTTTCCGCGCGCGACAGGGGGAATCGCGTAGAAGTCATAACTGATGCCTTGCTTGGTAGGTCCTGAGACAGTGGGGGGTCTGATCGAAGCGGTCAAATGATCACGATCTCGATCGGGGGATCGACGTGATGTGCGCCAACGCGGCGAGGAATGCGATTGACGACGCTGCGGACCAGGGCTAGGACTGCATACGCCTGAATACTCCCAACGATCCTATGCCCCCGAGGGCGTTGCGCCGACTTCTCCGGTTGCGCGGCCCTGATCCCCCGGCCTCCGGCGCGCCCGGAAAATCGGCCGATACTATTGACAGGATGAACCGCGAACGGAGCGCGCTCTCGGCCGCACGCGCGTCCGCGAATCCGTCGCGCTCCGTGCAGCTGGCGAGCCGGCGTTTCCGACTGCTCTTCTCGGTCACGGTCGCGGTGCTCGTCCTGCTGGTGGCGGGCCTCGCGATGGCCAACTTCAGCCAGGGTCCCCGCCTGGCCTCCGCCGAGATCAACCTCGACGCCGCCGTCACGCGTGGCAACCCGCGCCTGCTGCTCACCGCGAACCAGCCGTTGGCCGAGGTCCAGGCCGGCCAAGTGACGGTGTCCCCGGCTACAGAGGTCTCCGCTCGTGTCGCCGACCGCGCCCTGACGGTGGAGTTCGCCGGCATCCTGCGCTACAACACCGTCTATACGGTGACGGTGACGGATGTCATGAGCACCACCCAGGACGCCACCGCCACCCTGGAATACGAGTTCACGACCCCGGACGTCGACATCTATGCGTTGCAGCGCGACAGCCGGGTGGACGACGTCGGCGCGAAGCGGCCCGACACCGTGCGCCGCACGACCCTGCAGGGCCGGGGCGACGGAGACATCGTGTTCAGCGCCCCGCGCATCCAGCAGTATGTCGCCCTGGAGAACCACCTCGCCGCCGTCACGCTCGCCGAAGACGACGCGGCTACCCTCGTGGTGGTCTCGTTCGGGGGCGGGGACAACGTGCAAGTGCCCGTGCCGGGAGCGGGCGTGATCGAGAACCTGGCTGCCTCCCCGTCGAAAACCCTGATCGCGTACACCTTCACCAGCGCCCCGGAGACGCCGGGGCGTCGCTACGACCGCACCCCCTTCGTCTACGACCTGACCGAGTACTCGGGCCTCCCGGCCGAGGTCACCGGGGTGGACGGCCTGCCGATGACGGTGATGGACCTGCGGTTCGTGCCGGACAGCACCTCTCTCGTCGTGCAGAACGCCGGGCAGTCCCTGTTCCTGATCGACATGCTCGGCGACGCCGTGCTGACCCCGTTGGGCGAGCACGACGAGATGCGCGGATTCGTGCCCGGCACCCGCGCGCTCGTCGTCGCCGACCCCGACCAAGGCTCGACGATCGACCTCACCGACGGGGCCGTGACCACACTCGATCTCGCGCCCAGCCTGCTCGAAGCGAGGGCCTACCCCGGCAAGCTCGTGCTCCTCACCGAGCAGGGGCGGTACGCCCGCCTGTTCCTGCAGGAGACCGGCGACATCAACCAGCTCGCTTCCCTGATCGCCGTCACCGACGCCGCCGACTCGAGCGTCGCGTTCACTCCCGCGTCGGACGCGTCGCGCGTGCGGGACTTCTGCGTCTCGCCGAACGGCCAGTACCTCGCGGTGGAGACGATCCCGGCGGCCGGCCTCGGCGACGACTACCCGACCCTTCCCGCGTTCTCGGGCATGACGACCACCCTGGTAGACCTCGACCGCGGCACCAGCAGCCGCAGCGTGTCCGGTTTTCTCCCTGACTGGTGCGGCTAACCGACGGATGCCCCCGCCAACCTTCTGCCGATGGCTTCCTGTCCCGAGCGCGACCGAGTCGAAACAGGACAAGATATACCCATGAGTCAGACCATCGCCGCGCGGCCCTTCACCGCGCGCCGGAGGCCCGGCCGTGGCCTCTTCGTCGGCCTCCTCATCGTCGGGCTGGTGATCGTGCTGCGCGTGTTTGCGCCGTCGGCCCCTGCCGACACCCTGGCGGACACCTTCCGCGACTTCGTCACCCTGTCGATCAGCGTGGTGATCGAGTCGCTGCCGTTCGTCTTCCTCGGCATCGTGCTGTCGATCGTGGTGCAGACCTGGCTGCCGGAGGGGTTCCTGCTGCGGCGCCTGCCGAGGAACCCGGTTGCCCGGCGGGTCGTGCTCTCGCTGCTCGGCATGCTGCTGCCGGTTTGCGAGTGCGGCAATGTGCCTCTGGCGCGCGGCCTGATCGCCAAGGGGCTGACGGTCGGCGAATCGATGACGTTCCTCTTCGCGGCCCCGATCCTCAACCCGGTGACCATCATCACCACCCAGCAGGCATTCGGCTGGGACAGTGGCATCCTGGTCTGGCGCATCGCCGGCGGATTCCTGATCGCCAACCTGATCGGCTACATCTACAGCCGGCATCCGAAACCCGAGTCCCTGCTCGCTCCCCGGTTTCAGGACGCCTGTGCGCTCGGTGACCACCATGACGCGGGCGACGGCAAGATCACGCGCAGCGCCGGCCTGTTCACGAAGGAGACCAGCGCGATGTTGCCGGCGCTCTTTATCGGCGCCGGACTGGCCGGGCTGATCCAGACCGCCGTCTCCCGGGAGGTGCTCGTGACGCTCGGCAGCCACCCGGTCTGGTCCGTGCTGGCGCTGATGGCCCTGGCCTTCGTGGTTTCGATCTGCTCCAACGTCGACGCCTTCTTCATCCTCTCGTTCGGTGCGACGTTCATGCCCGGCGCCATCGTGGCCTTCCTGGTCTTCGGCCCGATGATCGACATCAAGATGCTGGCCCTGCTGCGCACGACCTTCAGGGCAAAGACCCTGATGCAACTCACCCTGATTGTGGCACTCTGCTCCGCGGTTCTCGGATTGGCGATCAACTATGTCGTTTAGACGGCTCCTGCGGCGCTGGCAGGGCGCGCTCCTCAGCGTCGTGGGCATTGTGGCCACGGTCTGGCTGGGGGTTAGCGGGCAGCTCGGGCTCTACATCCACCCGCGGTACTTCGTGTTCACCATGGTGATGGCCGTGATCGCCGCAGCGCTGGTGGTGGCCGCATTCGCTCTCCTGCCCGCAGCCGAAGACGAGCACGAGCCGCCAGAGGACGACGGAGGACGCTGGGCGTGGCTCTGGTCGGCCGGCAGCATCCTGATCATCGTCGCGGCCACCGTGGGCCTCCTGGTGTTACCGCCGGCGACCCTGACCACGGCCACGGTCGCCAAGCGCGACCTGAACGGCTCGACCTCGCTCATCACGCAGAAAGAGGCGAGCGACCTCGTCGGCGGCGACTACTCGACCTTCACCGTGCGGGACTGGTCCTCGCTGCTGCGCCAGGGCGCCGGCGAGGACTTCTTCGCCGACAAGACCGCGACCGTGACCGGGTTCGTCACGCCCGACACGAGCGACCCCGAGAACGTGTTCTTCGTGGCCCGCTTCGTCGTGTCCTGCTGCGCGGTCGACGCGCAGCCGGTCGGCATCCCCGTCTACTACCCCGGCTGGCAGGACGAATTCCCGACCGACAGCTGGGTTGCCATCGAGAGCGGTTTCGACACCAACCCGAGCATCCGCAGCGAGGAGGCCATCGCCCTTGTTCCGAGCGAGGTCACGCCCACGGACCAGCCCGCCCAGCCGTACGACTACTGACGCCGGCACACTGATCGGGCCGCCCTGACGCCCGCAGCGCGCCGAACTGCGTGGCACGTTCCCAGGTGATTCGGGCGTCGCCCGCGGGGCGAGCTCGATCGCCGATCAGGCTGCCGAGGCCTCCTTGGGGTCGGTGGCGGCGTCATCCGTGCCGAAGTGGTTGCTGCCCGCGGTCACGCCGGCCAGCCGCAGCCAGGTGTCGACCACGGTGTCGGGGTTCAGCGACACGGAGTCGATGCCCTCGGCGACGAGCCACTCGGCAAAATCCGGGTGGTCGCTGGGGCCCTGGCCGCAGATGCCCACATACTTGCCGCGGGCCTTGCAGGCCGCGATCGCCATGCTGAGCAGCTTCTTCACGGCCGGGTCGCGCTCGTCGAAGCCGCCGGCGACGATCGCCGAGTCGCGGTCGAGGCCGAGCGTCAGCTGCGTCATATCGTTGGATCCGATGGAGAACCCGTCGAAGTAGTCCAGGAACTCGTCGGCGAGCAGCGCGTTGGCCGGCAACTCGCACATCATGACGATCTCGAGGCCGTTCTCCCCACGGCGCAGCCCGTTCTCGGCGAGCAGTTCAATAACGCCCGCGGCCTCGTCCAGGGTGCGCACGAAGGGGATCATCAGCTTGACGTTGGTCAGCCCCATCTCGTTTCGCACGAATGAGAGCGCCTCGCATTCGAGGTCGAAGCAGTCCCGGAACGAGGGCTCGAGGTAGCGGGACGCCCCGCGGAACCCGAGCATCGGGTTCTCTTCGTGCGGCTCGTAGGCCGGTCCGCCGATGAGGTTGGCGTACTCGTTGGACTTGAAATCGCTCATCCGCACGATCACGGTCTCCGGCGCGAAGGCGGCCGCGATCGTGGACACGCCCTCGGCCAGGCGCTTGATGTAGTAGTCGCGCGGGTTGCCGTAGGCGGCGATGCGGGTGTTGATCTCGCGGGCCACGTCGGCGGGCTGGTCGGCCAGGTTGAGCAGAGCCTTGGGGTGGATGCCGATCTGACGGTTGATGATGAATTCGAGCCGGGCGAGACCCACGCCGTGGTGGGGCAGCTGGGCGAACGTGAACGCCTGCTCCGGGGTGCCGACATTCATCATGACCTTCACCGGGGCCGGCGGCAGGGTGGTGAGCGCGGTCTCCTCGATGCCGAAGTCGAGCAGCCCTTCGTAGATCAGTCCCGCCTCACCCTCGGCGCAGGACACCGTGACTTCGAGGCCGTCGGAGAGGATGTCGGTGGCGGTCCCGGTGCCGACGACCGCGGGAATGCCGAGTTCGCGGGCGATGATCGCGGCGTGGCAGGTGCGGCCGCCGCGGTTGGTCACGATGGCGCTGGCGCGCTTCATGATCGGTTCCCAGTCCGGGTCGGTCATGTCTGCGACGAGCACGTCGCCGGTGGCAAAGCTCGCCATCTGGTCGATGGACGAGAGGATGCGCACGCTTCCGGCACCGATCCGCTGGCCGATGGCGCGGCCCTCGACCAGGATCTTACCGGTCTCGTTCATCTTGAACCGGCTCTGGGACACCGCGGTCGCTCGCGACTGCACCGTCTCCGGGCGGGCCTGCAGGATGTAGATGCCGCCGTCGATGCCGTCTTTGCCCCACTCGATGTCCATCGGACGTCCGTAGTGCGCCTCGATCGAGAGGGCGTGGCGGGCCAGCTCCTCCACCTCGGCATCCGTGATGCTGAACAGGTTGCGCAGGCCGACGTCCACGGGAACGAAGTCGATCGTGCGGCCGATTTCACGGTTCTTCGTGAAGGTCATCTGCAGCGCCTTCTCGCCGAGAGTGCGCTTGAGGATGGCGGGACGGCCGGCCTCGAGCGCCGGCTTGTAGACGTAGAACTCGTCGGGGTTGACGGCGCCCTGAACGACGGCCTCGCCCAGACCGTAGGAGGAGGTGATGAAGACCGCGTCGCGGAAGCCGGATTCGGTGTCCATCGTGAACATGACCCCGGAGGAGCCGATGTCCGAGCGCACCATGCGCTGGATCCCGGCCGACAGCGCCACCTCGGCGTGCTCGAAATCGTGGTGCACCCGGTAGGCGATCGCCCGGTCGTTGTAGAGGGAGGCGAAGACATCCTTGATGGCCGGCAGGATGTTCTCGATTCCGCGCACATTCAGGAACGTCTCCTGCTGACCGGCGAAGGACGCATCCGGAAGGTCCTCGGCGGTGGCGCTGGAACGCACCGCCCAGGAAATGTCGTCGGAGCCGCCGTGCTTCAGGACCAGGGCCGCGTAGGCGGTCCGGATCTGGGACTCGAACTCGGGCAGGAAGGGCGTGTCACGCATCAGGCCGCGGATTTCCTTGCCGGCCGCTGCCAGCGCGGTGACGTCGTCGATGTCGAGGCCCCGCAGGCGCTCGATGATCCGCTGGTCCAAACCGGAATCGGACAGGAATCGGCGGTAGGAGTCCGCGGTGGTGGCGAACCCGTCGGGCACCTTGACGCCGGCCGACGTCAGATTCTGCACCATTTCGCCCAGGGAAGCGTTCTTGCCGCCCACCCGGTCCAGGTCCGTGAGTCCGATTTCGGAAAACCAGAGGATGTCTGTCGTCATGTGTTCTGCTCCCTTGCAGTGTGCGACCAGAGGTGAGGCCACGAGGTGAGGAGGCTCACCTCGTGGATAAGCGCCCTGTTCCCATAGTGACAGGTCTATCCGGCCTGAGCGCAATTTGTTTACTTGATTGACATGTTCACTTGTCTGCGTTTTTAATGTGAGTCAGCGTTTGAGGTTCATTTGCTGCAGAATCATGGCCGACATCTCCTCCACGGACATGCTCGCCGAGTTGAGGAACGGGATTCCGTGGGAGGCATAGAGTCGCTCCGCACTGCGCAGTTCGAACCCGCACTGCCGCAGGGACGCGTAGGGCGAACCTTCCCGGCGCTGGGTGCGCACCTGGCTCAGGCGCAGGGGATTGGTGGTGAGCCCGAAGCACTTGTCCACGAACGGTCGCAGTGGCTTGGGGAGACCCTCCCGCTCGAAATCCTCGTCGACAAGGGGAAAGTTCGCCGCGAAGATGCCGTGCTGCAGCGCCAGGTACATCGTGGTGGGGGTCTTGCCGCAGCGCGACGGGGCCACCAGGATCAGCTGCGCCTTCTCGAGCGCTCGCAGGCTCTGGCCGTCATCGTGCTCCATCGCGTATTCGACGGCCGTCATGCGGGACTGATAGCGGGCGGCGTTGCCGAGGCCGTGGGCGCGCCCTGGTTCATTGCTGGCCTGCGTCGCAAGGGCCTCCTCGAGCTCGCCGAGATAGGTTCCGAGCAGGTCGATCAGGGTGGCCGTGCAGGTGCCGAGGGTGCGGCGGATGTCGCTGGTCACGGCCGTGGAGAACACGATCGGCTTCTGGCCGCGCTCCACCAGAGCGTCGATCTGGTCGACCACGGCCTGGGCCTGGTCCACATTCAGGATGAACGGGATCGTCGTGCGGTCGAACTCCACGGTGGGGAACTGGGACAGGAGGGTGCTCCCGAGCGTTTCCGCCGTGATTCCGGTGCTATCCGAGAGGAAGAAAACCGGGCATGGGTCGTCAGTGGCCATACCTCATTGTGTACCTCCCGGCAGGCTCGGCGCGGATCGGTGCGCGCGTACTGAGTCCCGCAGTCGATTCCGCGAGTTGCCGTCGTCGCATCGTGCGCAGCAGACTTGAGTTCGGGGTTGCGACTGATTCGTCCGCCCGGTAGCTAAGGAACCCACCATGACTGAACCGAACGATGCACGTGTCGGCCTCTACATCGACTTCGACAACATCGTCGTCTCTCGCTATCAGCAACTACACGGACGAAATGCCTTCCAGCGCGATGGCATCCGTAATTTCGACAGATCGAGCGCGGATGCCGAGCCCGAGGTCGCCGCGAAGCTGAACGCCGCAACGGTCGACTTCAACGCGATCATTGATTTTGCCGCGTCGTTCGGCACGCTGGTCGTCAATCGCGCATACGCCGACTGGTCCGTTCCCGTGAATGCGAGCTACCAACGCCAGCTCATGTCCCGAGCGGTTGACCTCACCCAGCTATTCACCACGACGACGCGGGGAACGAAGAACGGGGCGGACATCCGTCTCGCCGTCGACGTGGTCGAAGACCTCTTCCGGCTGCCCGACCTCACCCACGTCATCATCGTCGCCGGTGACTCGGATTACATCGCCCTCGCCCAGAAGTCGAAACGTCTCGGTCGCTTCGTGGTGGGCATCGGAGTCGCCGGGTCGACCAGCACCTCCCTCGCGGCTGCGTGCGACGAATTCGAGGACTATGACTCGCTCCCCGGCATAGCGAAGGTCGCCGCCGCCGTGCCCGCCCCCGTGGCGCTCGTGCAGAAGCCCCCGTCGGGCAGGAAGGCCGCAGAACCCGCGACCGTGCCACCCAAGACGGTGCCCGTCAAAGCCCGCACCGTGACGACGATCCCGATGTTCTCGCATACCATCAGTTCGCAATTCGACGAGCCGGAGCCGGAACCGGCCGAGGACATCGACCCTCAGACGGTCGCGTCGGAACTCCTCGTGCGTGCCCTGCAGATCGGGCACGCAAAGGGCGACGACGACGAGTGGCTGAACACCGGCACGGTGAAGAACCAGATGCGCCGGATGGACCCCTCGTTCAACGAAAAACCGCTCGGCTTCCGTTCCTTCACTGACTTCCTTACCTCGCGCAGCGAGGTGGCCGAGCTGCAGGAAGATGGCCCGCATCGGCTCATCCGTTTGCGTCCGGAGGCGGACGCGGGACGCTGAGTCGGAACCGTGTTCCATCGAACACAGACAGCGGTGTGATCTGAGCCCGTGGGAGCAAGCGTGTTCACGCGATGATCCGCAAGCCCCTCGCCCCGAATATCTCGATTCTGGATTCGGCTGATTCCATAGTTCACGGCGTACACCGACGCCGACATCACACCGGACAAAGGAACACATTATGAGTAGCACTCCCAACACTGGCCGCGTCGCTCGCGTTTCGACCGAGACGAAGGCTGCCTTTAAAACGACCGAATTCATCGCCTACATTCTGATTCTCGTCGCGATGTTCATCGCTTCCGCCATGGTCGATAACGGGGACGACGGGCAGGGTTTCGGGGCCAGCTCCGTCTGGCTGTACGCCACGCTCCTCACCATCGGTTACGTTCTCCTGGGAGTACATGGCGGCGGCTGGCAGCGGCCACAGCTCCATCTGGATCCAACCCACCATCCCGTTGCAGTTCGACTTTCAGGGCAGCAAAGAACCACTCCTGAACCGGGCATGGGTGGAGAAACTCGTCCGCATCTCGAACACACCCGCCGGTCTGCGCGTCACCCCAGAGCCGCCCCAACCGGGGGAAGTGCGACTCTGATTCTCAGAGCGGTCGCGAGGGTCGATCGACCGTGATTTGTTCAGCGGAGTTCGCTGACCGCCACGAAAAAGCCCCGGCTTCACCGCGCCTGGGGGAGGCGAGGAATCTGCCGGGGCCAATTCGTTTGGAGTGGGGGAACTCCGTTAACCACGGTACGGCGGATGGGCTGAATGTCGGCTGGACGAGCCCCCATGTCGGAACAAAACCGGCCGGTCGCCGCGAACCGGGCATCGACCGCGTGTTCGCCGACGCAGGCCGACGTGGGCATCGCCATCGGAGCCGGTATGGGGGTCGCGATCGCCTCCGATGGGTCATCAGCGCCAGGGACGATTCGCGCCCGGAAAACAGCGCTCTTTCGGTGGTCTCCGGGCAGGCATAAAATCTCGGCATGTCTGCTGACCCGGATGACTATCGTCAGGCCCTGGAGCGAGCGAAAGCCCATGCCCTGGATTGGCTCTCCTCCCTGCCCACCCGGCCCGTGGGGCCACGCGTCGACGCCGACACCCTCGCCGCGGGCTTCGCGGCGCCGCTGCCGCTGCAGCCGACGGACCCGGCGGAGGTGATCGACGAGCTGGCCCGGCTGGCCGAACCGGGGCTGATGGCGATGACGTCCGGCCGCTTTTTCGGCTGGGTGATCGGCGGCACGTTGCCGGCAGCCCTGGCAGCCGACTGGCTGGTCAGCGCGTGGGACCAGAACGCCGGGATGCGCTTCGCGACCCCGGCCACGGCCGCCGCCGAGGAGGCCGCCGGCGGCTGGATCCTCGATCTGCTGGGTCTGCCGAACGGCGCCGACGTGGGCTTCACCACCGGGGCCACCATGGCGAACTTCGTGGGTCTGGCAGCCGGACGCGATCATGTGCTCGGCGACGCCGGCTGGGACGTCGCGACCGCCGGTCTGGCCGGGGCGCCCCGCGTCGCCGTCTACGTGGGCGATGAGCGCCACGCGGTGATTGACCTGGCCCTGCGCTACCTGGGACTCGGCGCCCCCATTGTCGTCCCGGCCGACGATCAGGGCCGCATGCTCCCCGAGGCCCTGGCGGCCGCGCTCAACCAGGCCAATGGTCCCGCGATCGTCTGCCTGCAGGCCGGCAATGTGCACTCCGGCGCCTTCGACCCGGTCGGTGAGCTCACCGACCTCGCCCACCAGCACGGTGCCTGGGTGCACGTCGACGGTGCCTTCGGCCTCTGGGCCGCAGTGAGCCCGCGCTACCGCGAACAGCTGGCAGGCCTCGACACCGCCGATTCCTGGGCCACCGACGCGCACAAGACACTCCAAGTGCCCTACGACTGTGGCATGGCCATCGTGGCCCGGCCCGCCGAGCTGCGGTCCACCTTCGGGGTGCACACGAGCTACCTGTTCGCCGACGAGACCGGCCCGGGTGACCCCTACGAAAAGGTGCCCGAGCTGTCGCGCCGGGCGCGCGGCGTTCCGGTCTGGGCGGCTCTGCGCTCCCTGGGCCGCTCGGGCACCGTGATGCTGGTGGAGCGGCTGGCCGATCACGCCCGGGCCATCGCCGACGGTCTGGGTCGCATCCCCGGCGCCGAGGTGCTCAACGACGTGGTCTTCACCCAGGTCTGCGTCAGCTTCGGCGACGACGAGCGCACCCGCCGGGTGACGGAAGAACTACTCAAGGAGGGAACCGCGTGGATGTCGGGTTCGCGTTGGCAGGACCGGGATGTGCTGCGGATCTCCGTGAGCAACTGGTCGACGGATGCGGACGACGTCGCCGCATCCGTGGCTGCCGTCGAACGGGCCTGCGCTGCGGTCGCGCGCAACCGTCCGACGGAATATGAGAAGGCGTGAATTCGGCCGTGGTTCGGGCTGATCCCGGGGCTGATCGGGGCCCGGTCCGGGCGGCGATTCGTGCTTCGATCGGCGCCCGCCGCCGCCGGCCCGCGAGGTGCCGCTGGAGACGACGGTCGTAGGATCAAAGTAACAAGGATTGCCACAGGTTGCCGGTTGCCCCGGATTCACCGGCAACTGGAGGTAAGTCGAATGCTCGCTCAACCACGGGTCGTCATCGTCGGCGGCGGAATCAGCGGATTGGCGACAGCACACTACCTGCACCGCCGGCTTGGCGACGGGGTGCATCTCACCCTGGTTGAGGGTGGGGCGCGGTTGGGTGGCAAGATCTCCACTGAACGATTCGGCGGGCACCTCGTTGACGTCGGACCTGACGCGCTGATGGTGCGGGCACCCGTGGTGGCAGCCCTCATCGAGGACCTCGGGGTCAGCGACCTCGTCGTGGCCCCCGCCGGGTCCGGCGCACGCATCTGGTCGCGCGGGAAGCTGCGACGGCTCCCGGCCGGCACCCTCTTCGGCATCCCCGATCGACTGCTGCCCCTGCTGAAATCCCGACTGCTGTCGCCTCTCGGTCTGGCCCGTGCGGCCCTGGACCTCGTGAAGGCGGCCCCGGCGGGATTGCCAGACGACCCCACAATCGCAGAAATCGTTCGCCCGAGGATGGGCGGGCAGGTGTTCGACCGCCTCGTCGATCCGCTGCTCGGTGGTGTGCATGCCGGCAGGGCCGACGAGCTCAGCGCTCGGAGCACCGCGCCGGACATCGACGCTCTCGCCCGCGGCAATCGCAGCCTCTACCTCGGACTGCGGCGCCGACGCCGGAATGCCCCACCCCAGCCCGCCGGAGCAGGAGGCGCGGTCCTCGTCACCCTTCGTGGGGGGCTCGCCCGATTGATCGACGCACTGGCCGTCCACGTCGTGGGCGACGATGTGCGCCTCGGTACGGCGGTCGTCTCCGTGTCGCGCGGCACCGCCGGCTATGAGGTGAAGCTGAGCGACGGCACGGTGCTCGAGGCCGACGCGGTGGTGCTCGCCACTCCCGCGTTCGCTGCGGCGGACATGATGAAGACGGAAGCCCCCGACCTGGCCGCCGCGCTGGCGGGTATCCCCTACGTCGATGTTGCCACGATCTGCCTGGCCTACCCGCGCTCCGCCGTCGCCCACGACCTCGTCGGCACGGGCTTCCTGGTGCCGCCGGAGGAAGACAAACTCATTGTCGGCTGCACCTGGTCCAGCGCCAAGTGGCCGCACCTCGCCGATGACACAACCGTGATCATCCGCTGCATGGTGGGCAGGCGCCGCGACCAGCGCTGGATGGACCTCGATGAGGCCACCCTGGTCAGCCAGGTGCACGCCGAACTCGTCGAGGCCATGGGTCTGACCGGGCGCCCGACCGAGCAGCACATCGAGCGCTGGCTGCAGGCGATGCCGCAGTACATCGTCGGCCATCAGGGTCGGCTCGCCGCCGCGGAGGTGGCTCTGGGTCGGCTGCCGGGGCTCTACCTGACCGGTTCCGCCTACCGGGGGGTCGGGCTGGCCAGCTGCGTGGCCGACGCCGAGCGCACCGCCGACAAGCTCGCGCAGCTTCTGACCGATGCCCGTCCCGCGAGCGAGGTGCCCGCATGAGCGGGCTCAGCATTCCCCTCGGCGAGACCGCCGTGTTGCCGACGCTGCCGACCGCCCGCCGTGGAAAGGGCCCGGACTACGCGCAGCGCCCGATGCTGGTGTTCTGGGAAACCACCCGCGCCTGCGCGCTTGCCTGCAAACACTGCCGGGCCAGCGCCACGATGCAAGCCCTGCCAGGCGAGCTGACCACGGCAGCAGGTAAAGACCTGATCGACCAGGTGGCCGGATTCGGCCGGCCGTACCCGATCCTGGTGCTCACCGGCGGCGACTGCCTGATGCGCCCTGACCTGTTCGAACTCGTCGACTACGCCACCGGTCTTGGACTGCCGACGGCGCTGTCCCCGTCGGTCACGCCGACACTTACTCCGCAGATGATCGAACGGATCGTGGCGAGCGGGGTCAAGGCGGTGTCGATCAGCCTTGACGGCGCCGTCGCCGCGACCCATGAGGGCGTGCGCGGGATCCCGGGCCACTTCGACGACACCGTGGCGGCGATCCGGGCTCTCGCCGCGGTGGGGTTGACCGTCCAGGTCAACACGACCGTCATGCGCGCCAATGTCGACGAGCTCGCGGATGTCGCGGCCCTGATCAAGAACGCCGGCGCCGCTATCTGGGAGGTCTTCTTCCTCGTCCAGGTCGGCCGCGGCGTCGCGACCGAGGCCGTCAGCCCAGCGGAGCACGAAGACATCTGCCACTTCCTCTTCGACGCCTCCCAGCATGGCTTCATCGTGCGCACGGTCGAGGCACCCTTTTTCCGGCGGATCGTCGCTCGCCGACGCGCCGGTGACCCTGCACCGACGAGCGCTCCGTACAACGCCCTGTCCGCGAGGCTGGAAGCCCTGATGGGACCGCCCGCGGGCCTGCCGCGGGCGCAGACCGCGTCGACCCGCGACGGCAAGGGCATCGTCTTCGTGGCCTACGACGGCGAGGTCTACCCGGCCGGGTTTCTGCCACTCGGCCTCGGGAACGTGTGCACGACCCCGTTGGCCGAGATCTACCGGGACAACCCGCTACTCAAACAGATCCGGGCCACGGAGTTCACCGGCCGCTGCGGCCGCTGTGAGTACGCGGACCTGTGCGGGGGCTCTCGAGCCCGCGCGTTCGCGTCGAGCGGCGATCCGCTGGGGGAGGACCCGGCCTGCCCGTTCCAGCCGGGCGTGGCCGGTGCCCTCGTCGGTGCCTGAGTCTCAGCCCGTGGATGGCCTCGTGCCCGTGCCTGCCGCGGAGCCAGCCGGGTACGACGCCGTGGTCCTCCTCGGCTTCGGAGGCCCCGAGGGCCAGGACGACGTCATCCCGTTCCTCCGGAACGTCACCCGGGGCCGCGGAATTCCGGAGGCACGCCTCGAAACCGTGGCCGCCCACTACCGCGCCTCGGGTGGTGTGAGCCCGGTCAACGGACAAAACCGGGCGCTCCGTAACGCGCTCCAGACCGAACTGGCCGCCCGAGGCACCTTCGTGCCGGTGTACTGGGGGAACCGCAATTGGGTTCCGTACCTGCGAGACGCCGTGACTGCGGCCGTCGACGCCGGCCACACCCGATTGCTCGCGCTCACGACGAGCGCGTACAGCTCCTACTCGAGCTGCCGGCAGTACCGGGAAGACCTGGTTGAGGCGCGGTGCGCCACCGGGCTCGGCGACGCCGTGCGCATCGACGCGGTTCGCCCCTACTTCGACCATCCCGGCTTCGTCGCCCCGTTCGTGCTCGGCGTCTGCTCCGCCCTCGCCGACTTCGCCCGGCAGGGCCTGGCCCCGGACGACGTTCACGTGCTCTTCACAACCCACTCCATCCCGATGGCGGATGCCGAGCAGAGTGGCCCACGCGAGCGATCCTTCGGTGCCGGCGGGGCCTACGAGGCGCAGCACCGGGCCGTCGCGGAGGTGGTGATGGCCGCCGTTTCAGCGGTGGCGGACGACGGCACAGCGGCCGACGCCACCCCGGCCTGGTCTCTGGCATTCCAGTCGCGGTCGGGTCCGCCCGAAATGCCTTGGCTCGAACCTGACGTCAACGACGTCATCGTCGTGCTCGCCGCGGCCGGCACGCGAGCCGTCGTCGTGGTGCCGATCGGATTCATCTCCGACCACATGGAGGTCTCCTGGGACCTCGACACGGAGGCGGCGGCCACTGCCGCCGCGCACGACCTGGGATTTGCCCGGGTGTCGACCCCCGGCCTGCACCGGGAGTTCGTGGCGGGGCTCGTCGACCTGTTGCTCGAGCGACTGACGCCGGCGTCGACCACGGAACGCTGCGCGCTCACCGCGCTCGGACCGTGGACGGATGCGTGCCCGGTGGGATGCTGCGAGAAGGGCCCGGCCCGGAGGCCGGGGACGGAGCCCTCATCCCCAGCAGGAAATCCCGCGGCCCAGGGAGGTCCTTCATCGGGGGAGGCGCGCCGCTGACGCCCGCGCAACTGGCCGAACGGATGGCCGCCATCCGCGGGTGACCCCGGAATCCCACCGATTGGGTACGCTCGGCGATAGGGCTCAAGAAGGCTAACGAAGGACCAACCGTGACCCACCCGTATCCGTTGTATGTGGCCATCCGGGCGCAGTGCTTCTGCTGCCAGTCACTGCAGCCGTTCACGTTCACCTCGGCGACCGACCAGGTGGTCTGCGCATCCTGCCTGCACCACCTGGGGGCGGAAAAGGCCACCCGCCGGGACGCGGAGCACATCAAGCTGTGGGTCGGGCAATACGCCGACCAGCAGGAGAACCACCGTCAGTTCGCCGAGAAGTCGGCGGGGGCTGATGCCGAGAAGCAGGCGGTGATCGACGGGCTCATGGCCCAGGTGGTGGAGCTGCGCGGCGTCGTGGCCGGCGAGTCCGACCGCACGAAGAGCGCCGGGGTCCGCGCGCTCCTCGAGAGTGACCTGGTGCGGCGCGCCGAGCGGAAGACCGAGCTTGCGCATCGTCAGCTCGACTGGGCCATGGCCGTGCTCTGGCGGATCGGGCAGCTGCACCACAGTGTGGAGGGCATGCCGCTGGCCTGCGTCTGCGGGCGCACCGCCGCGGTTTGCGCGGAAGGTCGGGCGATCGAGCCGCAGCGGCAGGCCGTGCTCGACTGGGAGCGGAAGAACCTCGTGCTGCTGCGCGCCGGCTCCCGGCACGCCCTACCCGACGACCACCCCGAGGTGCGGGCCGCGAAACGACACCCGTGAGGGGTCCTGGCGGGCACCCCGTCAAACACGTCGGTTCACCGGCGAGCGGACGGCGGGGCCTACGCTGGAGAAATGGATCTCCTCAACACCCTGCACATTGTCACCGGCGTCTTCATCGTCGGGCCCATGGCCATCCTCCCCATGACCGCCATGCGCTCCATGCGGGCCGGGGAAGCCGGCCAGGTGGCCTCACTGGCGAAGTCCACCAATCTCTTCACTCTGCTGTCGCTGCTGGTGGTGTTCCTCGGTTTCGGCGCGGTGAGCTTCAGGGACAACGCGTCCCTCGCGTCGACCTGGATCTGGCTGTCGATCGTGCTCTACGCGGTGGCCCTCGTACTCAGCCTGTTCCTGGTGGTTCCGGCCATGAAGTCGGTTTCGGAGCTCCTCGCCGAGCAGTCCGCCAGCGGCACCCGGGTCGTCGGCGCCAAGGTCGCCGGCTACTCGCGCGTGGCCATGGGCTCGGGCATCGTCTCGCTGCTCCTGGTGGTCGTGGTCGTGCTGATGGTCGTCAAGCCGGTCTAGCCGTTCACAGTCTCGCCGGGCTAGTCCAGGTCGCCCACCGAGACCAGGCCGTCGTGACGGCGGCCGTCGAAGATGATCGTCGGGATCTTCACGGTGTGGATGCTCTCCTCGACCAGCCGCGTGTTCGCGGCGATGATGTCGGCGACCTCGTCGGAGGCGGCGACGGATGCCACGGCGGCGACCTGTTCCGGGCTCAGGCCGAATTCAGCCGACCAGTCCTGCAGCAGCGTGGTGGCGACAGCCGGCTCGGCGCCGTTGATCACGCTCTGCCAGGAAACGCCCTTGTAATCGTCTTCCGTGTAGATCCGGCGCAGGATCTCCCAGTCGACCGGCGTGGCGGCGTCGGCGAGAGGGTTCAGCCGCAGCGCCTCGAGGTACTGGGTGACGAGCAGCGAGTTCTGGAACTTGTAGCCGTCGTCGGCGGCGATCGGGTAGGCGATGTAGGTGAGGTTCATCCGGTCGTCGAACCCGGCCTCCTCGATGTTGTTGAACAGCTGCAGGCAGTAGGTGCAGCCGGGGTCGATGACCTCGAGCGCGGTTTCCTTCTTCGCGTCGTAGACGCCCAGGTAGCTGGCGTTGGCGGGCAGGTATTCCTCGGCCTCCCAGTTCTGCATGCGGGAGGGGATCGCCGAGAACGTCTCGCCGAGGCTGGCGAAGTCGTTGCCGAAGGCGCCGATCACGTCGCCGGAGAGCAGGGACTCGCCGAAGGTGGGCGTCTGGTCGGGGATCGAGCAGGCCTCGGCGCCCAGGCTGCAGGATGCGGAATCCTGCTTGTTGCAGGTGCCGTAGACGTACAGGTTCACACCGCTCTTGACGACGACGTATGCGCTCCAGACGGTGGTGAGCACCACGAGCAGCGCGACCACCTCGAGGGCGACGGATGCCGGGCCGACGAGCTTCGGACGGCGCACCGCCAGCGGCGCGAGCAGGTGGTCCTTGATGTCCTGCTTGAAGGTGGTGTCGCAGGGGCGGAACGTGACCCGGCGGAGGGTGCAGTTCCACGCCTTGCCGAGGTAGCGGCGGTATCGTGCCGACACGGCCGCCATGAAAACGAGAACGATGAATGCGGCAATGCAGAACACTTAGGAGAGGCCTTTCATCAGGCGCGCGAGGGCCTGTGCGGCCTGATCGACATCGGCCGTGGTTGAGTGCAGTCCGAGCGAGAAGCGCAGCAGCGGCGGCAGCCCGAGCTGGTCTTTCAGGTAGTGGTGGGCGCAGAAGTAGCCGCTGCGCACCATGATGTGGGACTGGGAGAGGAACACTGCGAGCCGGTGCGAATCCTGTTTCGGGGCGTAGACGCTGATCACCGGGCTGGCCGCGGTGTTGACCAGAGTGAGGCCGGGGATGTCGCCGAGACCCTCGAAGAGCCGCTGCGAGAGACCCTGAAGGTGCTCGGCAGCGGGCCGGCCGCCGGGGCGCACCTGTCCCAGCCACTCGATCGCACGGTGCAGGGCGATGATCTCGCCCCAGGCCTGCAGCCCGGGTTCGAGCAGGGCGCCCGGGTCGTTGGCGAGAAGGTCGTAGGAGTCTTCGCGGACATCCGCGACCATGCCGCCGCCCACGAAGGTGAGTTCGAGGGAACCGAGCAGCTCGTGGGTGGCGACGACCACGCCGAGGCTGGCGCCGTAGATCTTGTGGGCGGAGAAGCAGAGCGCGTCGGCCTCGGTTTTGGCCAGCAGGGTGCGTTCGTGCGCCATGGCCTGCGCGGCGTCGAGGATGACGATGCCGCCGCGGGCGTGGGTGTCGCGCACCAGGTCGGTGAGGTTGGTAAGTAGACGCCCGTCGATGTTGGAGGCCGCGTTGACGACCACGATCGCGCGTTCGAGCTGGGCCGGCCGGTAGATCAGGGCGCCGTCGGGGGCGCGGTCGAGCACTAGGCGGGGCACCCCCAGTCGGGTCGCCGCCGTCATGGTGGGCAGGAAGACCGAATTGTGCTCGATGTGGCTCGTGACCATCTGCCCGAACCGGCCCTGCGGCAGCTGTTGCAACAGCAGGTTCAGGCCGAAGGTCGTGTTGAGGGTGAAGGAGACCGCGTGACCCCGGCCGGAGAGGCCGAGCAGCTCGAGCACGGCCCGGCGGGCGTCCTGCACCTCCCGGTCGACGCGGGTGCCCCAGGCGTACTTCACGCGCCCGCCGCAGGCGTTGTACGCCGTGTAGTACTCGGTCAGGGCATCGAGGACCGGCTGCGGCCGGAGGCTTTGACAGGCGGAGTCGAGGTAGACCGCGCCGGGTTCGAGGTAGGCGAAATCGGCGAGACGGCCGGTCTCGACCGCAACCGGTGGTGTGCGCCGGAACAACCCAGTGTGCTTCATGTCCTTCAATTCTTTCCGGCTCATTCTAGGCGAGCAGCGGGTTTTGCCCGGCGTGGCTGGGAACCGGCTGGGAGCGTGGTGGTCATGGCTTCATCCGTCGCACCGGTCTAGGCCTGGGCCGCAACGAGCACGGTCCAGGTAAGGCCGAAGTCGTCACTCGCGACAACCCCTCGCTGGTCGGCGGCGAGGAGCCAGGGCATGCTGCCGCCGACGACGGCAAAGGCCTCCGGGGTACCCTCGGTTCGCCCGCCGCGGGTCCAGGTTCCACCTCCGGTCTCCTGGTGCCAGACCACGCCGTCGGGATCGATGCCGACGACGCCGCCGCCGGCAGCGGCATCCTGAACGTCGATCAGGTACAGCATCGGTGCGCCGGAGAGCGTCCCGAACGTGCGCCCGGCATCCTCGCTCACGGCGAGGCCGTTTTCGGTGGTCGCGAAGACCCGGTCCGGGGTCGCCGGGTCGGCGGCGAGGTCGCGCAGCGCCACCGCGGCTCCGGGCGACCAGGTGGCCCCGTCGTCGTCGCTGATGCTGACCGTGCCGGCGGCGGCGTCGTAGCCGTAGACGCGCAGGGCGCCCGTCGGCAGGGTCACCGCGTCGAGGTCGTGGAAGTCGGTCTCGCCGGCGAGGGAGACGTTCGACCAGGTGGCCGCCGCATCCGCGCTGCTGATCAGCCCCACATTCGGGGCCGACAACGTGGACGTGTCGGAGCCCGGATGCCCGGACGCCAGCAGCAGGCCCGGCCCGGCCACGGTGAAGCCCATGGCGTCGAAGGCCGGGCCGTCGGTCGGGGTGGGCCGGGTGATCTCGGCATCCGGCGCCCCGGCCAGGTAGCTGTCGGGGAGCAGGCCGGTCGGGATTTGCCACACGCCCTGGTGCGTGCCGGCATAGGTCGCGCCGGTGGACGGGTCGGCGCCGAGGCCGTGGACGTGTTCGAAGGCCGTGGTGGTGGTGGGCGTGCCGGTTGACGGAGTCGCTGGGGTGGGCGCGCAGGCGGCCAGTGCGGCCGCGAGGCCGACCGTGATCACGGTGGCGCCGCCGAGGCGGATGGTTCTTCTGGACGTCGTCATGGGTCAGAACTCGGTGAGGAGGTCGGTCATGACGGCGATTTCGGCGGACTGCGAGTCGACGATGGTGGCTGAGAGGGCCTGTGCGTCGGTGTTGCTTCCCTCGTTCTGGTGCGTTTGCGCCATGGCGATGGCGCCCTCGTGGTGCGCGATCATGAGCTCGAGGAACACCTGGTCGGCCCCGGAGCCCGAGGCCTCGTCCATCGTCATCAGGTCTGCCTCGCTCATCATGCCGTCGGTGCCGTGGTCCATGTCGGACATGCCGCCCGTGTCGGCGCCCCACTCGCCCAGCCAATCGGTCAACCGGGTGATCTCGGGCTCCTGCGCTGCCTTGATCTCGGTCGCCAGGGCGGTGACGCGCGGGTCGGTGCCGCGCTTGGCGAGCAGGTTCTCGCTCATCTCGACGGCCTGCTCGTGGTGGGGGATCATCATCTGGGCGAAGTCGATATCCGCGGCGTTGGCGGCGGCGCGTGAGCCGCCGGCGGCCGGGGTGCCCGCGGCCGGGGGCGTGCTGCCGCAGCCGCTCAGGGTAAGCGCCGTGGTCAGCACGGCGGCGGCGATCATGGAGGTGCGGAGCGTGCGGGTGGTTCTGAGCATTGGTGTTCCATTCGTCGGCAAAGCGTGAGAAACCGGGGCCGGGATGCGGCCGGGCCGCGCAGTCCGGTGGGGGTGCGCTGGCGAGGGTTTCGGCCTAGGTGCGGCTGATGGAGAGCAGGGTGAGGCTGGGCCGGTGCAGGTGCAGCGGGATCTCGCGGAAGGAGCTGACGATGAAGCCGCCGGCCTCGAGCAGGCGTCGGTAGAACGACGGGCGCCGGGACAGCACAATCAGGGCGCCCAGGATCAGCAGCAGGGAACAGGTCATCGAGAGGGCGGCCAGGCCCGACATCGAGTGGGTGTCGGCGTTGCCGACGGTGTCGGGGGATTTTGCGGTGTGGGCGGTCGCGGAATGCGCGCCGACCGCCATCGCGGTCGCGGTCACTGGCGTTGACGATGTCGGGGCTGCGGACAGGCTGTGGGCCGGTGGGTGAGCCAGGCCGTGCCCGGTTCCGGCCGAGTGCACGGCGAGCAGGCAGAGCAGCATCGCGGCCAGTGTGAGCACGGCCAGCACGGCGAAGTGGAAGACGTGGCGGCTACGACGGAAGGAGATGGCACCGCGCGTGTGCCGCATGCCGCCTCCGTCCGAACTGTGGTCTGGGCATCCGTCTGGCCGGTCGTTGAGCCTGGATACCCGCTCAGGCTATACCCGGGCGGATCGGTGCCGGCTGGGAGTGGGCTCACCCCCAGTCGAGCGCGAGCACCCACGACCCGTCGGTGTCGCGGCGCAGGTCGTAACGGTGTTGTTCCTCGTCGCCGCGCGAGGCATCGAGGCGCCAGAGCTCGGTGTCGATGCGGGACGGCACGCCGCCGGCGTTCTCCCACCAGCGAGTGCGGGTGAAGATCGCCTGCGGCTGGCCGATGACGGTGTGTTCGAACCGGTTCCAGATGAACGCGCGCGGGTCGCCGTCGACGGACAGCTCCACGTCGACGACTGCGTCAATGATCTGAGGCATGCGTGGCTCCCTTAATACTCTCGAACATCCATTCGGTTCTGCGAGTGTAGTTCATGCCGCCGACACTCGCCAGACCCGATCAGGAAATCGCTCGCGACCCCGGCACCGAGGACTTGCCCGGTTCTCGCGCGCCCAGGCTCGACGAGCCGGGCCGGGGCGTGAGCCCGAGCCGCCGCACGATCTCGGCGGCCTCTTCGGCCGGAGCGCGGCCGGCGTTGATGGAGATCGCGCGCTCGTCGGCGTCGGGCGCCTCGAGTGTGGCCACCTGCGAATCGAGCAGGGAGGTCGGCATGTAGTGGTCGTGGCGCGTCGCAAGCCGGCGCCCGATCAGGTCCGTCGACCCGGTCAGGTGCACGAAGATCACGTTGTGCTCGCGCAGCACGTCGCGGTAGCGGCGCTTGAGCGCCGAGCAGGTGATGATGCCCGGCACCCCCGCCATGGTGTGCTCGATGATCCACGAGGAGACCGTGTCGAGCCAGGGTGCGCGGTCCTCGTCGTTCAGAGGCCGACCGGCGGACATCTTGTCGATGTTCGCCTGGGGGTGGAGGTCGTCGCCCTCCTCGAGGTCCCAGCCGAGCTGGCCGGCGAGGAGCCCTGCCACGGTGGACTTGCCGGATCCGGAGATGCCCATGATCACGAGCACGGGCTGCTGAGTCTCGAACATGCTAGATCACGATATTCAGCAGGAGGACGCCGGCAAGGCCGACCACGGAGATCAGGCACTCCATCACGGTCCAGGTCTTCAGATTCTGCCCGACGGTCGTGCCGAGGTACTCCTTGACGAGCCAGAACCCGGCATCGTTGACGTGGGAGAGGAAGAGCGAACCGGCGCCGATGGCGAGAACCATCAGCGAGACATCCGTGCTGCCCAGGCTGGCCGCGACGGGGGCGAGGATGCCGGCGGCCGTCACGGTGGCGACGGTGGCCGACCCGGTAGCGACTCGGATCAGGGCGGCGACGAACCAGGCCAGCACGAGCACCGAGACGCTGCTGCCGGCCACGGCGTCGGCGATGACGGTGCCGATGCCGGTGTCGATGAGCACCTGCTTGAACCCGCCGCCCGCGCCCACGATGAGCAGGATGCCCGCGATCGGCGGGAGGGAGTCGGAGAGGGACCTGGCGACCCCGGCGCGGTCCATGCCGCCACCGCGACCGAAGACGATCATCGCGTAGATCACGGCGATGCCGAGGGCGATCATCGGCGTGCCGAGGAAGTCGAGCGTGGCGTTGAGAGGCGAGGTGGAGCCCGGGTCGATGGCGTCGGCGATCGATCGGGCGAGCATCAGCACGACGGGGAGCAGGATGCCCGAGATGGTGATCAGGAAGCTCGGGCGCCGACTGTTCTCGCCCAGACCCTGTTCCTCGTTGGTGAGGAACAGGGCCGGCACGGGCACGGAGACCCAACGGCTCGCGAACCTGCTGAAGATCGGGCCGGCGATGATGACGGTCGGAATGGCGATGAGCACGCCGATCGCGAGAGTGAGTCCGAGGTTCGCATCGAGAGTGGTCACGGCCACGAGCGGACCGGGGTGCGGCGGCACCAGGCCGTGCATGACGGACAGGCCGGCGAGGGCCGGGATGGCGATGCGGATGAGCGAGAGCCCGCTGCGGCGGGCCACCAGGATGATCACCGGGATGAGCAGCACGAGTCCGACTTCGAAGAACATCGGCAGGCCGATCAGCCCGCCGATCAGGGCCATCGTCCACGGCAGGGTGCGGGCGCTCGAGCGCGTCACCAGCGAGTCGACGATGCGGTCGGCTCCGCCGGAGTCGGCCAGCAGCTTGCCGAACATGGCGCCGAAGCCGACCAGGATTCCGACGCCGGCCATGGTGGCGCCGAAGCCGGCGCTGAAGCTCGTGACGGCGGCGGCGGGAGCGAGGCCGGCCCCGACCCCGACGCCCACGGCGCCGATCGAGAGGGCGAGGAACGGATGCACCTTGAGCCAGGTGATGAGCAGGATGATCACCGCGACGCCGACGAGGGCGGCGAGGATGAGCTGGAGGTCGCTGCCGGCCGGTTCAATCGGAACCACCGGAGCCGCGTAGGGAAGAATCATCTGAATTTCCATTCCGAGGCTGCTTCACTGCGACCTCATCGTCCAATAATCTGATTAATCAGATATTTGAGTGTGGCACACGAATCGCGACTCCGGGACCAGCGCCGGTACGATCACGATGGGGGACGTCGCGCGGACGCGACGACGCGCGCGGCCAGTCCGCAGGGAGAAGCTGAGATGAACCATGGGGCGGGCGCAGGAGTGTGGAGTGAGCGAGGGCTGCATGCGCGGGTGGTGAACTCGCTGGGCCAACAGATCGTCGACGGCGGATACCTGACCGGCGACATCCTGAACCTGGACGAGATCAGCGAGGAATTCGCGGTCTCTCGCTCCGTGCTGCGCGAGGCACTGCGGGTGCTGCAGTCGCTGGGTATGGTCGAGCCGCGGCAGCGGGTGGGCACCCAGGTGCTGCCCCGTGCCTCCTGGGACCTGATGCACCCGCAGATCATCTACTGGCGCGGACGCGGCACCGACTATCTCACCCAGATGCGCGAGATGCTGGAACTGCGCCTCGGCATCGAGCCTGTGGCCGCCCGGCTGAGCGCGCGCCTGATGACCGCCGAGCAGCTGGACGCGGTGCGGGCGGCGGCCGAGGGCATGGTCGCGGCTGACCTTGCCGGCGACGGTCGCGGGTTCCTCGAGGCCGACATCGAGTTCCACTCCCTGATCCTGATCGCCTCCGGCAACAGCGTGATGGGGCACTTCGCCGGCACGGTCGCGGCGCTCCTCCGCACGCGCGAGGAGGAGAAGCGCTTCACCATCACCGAGTACACGCCGCCGTCGGCACACCGGCACAATCAGCTGGCCGAGGCGCTGTTCGCGCGCGACGAGGATGCCGCGTACCGCTGGTCGTATGCCACGATCGAGGCCACCCTGACCGAGTTCATCCAGGAATCGGGCCGAGCCGAACGGGGCCTCGGGGCCTGAGGCTGCCGGCCTGACGCGGTGTCCGTTGCCGGGCACCTCGTGCTCAGAGCCGGGCGAGCCGCTCGATGTCCTCCAGGAATTCGCTGGCGACCTGGGCCGACACGGTGGTGCGGGTCGACCGGATCGCGACCAGGTAGTCCTCGGTGCCCGGGCCGCCGGGCGTCGACTCGTCCGCCCCCTCGAACAGTGCGCGTTCCAGCGCCTGCTGGGAGGCGCGCCGGGCGGCGTACTCGATGTCGGCTGGTGAGAACCCGTCGCTCGCGGTGACGAGCGCGCTCAGGTCGACCGTGCTTTTCCTGCCCTTGGGGATGTAGCGCTCCCAGATGGCCTGGCGGGCGGCGACATCCGGAAGCCCGATCGGGATGACGTAGTCGAAGCGTCCGTGCCGGAGGAAGGCGGAATCGAGGGCGCGGATGAAGTTCGTGGCGCAGACCAGGAGCCGGCCGGGCTGCTCGCGGAAGGCGGGAATGATCTTCAGCAGTTCATTGGTGACGCCCTGCAGCGCCGAGGGTGGTTCGCCGCCGCGTTGCGCCGCGATCTCCTCGACCTCGTCGATGAAGACGACCGCGTGCTCCAGCTCGGAGATCTTCAGGAAGGTCTCCCGGAGCGCACCGGCAAGGCCCTTGGGGTCGGTCGCGAGCCGCGAGGGGAAGACCTCGACAAAGGGCCATTCCAGCCGCGACGCGATGGCCTTTGCGAAGGTGGTCTTGCCCGTTCCGGGAGGCCCGAAGAGCACGACAGCCTTCGGTGGCACGACGCCGTACTGTTCGGCCATGTCGGGTTTGGCCAGCGGCATGACGAGCCTTCGTTCGAGCAGCTCCTTTTCGGTGCGCATGCCGCCGACGCCCTCCCAGAGATCGCGCGGCAGGATGCGCCCGCCCAGTTCGCTGAGCGACCGCAGCTCCTCGCGTTGCACCGGGATGTGGCGCTCGAAGTAGCGCAGGTGCTGCTTGACCTCGAAACCCCGCTTCACGAAGGCGTCGACGCGCGTGGCCGATTCGGGCATCAGCGCGGACAGCTTGGTCAACGCGTGCCGGGACATCTTCTTCTCCAGGGCGGCCAGCAGGGCCGTGCCGATGCCGCGGCCCTGGTAGCGCTGCGCGGTGGCGAGGAAGACGACCCAGCCCTGGGCATGGGCGGCGCGGCCCACGGCGGCCCCGACGACCTCGTCGCCGGCAAGGGCGACCACGGCGTCATCCTTCTGGCAGGAGGCCAGCACCTCGGACAGGCCGTAGACGGGCTCCGTCTTGGCGGCCGTGATCTCTTCCCAGAGGCGAAGGATGCCGTCGAGGTCGTCCGAGTGAAAGTCGCGGATCCGCCAACCAGTCATGAGTGCTCCTTCGCGCCGACACGTACGCCTCTCAATCTATGGCACGCGCCCCGTCGAACTAGCGAGCAGCCAGGCGGCGGGCAAGGTAGGGCGCGGTGCGGCTGTGCGGATGCCGTGCGACGGCAGCCGGGGTTCCGGTCGCCACGATCTCGCCGCCCGCATCGCCGCCGGCCGGACCCAGGTCGATCACCCAGTCGGCGGCGGCCACCACGTCGAGGTTGTGCTCGACCACGATCACCGTGTTGCCGGCGTCGACCAGGCGGCCCAGCTGGGCCAGGAGGAGGCGGACATCCGCGGGGTGCAGTCCGGTGGTCGGCTCGTCGAGGAGGTACATCGTGTGACCGCGGCGGGCGCGCTGCAGTTCGGTGGCGAGCTTGATGCGCTGCGCCTCGCCACCGGAGAGCTCGGTGGCCGGCTGGCCGAGCCGGAGATAGCCGAGCCCGACCTCACGCAGGGTGGCGAGGCTGCGGGCGGCGGCCGGTACGTCGGCCAGGAAGCCGGCGGCCTCCTCGACGCTCAGGCCGAGCACGTCGGCGATGGACTTGCCCCGATAGGTCACCTGCAGGGTCTCCGGGTTGTAGCGCGAGCCAAGGCAGGCCGGGCAGGGCGTGTAGCTGCCGGGCAGGAAGAGCAGCCCGACGCTCACCGAGCCCTCTCCGAGACAGGTCTCGCAGCGGCCGCCGGGCACGTTGAAGGAAAACCGTCCGGCGCCGTAGCCGCGCTTCCGGGCCTCGTCCGTGGCCGCGAAGGTCGCGCGCACCGCGTCGAAGAGCCCGGTGTAGGTGGCCAGGTTGGAGCGCGGAGTGCGCCCGATCGGCTTCTGGTCCACGCGCACCAGGCGGTCCACGGACTCCAGGCCGGTGATCCGGTCGACCCGCGCCCGCGGCTCGGAGTCGCCGCGTTCGTCGCCGTCGTCGTCAGCGGCGCCTGCGGCGGCGCCTGCAACTGCCGTCGGATCAGAGGCGTCGACGACGTCGGACTCCGGATGCAGCGCGAGCCGCACGGCATCCGCCAGAACCTGGCTGACCAGGGTGGACTTGCCGGAACCGGACACGCCGGTCACCGCGGTCAGCACACCGAGCGGGAAGCCGGCGTCGACGCCTCGGAGGTTGTGCCGGGTGACCCCGTGCAGGCCCAGCCAGCGTTCCGGTGTGCGCAGCGCCGCGGGCTGGGGCGTGGCTGGCGCGGAAGGCTCCGGCGCGGCCGGGAACAGGAACTGCCGGGTAACCGACTCCGGAACATCGGCCAGACCTGCGATGGGTCCGCTGTAGAGCACGACGCCGCCGCCCGCCCCGGCCAGCGGGCCCACGTCGACGACCCAGTCGGCCCGGCGCACGATGTCCATGTTGTGCTCGACGACGAAGACCGAGTTGCCGGATGCCTTCAGCTGCTCCAGCACGAGCAGCAGTGGTTCGGCGTCGGCCGGGTGCAGCCCGGCCGACGGTTCGTCGAGCACGTAGATCACACCGAACAGACCCGAGCGCAGCTGGGTGGCGATGCGCAGGCGCTGCATCTCGCCGGGGGAGAGGGTGGGCGTCGCGCGCCCGAGGCTCAGGTAGCCGAGGCCCAGTTCGAGCAGCACCTCGATGCGGGCGAGCAGGTCCCGGGTGAGGGTCACGGCGGCCTCCGTGGGCTCCGCGGTGTGCTCGGCGCCGCTCGCCCGGAGCGTCGCGCGCAGCAGCTCGGCGAGCCCGGTCAGCGGCAGCAGGTTGAGCTGGGCGATCGACCGGCCGGCCACCGTGACCGCCAGGGCCGCGGGCGTGAGTCCGCTGCCCCCGCACAGGGGACACGGGCCGGATTCGACGAAACGCAGCGCGCGCTCCCGCTGGCTCTGGCTCTTGGAGTCGGCCAGGGTGTGCAGCACATAGCTCTTCGCGCTCCAGAACCGGCCCTGGTACGGCTTGGCGATGCGGTCGCGCTGCGGGGTGACCTCCACCACGGGCTGTTCCTCAGTGAAGAGGATCCAGTCCCGCGCAGAGCGCGGCAGGCCCTGCCAGGCAGTGTCCACGTCGTAGCCAAGGGTGATCAGGATGTCCCGCAGGTTCTTGCCCTGCCAGGCGCCCGGCCAGGCCGCGATGGCGCCGTCACGGATGCTCAGGGCAGGGTCAGGCACGAGGGTTGCCTCGGTCACGGTATGCGCCGTGCCGAGGCCGTGGCACTGCGGGCAGGCGCCGGCCACGGTGTTGGGGGAGAAGGAGTCGGACTCGAGGCGTGGGGCATCCGCCGGGTACATGCCGGCCCGGGAGTACAGCATCCGCAGCGAGTTGGACAGGGTGGTCAGGGTGCCCACGCTCGAGCGGGAGCTGGGTGCACCTCGGCGCTGCTGCAGGGCCACGGCCGGCGGCAACCCCGTGATCTCGTCAACCTGCGGGGTGTGGCCCTGTTGGATCAGCCGGCGCGCGTAGGGCGCGACGGATTCCAGGAACCGGCGCTGGGCCTCCGCGAAGATGGTGCCGAACGCCAGCGACGACTTTCCGGAGCCGGAGACCCCGGTGAAGGCCACGATGGCGTCCCGGGGAACGTCGACGTCGACGTTCCGGAGGTTGTTCTCCCGAGCCCCGCGCACCTGAACGAAGCCCGCGAACGGCGCGTTCCCCGGTGCGGTCGACGGAGCGTTCCGGGTCGAGGCGGCGGTGTCGGCGTCAGGGCGAGGCGGTTGCATCCGGCTGACTCTAGCCCGAGCGTCTGGGCGGATGCCGGGCTGGAGATAGTGGACCTGAGAGGCGACGCGGTATGATTGTTGGATTGCGATCCCGTCCACTGATGGCGGTGGGTCGGTCTTCATCTCGATGCTCAACCGTGACAGATCCCGATGTTCTACCGTGACAATCTCGATCGCTCTTCTATTGGACCAGGCTCAGCGGCGTGCCGTTCAAACCACGTTTGAGACTGAGAGAACCATTGACTGATACATCCGGATCCACCGCTACCCATTACGTGTCCCTGCTGCGTTGGGCGGCCCTGAAGCGGGCGTTCCTGTCCCGCCAGTCCGCTCCGAGCGCCGCCCTCATCGGCGAGAGTCGCTGAATACCATGGCCGACCGCACCACGCCCACCGGTTCAGACGAGCAGGTACCTGCCAACCAGGTCTCGATGCCCCGCTGGGCCGAACTCAAGCGCGCCTACGTCGCGCGGCTTTCGAAGAGCGAGCGCGCCGCACTGGCCGCTGCCGCCGAGCACGCGAACGAACCCCAGGAGTGACCCGGCGGTTCCCCTGAACCGGTGTCGAATTCGTTCGGGCAGTGAGGGCGCGCCGGTCACGGCAGGCGCAGCTGGTCAACGGGCATCGTGACGAGCGGCGCGCGCAATTCCATCAGGTCCCGGGCGTGCTGGTCGAGGCGCTTGTCTTCCGGGGTGATCAGCGTCAGCGGCTCTACCGGCTCGGCGCGCCCGTTCGCGCCGAGTGCGACGAAAATGCTCATGCATTGCGTCGTGAGGTGCAAATCGTGCGGCGTGCGTGGACTGCCCGAGCGCACCCGGATGCTGACGTGCATGCTGTGCTTGCCAGTGTGGATGAGCCGGGCATCCACTTCGACGATGTGCCCGATGTGGATCGGCCGGTAGAAGTGGATGCCGCCCGAGTAGACGGCCACGGCCGCCACGGAACTCCAGGCCGCCGCCGTCGCGAAGGCGGCCTCATCGATCCAGCGCATCACGGTACCGCCGTGGGCGTTGCCGCCCCAGTTCGCATCGGCGGGGTCCGCCAAAAACCGGAACACCGTGCGTGGCGTGGTGCTGTCATCGGTATATTCCTGTGAGCGCATAACAGTCTGGATACGCTGGCGCGGCTCGAGCCGTGCCGTCGCGTTCTCTTGCAGCTCCCGGTCGACGTCGGAGCGGGGCACCCACGAGGGGACTTCTTGCGGCTTCCCGGCATCGTCGACGGCGACGAAAACGAGGATGCAGTGGGTTGCCGGACTGTATTCCCGGGCGCGTACATCCGTGGTCTCGACCGTGACAAGCACATGCATGCTCGTGCGTCCGGTGTGAATGATGCGGGCGTGCACCTCGACCAGGTTGCCGGGCTCTATCGGCCGGGTGAAGTGCACATTGCCGACGTAGGCGGTGACCGTGTCGGATGCGCTCCAGCCCACCGCACAGGCGTAAGCGGCCTTGTCAATCCACTCGAGCACGCTGCCGGCGGCCACGGTCGCGCCCGAAGCGGCGACGTCGGCGGGAACGGCCATGAACCGTAGGGTGATGCGGTCGTCGGGCATGCCCGCGTCGAATTGCGGCATCGAACGGACAGGTGTGGCGGTCACGGATACTCCAACGGAAGCAGGTCAGGGACTTCGGTCCAGACTTTCACATCTGGACCGGGGGCGGTGCGGGTCAGCCGTGCGTGCGGCGGTGTTCCTCGAGAACCTCGACGACAAGGTCGTGGTCATCGCGCTGGGCCAGACCGGAGACGCCGACGACACCGATGAGCGAGCCCCGTACGCGCAGGGGGAAGGCGCCGCCATGCGCGGCGTGTGTGTTCGGGTCGAGGTTCGAGTCGGTGCTGAAGTCGCGGGAGTTCGCTCGGAAGCGCGTGCCCACGGCGTAGGAGGAGTTGGCGAAGCGCCGCACCACCCGGAACTTGTTCTCGAGCCAGGCGTCGTTGTCGGCGCAGGCACCGGGCAGGGCGGCATGGAAGACGCGCTGGTCACCGAACATGATCGACACCGCGATCGGATGCCGCCGGGCGTTGCCGAGTTCCACGAGCCGCGACCCGACGGCCCAGGCGTCGCCCACGTCGAAGGAGTCGAACTGAATAACACGTTCCTGCTCGAGAAGCAGCGGAAGAAGGTCTGCGGCGTCGTGCGCGTCGGTCATCGCATGCCTTTCGGGTTGAATGATGAGACAGGGCAGAGGCGCCCGCAGTCAGTCTTCCACTCCCGCGCGCGCAACGGGAGCCGGTGCTGACGCAAGCGGGTCGCCAAATATCGATAAGCGTCGATATACTGGGAGGACCGTCATCACGGACAAGTCGTCCCCGCTGGATGCCGGCCAAGGAGATGGTCACCCATGGCACACATCGAGATTTTCGAACCGGGACTGTGCTGCGGCACAGGCATCTGCGGAGTCGACGTCGACCAGGCGCTGGTCACCTTCTCCGCGGACCTCGATTTCACCCGCGCGAACGGCGGTGACATTGCCCGATTCAACCTGGCCCAGGAGCCCCTCGCCTTCGTGGAGAACGAGGTGGCCCGCCAGTTCCTGCACACCGTCGGCCAGGAGGGCCTGCCCGTCACGCTCGTAGGGGGAGCCACCGTGCTCACCGGCCGCTACCCGACCCGCGCCGAGCTCGCGAACTGGACCGGCGTGGCGGCTGTGGACACCGGCGCGGCCAGTCACCGTGCGGCCGTGCAGCCGGAGGGAGCCGTGCGGCTGCTAGCCATGGCCGGGTCCGGTGACGCCACGGCCACCGAGACCGCCGAAAATACCGCGGGCGCCGATGCCGGCTGCTGCGGCAACGGCTGCTGCTGCTAGGGCCGATCATGACGACCCTGCGCTTCCTCGACGACGCCCCACGTTTCCTCTTCTTCACCGGCAAGGGCGGGGTCGGCAAGACCTCCATCGCGTGCGCGAGCGCGGTGCGTCTGGCCGAGTCCGGGGCATCCGTGCTGCTGGTCAGCACCGATCCGGCCTCCAATGTGGGCCAGGTCTTCGGGGTGACCATCGGCAACACGGTCACGCCGATCGCGGCGGTGCCCGGCCTGTCGGCCCTTGAGATCGACCCCGAGCAGGCGGCCGAGCAGTACCGCGAACGCATCGTCGGCCCGGTGCGCGGCCTGCTGCCGCCCGCCGAGGTGGCCTCGATCGAGGAGCAGCTCTCGGGTGCCTGCACCACCGAGATCGCCTCGTTCAACGAGTTCACCGACCTGCTGACGGATGCCGCGTGGACGGCCGCGTACGACCACATCCTCTTCGACACGGCCCCCACCGGGCACACCATCCGACTGCTGCAGCTGCCCGGGTCGTGGACCGACTTCCTCACCGAGGGCACGGGCGACGCGTCCTGCCTCGGGCCGCTCTCCGGCCTCGAGAAGCAGCGCGCCGTCTATGCCGACGCCGTGGCCGCCCTCGCCGACCCTGCCCGGACCCGGCTGGTGCTCGTGGCGCGCGCCCAGGGCGGCGCCCTGCGGGAGGCCGCCCGCACCCAGGCAGAACTCGCCGCCATCGGCATGAAGCGTCAGCACCTGGTGGTCAACGGCATCCTGCCTGCCGGCCCGGCAACGAATTCTGATGCCGATGCGGGCACGCCCGCCGAGGCCGACCCGCTCTTCGACGCCATCCGGGCGCGCGAACAGCAGGCGCTCGCCGCGATGCCCGTGGGGCTGCGCACCGCGCCCACCGACTACGTGGGCCTGAAGAGCACCAACATGGTCGGCTTGGCCGCGCTCCGCAGCCTGCTCGAGCCTGAAGTCGTCCCGACGCCGGGCACCGGAATCGCCACGGTCGCTCCGGGGGCCCCGCTCTCGGCCCTCGTCGACGAGATCGAGGCCGGCGGCCACGGCCTCGTGATGCTGATGGGCAAGGGCGGTGTGGGCAAGACCACGCTCGCGGCGGCGATCGCCGTCAGCCTCGCCGAACGCGGGCTGCCCGTGCACCTCACCACGACCGACCCGGCCGCGCACCTCGACGACACCCTGGCCGGCGGGCTGGCGAACCTGACCGTGTCCCGGATCGACCCGGCCGTCGAAATCGCCAACTACACCGAGCGGGTCATGCGCACGAAGGGCGCGCACCTCGACGCGCAGGGCCAAGCCATGCTCCGCGAGGACCTGCGTTCGCCGTGCACGGAGGAGATCGCCGTGTTCCAGGCCTTCTCCCGCGTGAGTCGGGAGGCGAAGGGTACCTTCGTCGTGATGGATACCGCGCCCACGGGCCACACCCTGCTGCTGCTGGATGCGACCGGGTCGTACCACCGCGAGGTCACCCGGCAGCTGGGCGACGGCATCCGTCTGACGACGCCGATGATGCGGCTGCAGGACCCGGAGCAGACGAAGGTGATCCTGGTCACCCTCGCCGAAACCACGCCCGTGCTCGAGGCCGCGGAGCTACAGGCCGACCTGGAGCGGGCCGGCATCACCCCGTGGGCGTGGATCGTGAACAACTCGATCGCCGCGGCGGCGCCGACCAACCCACTGCTGCTCGCGCGGGCCCGGAACGAGCTCCCCGAGCTCGAGCACGTGCACGAGAAACGCGCCCCGCGGCTCGCGGTGGTGCCGCTGCTGGCGGAGGAGCCGGTGGGCATTCCGGCGCTGCTCGCGCTCGCCGCGGGGAGGCAGCCCGCGCCGGCATCCGTTCGCTAGCTGGCCGGTCGGCCAGCGCGGTGGTCGGCCAGTGTTCCAGCGCCTGCGTCGGCCGAGTCTGAGGCCAGCTGTGCGGAAAGCGTCCACGCGGTGCGGTCGACTCGGACCTGCCGAGAGTGAATCAACCAATCGTCAGGACTCACCCGGTCAGCGCCCGACCGGTCGGGCCGTGGTGCCGCGCACGGCAGACCAGAGCACGATGGCGACCGCGAGCACCATGGTGACCAGTCCGAGCCCGGAGTAGCCGATCGCGCTCAGGATCAGGCCGGCCAGGGCTCCGCCGAGGGCACCGGCCCCGTTCATCGACAGGTCGGAGAAACCCTGCAGGGCGGCGCGGTCGTGCACGTCCACCGCCTCGGCGATCAGCGCCGAGCCGGCGACGACGGATGCCGACCAGCCCAGTCCGAGCAGGATCAGCCCCACGGTCATGGCCGTTTGTGACTCCCCGGCCAGCCAGAAGATCGCCAGCGAGGCCAGCAACAGGCCCTGACCGATGAGAATGACGGGCATCCGTCCCAGCCGGTCGGCCATCCAGCCGAAGACGGGCGAGAGCGCGTACATGCCGGCGACGTGGAGGCTGATGGTCAGCCCCACCAGCGTCAGGGTGGCGCCGTGGTCGCGCAGGTGCACCGGGGCCATCGACATCAGGGCGACCATGGTGGCGTGGCTGCAGGCGATCACGATCACCGCGAAGCGGGCCTGCGGGTTGACGCGCACGATGGCCAGGCCGCCGCGGCGCGTGCCGCCGGCGGGGTCGACCTCGCGTGCGGCAAGGGCGGTGAGCAGCGGGTCGGGGCGGAGTCCGACCGTATAGACGACGGCCGCGCCGACCGTGGCGATCAGGGAGAAGGCGAAGGCACCGGTCAGCGGGGGCAGGCCGAGGGCCTTCCCCACGACCTCGCCGGGGCCGAACAGGTTCGGGCCGAGCACGGCGCCGATGGTCGTCGACCAGACCACGATGGACAGGTCGCGCGCCCGGAATTGTGTGCTCGCGAGGTCGGTGGCGGCGAAGCGGGCCTGCAGGTTCGTGGCCGATCCGGCGCCGAGGAGCATCAGTGCCAGCAGGAGCAGCGGGAAGATGTCGACCGCGACCGAGGTGATGGCGAGAACAGCGCCGGAGCCGGCGATGAGCGAGCCGGTCGCTAGGGAGCGGCGGCGACCGCGGCGCTGGGCCAGGCGGGCCAGCGGTACGGCCACGAGGGCGGCGCCGAGGGTGCTCATGGTGGCGGCCATGCCCGACCAGGCGCTGGAGCCGGAGAGCTGCGCGGCCAGCAGAGCGCCGAGGGAGAGCGTGGCGCCCATGCCGATGCCACCGAGGATCTGGCCTGCGATGAGCACCCGCACGACCGTGCGCTGCAGCGGCGTGTGGTCGGCGGGCGTGGGCATGGGGCGGGCGTCCGGGGTCACGGGCGCGGGCGCATCCGGATTGGTGGACATCGGGCTCCCTCGTGGCGTGTGCGCTGGGGTTTCAGTATACCCCAGGGGGTAATTAGGCTTCGACGACGAGCAGGGTGTCGAGGGCGAACGTGGCGGCGCCGCCGTCGCCGGGGGCCTCCGGGTCGGTGGCGAGGTCGCGGCGGATGGTCTCGCAGCGCACGACCCGGGAGGCACCCGGGCTTGCGGGGTCGATGCAGGAACGCAGCAGCTCGGGCGAGTAGAGGATGGCCGGATCGCCGGGTCCGGGAGCCCCGGTCTCGAGGTTGGCCTGGTCGTGCCCGAGCGCGACCAGGTGCCCGCCGGGGGAGAGCCACCCGGCGGCGCGGGCCAGCACGGCGCGCAAGGCGGGCTCGGGCAGGTGCAGGTACATCACGGTGACCAGGTCGAAGCTTGCGCCTGCCGGATCCCAGGTCGTGGCGTCGCCAACCTGCCAGTGCACCGACACGCCTGCCTCGGCGGCGTGCGCTTCGGCCTGGCCGACGGCCTCGGCGGAGAAGTCGACCGCCGTGACCATCCAGCCGTGGCCGGCCAGCCAGATCGCGTTGCGACCGTCGCCGGTGGCCAGGTCCAGCGCACGCCCCGGCGGGAACGGGCTCACGGTGTCCTGCACGATCTGCGCCGGCACCGCGGACCACAGGCGTCCGGCCCGGCCGGCCTGGGCCTCACGGGCGAGGCGGTAGCGGGTGTCCCATTCGGTGGCGTCAATGGTGTGTCCTCTCGGCGGGCATCCGTCGGTGTGAACGGATGCTGCGCGATGGCCAGTTTTGCACGGAGGCGGCGGCTCAGCGGGAGAGCGCTGCCAGCTCGGCCCGAGTGGAGGCACCCACCTTGCGCAGCAGGTTGGCGACGTGGAACTTGACCGTGTTCTCGCTGATCGAGAGCGTCTCGGCGATCGCCCGGTTGCGGGCGCCGGAGGCGACCAGCTCGAGCACGCCCTTCTCGCGCGGGCTGAGACCCCACGCGGCGGCGGCCGTGAGCGGTGCGAGTGGCACGTCGAGGGGGAGGCTGACGGTCATTTCGGATCCCCAGCCGGTCGTCGCCTCCAGCCGCAGCGTGCCGTTCAGTGCGGCCACCCGGCTCGTCAACCGGCTGACGCTCGGGCTGTCCGGGGTGAGGTCGCCGGAGCCGTCGTCGCGGATGTGGATCAAGAGGTTGCTGCCGTCGCAGTCCCAGTGCACGCGCACGCGGGCCACCCCGGCCTGCTCGACCAGAGCCAGGACCGCGCCGCGCACGATGGCCCGGGCGGCGTGGGCCACCTCGCCGGGCAGGGCCCGGCCGTTCACGGGCGGCTCGATGAACTGCACGTCGAGGTCGCCGAAGCGCACGAGCGGGCGCAGGTCGTCGCGCAGGCGTTCGAAGGCCTGAGCAACGGGCTCCTCGGTGAGGGACCGGTCGAGGTCGGAGACGGCGCGCAGCGCAACCATCGCCGTCGCGGCCAGGTCGATCGCGGTTTGCCGGGCCGAGGCGTCGCTCGTGTCCCGGGAGCGGAGCACGGCGAGCAAGGACTCGAGCGTGGTCGCCTGCGTGTCGGTCAGGTCGGCGACGACCCGGGCGCGCTCGGCGGCGGCCGAACGGGAGTCGAACGGCTCGATCGAGGGGGCTGGGCGCTGACTATTCACCTCAGCAGCCTACCGGGGGTGCGTTCAGCCATCCGTTCGGGTAGGTGCGCCGCCCGTTCGGTGGGCCTCCTGCCCGCCCAAAAGAGTGGATCATAAGGGGATGCCTTCTCGCACCGACACCCCCGTGACAGTGACCGAATCGCTCGCCGCCATCGCGGCCGAGAACGCCGGGATCGTGCGCCAGCTCCTGACGACGGCGACCACGAACAGCACGAACAGCACTGACGACACGGCCGGCCTCCCGACCCTCGACCAGGCCGCGGCCGTCCTGCGGGGAGCCCGGCGCGTGTTTGTGCTCGGCGCGGGCCGGTCCGGACTGGCTCTGCGCATGACCGCGATGCGGCTGATGCACCTCGGGCTCGACGTGCACGTGGTCGGCGAGGTCACCACCCCGGCGATCGTGGCCGGCGACGTGCTGCTGGTAGCGAGCGGGTCCGGCGCGACGGCCACCGTCGTGCGCGCGGCCGAAACCGCCGCGGCGTCCGGTGCCCGGCTGATCGCGATCACCACCGCACCGGCCTCCCCGCTCGCCGCGTTGGCCGCGGTGACAGTGGTCGTGCCGGCCGCCCAGAAGCAGGACCATGACGAACTCCGGTCGCTGCAGTACTCGGGCGCGCTCTTCGAACAGACCGTCGTCGTGCTCGGCGATGCGATCTTCCACAGCCTGTGGAAGGCATCCGGGGCCACGGCCGATGAGCTGTGGCCGCGCCACGCCAACCTCGAATAACGCTTTTCACTCCTTCAGACCTATCAGGCCTCACCAGAACCTCACCAGAACCGGGAAGAAGACCATCATGAAACTGCAAGTCGCCATGGACGTACTCACCACGGATGCGGCCCTCGAGCTGGCCGCGAAGGTTGCACCCTACGTGGACATCATCGAGCTCGGCACCCCGCTGATCAAGGCGGAGGGCCTGCGTGCCGTGACCGCCATCAAGGCCGCTCACCCCGACAAGACGGTCTTCGCCGACCTCAAAACAATGGATGCCGGTGAGCTCGAGGCCGACCTGGCGTTCACCGCCGGCGCCGACCTGGTGACTGTTCTCGGCACGGCCGGGGACAGTACCATCGTCGGGGCCGTCGCCGCGGCCACGAAGCACGGCAAAGGCGTCGTCGTCGACCTGATCGGCGTCGCCGACAAGGTGACGCGGGCCCGCGAAGTGACAAAGCTCGGTGCCGTCTTCGTCGAGATGCACGCCGGCCTGGACGAGCAGGCGGAGCCCGGCTTCTCGCTCTCGACTTTACTCAACCAGGGTGAGACCGCCCGGGTTCCGTTCTCCCTGGCCGGCGGCGTGAGCGTCGCCACCATTGCCTCCGTGCAGCGTGCCGGGGCCCGGGTCGCCGTCGCCGGCGGCGCCATCTACGGCGCCGAGGACCCGGCCGCCGCGGCGGCCGCCCTGCGCGGCGCCATCATCTAGCCGCCCCGGAGTCCGCGCGGGAGTCCCCGCGGGAGTCCGCGTGGATACGGAAAAAGCACCCTCGTTTCGAGACGAGGGTGCTTTTTCGCGAGGGCAGGGAGAGGGGTGTCAGCCGAGGAGCATCTTGCCGAGCGTGTCAGCGGAGTAGACGGTCGCGGTCGCCTCGGCGGCCTCGGACGGGGAGCCGTAGCCCCACTCCACGAGAATGGCCGGAACGCCGTGGGCGGCCGCACCTTCCGCGTCGTAGCGGCGGTCGCCGACCATGACGGGCTGGCTGAGGTCGGCACCGGCGGCGGCGAGGCGCTCGAGGGCCTCCGCCACGACGTCGGCCTTGGAACTGCGCGTCTCGTTGTCGGTGGAGCCCACGATGGCGGTGAAGTACTTTGCCAGGTCGAAGTGCTCGAGCACCGCGATCGCATTGTGCTGGGTTTTGCTGGTGGCCACGGCCATCGGGATCCTCGCCGCGTGGATGCGCTCGAGGAGCCCGGCGACGCCCGGGAAGATGGCGGTGTCCAGCAAATGCTTGCCTTGGTCGTCGGCGCGGTAGACGGCGACAGCCTCGGCGGCCTCCTCCGGTGTCATGCCGGCGTACTCGCGGAAAGCGGCCAGCAGAGGCGGCCCCACGTAGGCCAGAAGTTCCGCGTCGGCGGGAACCGGGTGGCCCAGGACGGCGAAGGTGCGGGCGAGGGCATTGGTGATGGCCGGGGCGGAATCGGTGATTGTTCCGTCAAGGTCAAAGAGTATGGCACTCCACGTGCGGGTCGATGTCGAAATCACAGGCTAATACTAGGGGTCGGGAGTCGATCTATCGCATGAATTCAAAGATCATGAGGACGATACGCTTTCACTCGGGCCGCCAGGCCCTAAAAGAGTTTCGATTGTGTGTCGTCGAGTCCGCGCATGGCGTCGTAGTCGAGAACGAGGCAACGGATGCCGCGGTCCTCGGCCAGCGTGCGCGCCTGCGGCTTGATGATCTGTGCAGCGAAAACCCCGATTACCGGTGCGAGATGCGGGTCGCGATTCATGAGTTCGAGGTAGCGCGTGAGCTGTTCCACCCCGTCGATGTCGCCGCGCCGTTTCAGCTCCACGGCGACGGATCCGCCCGTGGAGTCGCGCGCCAGGATGTCGACCGGGCCGATCGCCGTCATGTACTCGCGGCGCACCAGGATATGGCCGTCGCCGAGCAGGTGGATGTGCTCGGCCAGCAGCTTCTGCAAATGGGCCTCGACGCCGTCCTTGATCAGTCCGGGGTCGATGCCGAGCTCGTGGGCGGAGTCGTGCAGCACCTCGTAGATGCTGACGATGAGCTGGTCGGCGGTCTTGGCGTGGGTGACCGTCCACACGGCCGTGACGCCGGCATCCGTCTGGTCGTCATCGGGCTCGGACAGCGCCAGGCTGCACGGCGGGCTCATCCAGTTGAGCGGCTTGTAGGAGCCGCCGTCGGAGTGCACGAGCACGCTGCCGTCCGACTTGATCATGAGCAGGCGGGTGGCCAGCGGCAGATGCGCGCTGAGTCTCCCCGCGTAGTCGACGGAACATTTCGCAATCACAAGGCGCACGGTTCGAGCCTAACCGCGCCGCTGGCCCGAACCAATTCGACGGAAATTTGCCGTTTCGGCTCCAATCAGGCCACCCAAAACCGGCCTCCAGCGCCAAAACCTCTGTCGACTTCGTTAGGCGGCGGGGGAGGTGCGCGCGGCGGGGGCGTCGGTGCGCTCGCGCGCGGCGGGGGCGGCCAGGCCCGCCAGAACCATCAGTGCCAGGATCAAGAACAGGGCGTTCAGGATGCCCCAGGCCTCGCCGAGCAGGCCGAGCACGGGTGGGCCCACGAGGAACGCGAAATAGCCGATCATGGCGACGGCGCTCACCCGGGCGGCGGCGTTCTTCGTGTCGTCGGCGGCGGCCGACATGCCCACCGGGAAGCCGAGCGACGCGCCGAGACCCCAGAGCACCGTGCCGGTGTAGAGCAGCCACTCGTTCGGCGCGAGGATGAACAACACCAGGCCCAGGATTCCCAGCGCGGCGCAGGCGCGCAGCACCGGGACCCGCCCGAACCGGTCCAGGATCGGCCCGCCGAACACGCGGCCGACGGTCATCGCCGTCACGAAGACGCCGAAGATGATGGCGCCCTCCGTGTTGCTCAGCCCGTGTCCGTCGACGGCGGCCAGGGCCAGCCAGTCGTTGGCCGAGCCCTCGGCGAAGGTCATGCCCAGCACGATCGTGCCGATCAGGAGGATCCTCGTGTCACCCCACGCGGACAGGCTGACGCGCAGGCGCTCCCGCCAGGGCGGCGCAGGGCGCGGCCCGGCCTCTGCCGTTTCCGGCGCGGCGCCCGGCTCCGACGCCGTTGCCGGCTTGTCGCCGAGCTCCGCTCGCACCGGGATATGCCGCACCCCGGCGACGGCGGTGGCGAGCACGAGAAGCGAAACCCCGGCCAGGTGCCAGAACACCGGCAACGAGGCGAAGGATGCCCCCGCGCCCGCCAGCGCGCCGACCACGGTGCCGAGGCTGAAGCAGGCGTGCATCAGCGGCATCAGCGTCTTGCCGATCGCCCGCTCGGCCGCCGCCCCCTCGACGTTCATCATGACGTCGACCGAGCCCATCCCGAAACCGACCAGGGCCAGCCCGGCGAAGACCAGCTCGGTGGACCCCAGCAGACTCGTGCCGACCCCGGCCGTGATGAGCCCGACCGAGGAGATCGCTACGCCGAGAACCACGGCGCGCCGGGCGCCGAGGCGGGCGAGCAGCCCGACCGCCGCCACCAGGCCGATCACCGACCCGGCCGAGAGACCGAAGATGACGATGCCCACCTGCGCGGTCGAGAGCTCGAGGCCGTCTCGCACGGCCGGGATGCGGGACATCCAGGTAGCCAGTGCGAGTCCGGAAATGAAGAAGAGTGCGAACACGGCGTTCCGCCAGGCGTGCAGCCCGGGGCGTGCGGTTGGGGTGGCGGAGGTTCCGACGTCGCGGGCGGTGTGGGTCACACCTTCACGTTATCCGAAACGCAATCTGCCGCACGTCGGGGGACGTCAGGGGGCGACAGAACGGGGTGTACCGCACCCCGCCGCAGTCGCCGCCGCCACCCTGCTGGGCATCCCCGCCGAGCACAAGACGGTGCCGTGGTTCTGGTCCGACCAGGCCGATCTGGAACTGCAGATCGCCGGGCTCTCCGGCGGCCATGACCGGGTCGTGCTGCGCGGCGACCCCGACTCGGAGAAGTTCTCCGTGCTCTACTATCGCGGCGGCACGCTGATCGCCGCGGACTGCATCAACAACCCGCTCGACTTCATGGCCGTGTGGGACGCCCTGCACAAGGGCCAGCCCGTTCCGGCCGATGCCGCCTCCGACACCTCCTTCACCCTCAAAAAGCTCGCCACCGGTGCCCCGGCGCTCTCCGAGAAAGTGACAACGCCATGATCCTGTAGACCGAACACCCGATCGACACCTCCCGGATCAGCGTCACCGACACCTCCCCGACCGACCTCGACCTGCTCTGGCGGGCCGTCGCACGGGAGATGCGCACGCGCGGCAACGACATCCACATCCCGATGTCGTTCGCCTTCGCCGAGCGCCGCTGCGACGCCTACCCGGAGGCCGATTCCCTGGTGGCGCGGGTCGCCATCCTGCTGCACGACACCGGCTGGGCCTGCGTCGACGAGATCAAGATCATCTCGGAGGGCTTCGGCACGAACTGGCGCCAGGCGCAGATCCGGTTCGAACACGAGATCACGGGCTGCGAGATCGCCCGCGAGGTGCTGCCCGGCCTCGGCTACGACGACGCGTTCATCACCCGGGTGACCGACATCATCGATGGGCACGACACCCGCCCGGTGTCGCACTCGATCGAAGACTCGCTGGTGCGGGACGCCGACCGGCTCTGGCGCTTCACCCCGGCCGGCATCGCCCTGGCCTCGAGCTGGTTCGTCCAGACGCCGTCGTTCTACTGCCGCCGGCTGCGCGCGGAGATCCTGCCGGAGCTGATCACCGCCGCCGGGCTCGAGATGGTGACGGTCGAACTCGACCGGGCCGAGGCGCTGCTCAAGGTTTCGGTGCTCTGATGGAGACGGCGTTCGCGACCGTTCCGTACACCCACACGGACGACCTGTTCATCGACGGCGCGGCCCGCCGGGCCTTCACCGGTAGCGGCTGGCGCGACCTGGCCCCCTCCGAACGAGCGGTCTACCTGAGGCGGCTGGCCGACGAGGTCGAGAAGCGCAGCGAGGCGATCTCGCACACCCACACCTGGGAGAACGGGTCGCCGGTATACGAGACCAGCCGTGCCGCCTCGAATGCGGCCGCCATCTTCCGCTACTTCGCCACCCTCGCGCCACACCTGGAGGCGCACGATGTGCGCCCGTTCCCCGACGGCTCCGCCGAGACCGTGGTGCGCCAGGACCCGGTCGGGGTCTGTGCCCTGATCGCGCCGTGGAACTTCCAGCCGGCGTCGCCGACCCCCCTCTCGATCCGCCAGATCGCGGATGCCGTCGTCGCCGCCGGTATTCCGGCGGGCGTGGTCAACGTTGTCACCGGTAACAGCGCCGTCGGGGACGCCCTCGTGCGGCACACGGGCATCGACAAGGTGGCGTTCACCGGGGCCACCCCGGTGGGCCGTTCGAACGGTGCCGCCTGCGGCGAGCTGTTGCGCCCGGCAACCCTGGGGCTTGGCGGCAAGTCGTCGGCCCTGGTGCTGCCCGACGCCGACCTGGCACAGATGGCGAAAGTGCTGATCCGCACCTGCATGCGCAACACGGGGCAGACCTGTTGCGTCTCGACCCGTATCCTCGCCCCGCGGGGCCGCTACGACGACTTGGTGGACATGGTCACTGCCACCATCGCGGCCGCGCCCCAAGGTGACCCGATGGATCCGGCGACCGTGTTCGGGCCGAGCGCAACCGCCGCGCAGCGGGACACGGTGCGCGGCTTTATCCGGTCGGGCCTGGCGGAGGGTGCCCGCGCCACGCCCGGCGGCGACGTGCCCAGCGGGTTCGACCGGGGCTTCTACGTCACGCCGACCGTGTTCGCCGACGTGACGCCCGGCATGCGGATCGCCCGGGAGGAGATCTTCGGGTCGGTGCTGTCGATTTTGCGCTACGACAGCGTCGAGGAGGCCGTCGGGATCGCCAACAACACGGCCTTCGGCCTCGGAGGAACGGTCTTCTCCGCAGACGAGGATGCCGCCCCGTTCGCGGGGCGGCATGGCTCAGGGCTCGGCGTCGAATTCGGCCTGGAGGAGCGCGGCAGGGTCAGAGCCGCACTTGCGGGGGCAGGGCGGCGATGAGCGGGTGGTCCTTCTGGAACACGCCGGACTTCGCGGCCCCGCCGGGCGAGCCGATGTCGTCGAAGAACTCGACATTGGCCTTGTAGTAGTCGGCCCACTTCTCGGGCAGGTCGTCCTCGTAGTAGATGGCCTCGACCGGGCAAACGGGTTCGCAGGCGCCGCAGTCGATGCACTCGTCGGGGTGGATATAGAGGGAGCGGTCCCCCTCGTAGATGCAGTCGACCGGGCACTCGTCTACGCAGGCGCGGTCCTTCACGTCGACGCAGGGCAGGGCGATCACATAGGTCATCGGCGCACCTCGGTCAGAGGAAGCCGATGGGTGGCAACGGGCTGGTTAGACGTTGAATCCAAGGGCGCTCATCATCTCCCGGCCGTCGTCGGTGATCTTGTCGATGCCCCACGGCGGCATCCAGACCCAGTTGATGCGGAACTGGTCGACGATGCCGTCCAGGTTGACGCCGATCTCCTGCTCGAGCATCTCGGTCAGCGGGCAGCCGGCCGAGGTCAGGGTCATGTGGATGATCAGGGCGTCGTTCTCATCGTCCCAGCCCAGGTCGTAGATCAGGCCGAGGTCGACGATGTTGATGCCGAGTTCCGGGTCGATCACATCCTTGAGGGCCTCCTGGATGGCATCGAACCGCGCCGCGCCCAGGGTCGATTCCGCCGGTTGCAGTGCAGTTGTCCCGAGGCTCATCGGGCGACCTCGGCGCTCTGGAAGCGATCGTAGCCCTCGTCTTCGAGGCGGTCGGCGAGTTCGGGGCCGCCCTGTTCGGCGATGCGGCCGTCGACGAAGACGTGCACGAAGTCCGGCTTGATGTAGCGCAGGATGCGGGTGTAGTGCG